>CAYJGX010000023.1:0-9117 GCA_964369795.1 uncultured Spirochaetaceae bacterium
AGTGAAGCCTTTTGGCTAGTATTTCCTAAGTACTTAACTAACATGACAGTGGGACTGATGGCTTTCATTTTTTCTTTATCGGCAGTTTGGGCGGCTTCCATAAAATTAAGGAATAATGAGAGTTATAAATCGATTTTTTTAACACAATTAAAATTTTTGCTCTTTTTTTCTATCTTAGAGCTCATTTATTCCTATTTTTTTGCTCCCTCTTCTAAGCTACCTTATAGTGAAGAATCGAGTGCTGGTATATTGTTTTTTACATTTAATGATGGCAAATTTATCATTCCGTCGTTAGATAACATTTTTTTTACAACATACTTTATTATTATTGGATTTAGTTCTTTTTTTACTGTATCTATATTCCTGATTTTACATAAATTTAGAAAAAAATATTACAACAGTGTATTGCACGGGTTTACTTTGCTGGCTTTTAGTTGGTTGATTTTTCTTGAAATTCGTCAGATTGATTTTTTAAGATTAAGTGAATATTACTATTATCGAGAATGGTATCATAAAATATTGTCTTTTTTCCTTTATAACTGGGGTGCAAAACCTTTTCCACTTAGCTCCATTATCCCTTACTCCTTGTTTGGTGCGATCTTGGGATATAAGATTTCTATTGTAAAAGAAGATAGAGAATATAGGCAGTTTTCGATTTTATATATTGTCTCTTTTTTTGGTTTTTTTGCATATTACATTGGAACAGACTTTATAGCTAGCCGCTTAGGAGAACACGTTACTACACAATGGGATTTTATTTTTCAAAATAACACGAAAATTTTTACTTTTGGCAATCTAATGGTTCAGTATGCATTGATGCTACCTCTGTTTCGCTATTATGATCTTCCTATCAAAGTAACACCTCGTCAACAGAATATTTTATTTAATTTTTTCCGTGAACTTGGGCGAATGTCTTTAACGGTTGTGATGACGATCCCCCTCGTTGGTATATTTTTTTATACTATTTTGCCAGGGTTAGAAGATGCTCTTTTTTTTGGGATTTCTCTGTTGCTTTGGTTTTTGCTATTATTTTTTTGGTATTGCATAAATTTTATGGGGAATTTAGAGCAAATATTACTAAGAATATATTTACTGCTATTTAAAAGAAAAATTAGTAAAGATGAGAAAAAAGAAATTTTAAAAAATGCTGATTTGGTCTTTTTTTATTTTGACCCAAAAATAAATGATAGAGAGAAAAATCAGTAATTTCTGACTGAGGAAGAAAAGGCTGTAAGTCTAAAGTTGAAAACTGCCATATCGACTTCTTGTTTAAAAGTAGCTAAAAACTTTAAGTCCTCATTTGCAAAGTGATAGGTATCCTTTACTTCGTTGTTTAGGACGTTTAGTAGTCGGTTAAGCTGTATAGCCGCTTCGCGTATGGTGCTATTTTTTAATACTTCGATATTCTTATAATGTTCTTTTCGTTTGAATGCGCTGTTTATTGCAATTGCCGCATAAGGAATATCTCCTTCGTGACGGGGTAGATAGTCATAAAGGGAAACGATGATTTGTTGAAGAGGAGAACCATTTCCTATTTTATATTTCTTTCTAAAAATAAATTCAGCTTCTTCCCAAAAATCATTGTATAATCTATTGATGAAGCCAAAGAGTTTATCAAGCTCGTCATCTGAGATAACAAATAGCGGATTTGGATATATTTTTATTTTATTTGCTTGTTCCTCTGCTATAGAATTGAAGGTTTGCTCCATGCTTGAACTCTTAGTCGGTCTAAGTTCGTTCTCTTCATCTTTTATGCAAAGGTTATCATATATTGCTTTTGCGATACGAAGTTCATTGTCAAAAAAGGATTCCATATCTAAAATAGGGGCTGCAAGAAATTCATTATAGCGAATTTCAAATGCTGCTAAGGCCTGTTTTCCAATATTAAATTTTTGTATGCATTTATTATATGTCGATTTTATTTGCTCGATGGAATTGTCCATGAAAGCTAAATAATAGGTTTCGTCTTTTTTCATTGATACATTTTATAATTAAAAATCAATAATGTAAAGAGTTGTTTTAATTTATCTTTTTAATTAAAACTTTACAAATTTATAAAAGTGAGTTATAATTCATTGAAGTACAATTTGGAGGATTACTTTGTATAAAAATATTATTTTAATGTTGATGGGAATACTCGTCTTATCATCTTGTGTCGTCGTTTCTGCTGGAAATGTAAGTGCACAAGCAAGTGAAGCTGAATTAAAAAGAATAGAAATTTTTCAATCTATTGCTAACCCAGAATGGGAACCAGAAAAAAGGGCACAAGCGCTAGTCGACAAAATGACATTAGAGCAAAAAATGCGTTTTCTTGGGGGATATCAGGGCTTTTACACTATTCCTATTCCAGAGTTAGGAATTCGATCTCTAAAATTAGTCGATGCATCTATGGGAATCCGTGCAAATGGTCGTTCTACTGCATTTCCAGGTGCTGTTACTTATGCTTCTAGTTTTAACAAAGAGATTGCCTATGAAGTGGGTCGTGTGATTGCAGAGGAATGCCGAGCAAAAGGAGCAGATATATTGTTAGGTCCTGGAGTCAATATTCAACGCCTTCCAACTAATGGTCGAAACTGGGAATATATGGGAGAGGATCCCTATTTAGCGGGTGAAGTTGCTGCAGAGTTTATTAAAGGCATACAAGACAATGGAATTATTGCATGTGTAAAACACTTTGCTGCAAACAATGCCGATAACGACCGTCATAGAATGAATTCTATTGTCGATGAAAGAACTTTGCATGAAATTTATTTTCCCGCATTTAAAAAAGCGATTTATGAAGGGGATGTTGCATCTATCATGATGGCATATAATCCTGTCAATGGAATTTCTGCCTCTGAAAATGAATATTTAATGAATGATATCATCAAAACAAAATGGAATTTTCCATATTTTATTGTTTCCGATTGGATTTCCGTTTATAACACATACGAACCTTTTGTTGCTGGCCTAGATTTAGAAATGCCTAGAGGACAATATTTTAATGAAAAAGCTTTTAACAAAATGGTTAAAAAGGGTCAAATAACACAGGAAGAGTTAGAGAGCGGGATTAACGATAAGGTATATCGTATCTTACTTTCGGCAATCAAGCTTGGTGTATTTGATCGCCCTCAAATCGATGAAAATGCAATCGAATTTGGTGGAGAGCACGATGAAATAGCGACTAAAGTTGCCGAAGAGGGCATTGTCCTACTCAAAAATGAAGATAACATTTTACCTATCAACAGAGAAAAAGTAAAAGAAATTGTTGTTATGGGAAGCAATGCAATTATGACTCCTACAAGTTGTGGTGGGGCTGGTTGGGTTATTGCACACAATCCAATGAATTTTTTTGATAGTATCAAAAAAGCAGCAGGCCCTAATGTTAAAGTACGAAGTATTGGTAGTGGTGATGTTGTTGCAATGAAAAATGCAGATATGGTTATTGTTTGTGAAGGTTGGAATACTATCTCAGAAGAAGAATACCTAGACAGACATTGGAAAATGTGGAGCCATCAAGTTGCTAACTTAAAACGAGCTGCTAAATACAACGACAATGTTGTTGCTGTCATCAATTGTGGTGGAGCTTATGAAACCGAATCTTGGATCGATGGAGTAAAAGCACTTGTAAATCCATTTTACTTAGGGCAAGCTGGTGAAGTTTTAGGACGAGTCTTATTTGGGGACGTAAATCCTACTGCAAAACTTCCATTTACATTTGGAAAAGATTTTGACGACTATCCTGTAGCCGATAATTATCTTCCAAAAGGACAAATGCTTCGACTTTTACCAGGGCTTCCTCTTATGGGTAGCAAAGCATTGCGACAGATTTGGGATTGTAATTACGAAGAAGGTTTAGATGTTGGTTATCGATATTTCTTAACCAAAAATGTAGAGGCTCAATTTAACTTTGGATTTGGACTCTCTTACAGCACTTATGAAATATCCGATGTCAAGCTATCTTCTGCTGCAATTAATGCAGATGAAACGGTCACTGTAAATTGTACAGTAACAAATAGAGGTTCAGTCAAAGGGGCAGAGATTGTTCAAGTTTATGTTCATGACAATGAATCTTCTGTTTATCGCCCAGAAATCGAATTAAAAGGGTTTACTAAAGTCTACTTAGAACCAAATGAAACCAAAACCGTATCCATTGAATTAGATGCAGATTCATTTAAATTCTACGATGTCAACACACATGGTTGGATTACAGAAGCAGGTGATTTCGAAATTCGAGTAGGGAACAGTTCCGATAACATTACGGCAACCCTTCCTCTTTCAGTGATGTAAGTATAATTATTTATGAATTTAAAAAAAGCGATTAGTTGCTAGACTAATCGCTTTTTTTTACGATATAAAACAATTATTCTGTTTTGGCATTATACATCTCGTAGAGAATAATGCCACAGGCAACAGAAACATTTAACGAGTCGATGTGTCCGCACATAGGAATAGATAAGATTGAGTCGCAAGTTGCACTAGTTAACGATCTCATTCCTTTTCCTTCGTTGCCCATAACGATGGCTGCACGAGGGGTAAATTTTTCTTCTTTTATAGGGGTGCCACCCATGTCGGTGCCATAAACCCAGTAGTTATACTGTTTAAGTAACTCGATGGCGCGGCGAAGATTTGGAACGACAAAGATTTTAACATAGCGAGCCGCTCCTGCAGATGTTTTCATTACTGTTGCGGAGTTTTTAGCACTTCCTCGTTGTGGGATAATAACGCAATCGGCTCCAAATTGGTCTGCACTCCGCAAAATTGCCCCTAAATTTTGCGGGTCTGTAATGCAGTCTAGGACAAGCACTGTAGAGCGTTCGCGATCTTCGCTTTCAATTTTTTCTAGGAAAAGTTCTAGCGTTGCAGACTTATCGACTTGAAATTCTTCTTCGGTTTTCTTGTTATCTATGGAAATAGAATCTTTAAAAATTTGAAGAGCACAGTCGCGGGCTTCGGGTAGACCAGATAGCGCCTGAATTTTTTGCCTGTTTGCATTGCGGTAGGGGATACCTCGTTTTTGTGCAAGCCGAATCAGTTTATCGTATCGATCGCCTTTACCGGTTATATAAAGAGTTCCCTGTATTCCGCTTGCTTTTAAAGATTCTTCTACAGCATGAAAACCTGTAAGCCATTTTGCCATAATATTCTCCTGTTTTGTTTTAGTCTAAATTTGAAAGTTTAATGGGTTTGGGAGAATCATTGACTTTCATGGATTGTGATAACTGCTTTAATAAATCCTTTTCAGTTCGTGAAAGATGAGTAGGAATCTCAATAAGTACCTTAACGTAAAGATCTCCTTTTCTTTCTGGATTGTGAGGATGGGGAACACCTTCGCCTCTGATTTTAGAGAACTTACCATGTTGAGTTCCAGAGGGAACTTTGAGTTTGAGCTTTTTAGAATCGAGTGTTTCTACAAAGATATCTGCACCTAATGCCGCTTGAACCATCGAGATAGGGATTGCAACATAAAGATCGTCATCGCTTCGCTCAAATGTTTCATGAGCTTGAACGTCGATATAAATATAGAGGTCTCCCGCCGCACCACCATTTCGACCTTTGTTTCCTTGGCCTGTTATGGGGATTCTGCGTCCTGGTTCAATTCCAGGTGGTATGGTGACCTTGATTTTTTGCGTTTTGTTTTCTATTCCACTACCATGACAGCCGGTACAAGGTTTATCGATTTTGAAGCCTTCTCCATGGCAACTAGGACACGTTTGCTGAATTTGAAAAAAGCCAGAGCTTCGTCGCACTTGACCTTGCCCGCCACAAGCTTGACAGGTTTGCTTTTGACTCCCTTCGCTCGCTCCAGATCCTTTACAAGTAGAGCAGGCAATATCGTGAGCAAATGAAATTTCTACTTTTGTTCCGTAAATGGATTCTTTAAATGGAATTCGCAAATTATATCTTAAATCGCTTCCACGTGCAGGTCCATAATTGCTTCTTGAACTTCTTGAACGACTTCCTCCCCCAAAGAAGGAGCCAAAAATATCTTCAAATCCGCCGCCACCAAAAATATCGGAAAAGTCGCGGTAGGCATTGCTATAGCCTTGGCCACCACCCATGCCATCGAGTCCTGCATGACCAAATTGATCATAGGTTTGTTTTTTCGTTTCGTCGCTTAGAACTTCGTAGGCTTCGGTTGCCTCTTTAAAAGAATCTTCTGCTTGCTTGTTTCCAGGGTTCTTATCTGGATGAAATTGTATCGCTAGTTTTCTATATGCTTTTTTTATTTCGTCCTTCGAGGCATTTTTTTGAATGCCTAGCACTTCATAATAATCTCTTTTTGATGCCAAATTAATATCCTTTAAATAACAGAAGTGCCGCCTCGGTTTCGAGACGGCTAAATTCTGTATTTGATTTTAAAATTAGTCTACAATTTCGTAGTCAATATCGTCTGCTTTTCCGCTTTTTGGTGATTCTTTTTTAGCTTTGTCATCACAATCGCATTCACCATCAGCACAACCGCCATCGCCGCAGCCTTCATCACCACAACCACAACCGCCTTCAGCTCCAGGAGCTCCTGCACCCGCAGCACCAGCTTGTTTATATACTTCTTCTGCAAGTTTATGTGATGCTTGTTGAAGTGCCTCGAGTTTCGCTTTCATTTCCTCTGGATTTCCAGATTTTTGAGCCTCTTTAAGGTCGTTTAGTGCCGCTTCACAGGTTGCCTTGTCGTCTGCTGAAATTTTATCGCCATAATCTGCTAAAGATTTTTCTGTTGCATAAATGGTTGAATCTACCGTATTGATAAGTTCTGCCGATTCTTTTGCTTTTTTATCTGCTTCTGCATTGATTTCGGCTTCTTTGACCATTTTGTCGATTTCGGCTTCTGAAAGTCCAGAAGAGCTTTCAATTCTAATTTTTTGCTCTTTGCCTGTTCCTAAATCTTTTGCAGATACGTGAACAATTCCGTTTGCATCGATATCAAATGTAACTTCAATTTGTGGCACTCCTCGAGGAGCTGCTGGAATATCGGTTAAGTCAAACTTACCTAAAGTTCGGTTGTCGGCTGCCATTTGGCGTTCTCCTTGAAGAACATGGATAGAAACGGCATTTTGATTGTCGGCCGCCGTCGAGAAGACTTGGCTCTTTCTTGTAGGAATAGTTGTATTTCTTTCGATAAGTTTTGTACAAACATTTCCTAATGTTTCGATACCAAGAGAGAGTGGTGTTACATCTAGAAGAAGAACGTCAGTTACATCCCCTGCTAAAATTCCACCTTGGATAGCCGCACCCATTGCAACTACTTCGTCTGGGTTAACTCCCTTATGTGGTTCTTTACCAAACAATTCTTTGACAGCCGCTTGCACTGCTGGAATTCGAGTGGAACCACCTACTAAGATAACTTCGTCTATATCGCTAGCAGTTAAACCCGCATCTTTTAATGCTTTTCGACAGGGTTCTTTCGTTCTTTCGACAAGGTCAGAAACCATTTGTTCAAATTTTGCTTTTGTCAAATTAACAGCTAAGTGTTTAGGTCCAGTTGCATCCGCAGTAATAAACGGAAGATTTATTTCTGTTGATTGTCCACTTGAAAGAGCAATTTTTGCTTTTTCTGCCGCTTCTCTTAGTCGTTGTAACGCCATTTTATCTGCGGAAAGGTCGATAGATTGATCTTTTTTAAATTCATCGATTAGCCATTCAACAATTCGGTGGTCAAAATTGTCACCACCTAAGTGAGTGTCTCCACTAGTCGATTTTACTTCAAATACGCCATCGCCTAATTCCAAGATAGAAATATCAAAAGTTCCACCACCAAGGTCATAAACGGCAATTTTTTCTTCTTTATCGCTTTTCCCCATACCGTAAGCAAGTGCCGCTGCGGTGGGTTCGTTTACAATCCGTTTAACGTCTAATCCAGCAATTTTACCTGCGTCTTTAGTCGCTTGTCGTTGAGCATCGTTAAAGTAAGCGGGAACGGTAACTACCGCTTCGGTAATGGTTTCGCCTAAATAATCTTCTGCTGTTTGTTTCATTTTTTGTAGAACGACAGCTGAAATTTCTGGAGCCGAGTAGAGCTTTCCGTGAGCATCTAATCTGATTTCATCATTTGCACCTGTAGTTAGTTTGTAAGGTACCATTTTAGCTTCTGCTGTTGCTTCGCTAAATTTTTGACCCATAAATCGTTTAATTGAATAAACCGTATTTTCTGGGTTTGTAATCATTTGGTTTTTAGCAGGTTGTCCTACTAGTTTTTCACCTTTTGCAGTAAATCCAATAATTGAAGGAGTTGTTCGTTGTCCTTCTGCATTTTGAATAACGATAGCATCGCCACCTTCCATGACTGCCACACATGAATTTGTTGTTCCTAAGTCAATACCTATAACTTTTCCCATAATCATTCTCCTTTGTTTTAAAAGTATTAATTTTCTTCTGTTTCTTTTGTTACGACTACTTTTGCGTGTCGTAAAACTCGATCTCCTAAGGTGTAACCCTTAAGAACTTCATCCATTACCATTTGTCCTTTTAAATCGCTTCCTTCTGGAGCTGGCAAAATGGCGACGGCCTCATGGATTTCGGGATCAAAATCTTGTCCTTTACAATCCATCTTTTTTAAACCATATTTAGTATCGAGCATGCTAAGCATTTGTCCCTCGATCATAGATATTCCGTCATAAAATAAATCAAAATCCTTATTCGATTTTCCTGATGTTAAGGCACGATCGAAATTATCGATAATTTCGATTAAGTCTTCTAACAATTTCCCGTTTGCATACTTAATAGCATCTTCTTTATCTTTAAGTAGGCGTCTTCTAAAATTGTCATGTTCCGCCACTTTTCGCAGATATTGATCTTGCATGCTGGCAATTTCGGCTTGAAGCTCTGCAACGGTCGGTTCTGCTGCAACTTCGGTATTTACAGTTTCATTTTCTTCTATTGTAGACGCTGATTCTTCTGTGAAAACTTCGTCTTTCTCTTCGCTCATCACAACCTCGCTGTGTTTTATTACTATTAATTTACTCATATCAACCTTAATAGGCAAGGTCATTAGTTTTTTTTTTTGATATTTTTTTTGCGCGCTATGGAGGGTACATTTTATACGCTCATTTAATAGCTACTTGATTATTTTTCTATTTTCTTTTAAATTTTAATAATATTTATGGAGGGTTTATGAAAATTTCTCATGTTGTTTTTATT
>CAYJGX010000023.1:9171-26072 GCA_964369795.1 uncultured Spirochaetaceae bacterium
CAATTATATCGTACGATGTCTCTGTTCGATCTCTTAATGCTATAAAAGATAAAGAAGCTAACATCCGCGAAATATATATGACTCGCCTAATTGCAACCATCGAATTTCAAGAATACAATACAGAAATCTTAAAAACATTTCTATTGCAAAACAAAGGGGAGATATCGGATCAACTTTTTTATTATCTAGCTTCTAAAATGCACGATGAAAATGTAAAGCCGACAATCTCTTACCTACCTAATGGAGTTCTTTCTCTCGTATATCCTACTAAATTTCAAACTAATCTTGGTGTAAATATCTTAGAACATCCAGATACCAGTGCCGATGCTAAATTAACACGTGATTCAGGAGAAATGGTTATCTCGGGCCCTTTTGATCTTATCCAAGGGGGAGTGGGGATTGTAATACGAAACCCCGTTTTTATGAATGGCAAGTTTAAAGGTTTTTTTGCCGTCTCCCTCGACCTAGAGGCATTGCTCAATTATACAGGGATCAATAATTTAGCTAATCTTGGGTATGAATATGGCTTAATGACTAACTATGAGGGAAGCGAAATAATTGCATCTAAAAGTAAAAATTTTAAAAAGGATGAGGCTTTTTCTAAGAGCGTAACGATTGGTCTAAACCAGTGGAGCCTTTGTCTGTATATTACAAACAGGCGTACCTCCTATATTATGGATGGTCTTTTTTGGTTTTTCCTAATCCTCCTTTTTAATTTAATCTTTACATTTTTTATTTATCGCCTAGAAATTGCAAAAAAACGACTAGACAATAGACTCGAAAAAGATTTGCTAACGGGTGTATTTAACCGACTAAAACTCGAAAAATTTGCATTGTCGCCATTTAAAAAGCCTTATGCTCTTTTCTTTGTCGACTTAAATAAATTTAAACCTGTAAACGATACCTATGGACACGAAATTGGAGACAAACTCCTTATTGCCTACACAAGGCGACTCCAGACAAATTTAAAAGTTGACTCTATTATTGCTCGAATTGGTGGAGACGAATTCGTTTTACTTGTCCCCCATGTTCTCAATATAGAAAGTGCCAATAAAATTAAAGAACGAATCAAACTATTGTCCGAGCATGTTTTTAAAATTGGTGCAATACAAGTTCAAATTTCTGCAAGTGTGGGTATCGCCTTATCTAGCGAATCTCACGAATTTAAAAAGATTCTCGAATTAGCTGATGAACGCATGTACGAAGAAAAAGGGCATAGAGACTAGAGCCTCCTATGGGTAAAGAACTTTTAGAAATTCTACTCAAAGACCAAACTACAGATAAGAATATTTTAATGATGGAATAAGAGTTGAGTTATTCGTGAGAATATTAGATGCCATAGTAAAAATATTAGTTTTTATTTATATTGTAATAATTTTTATCGACAATGCAAATACTGTGTTATATGATATATGCAAGGAGAAGCTTTTTATGGCACAGCGTAATATTTGCATTCGTATGGATGAAGAATTAAAAGAACAATTTGACCAGTTTTGCATGGCAGTTGGCATGACGATGACAACTGCAATTACTGTTTTCGCTATTGCTGCCGTTAAAGAGCAACGTATACCGTTTGAAATTTCGGCACCTAATGAACCTTTTTATTCGAAGCAAAACATAGATCATTTGCATTCAATTGCAGCAGAAGTTGAATCTGGCAAAGCTAGATATGTTGCTAAAACCTTAACCGAATCAATGCTCTTTTAAAAGATATTTCGCGCAATCTTTTTGATGGGATCAGGGAAACCTGAACCTTTAAAAGGGAATCTATTTGGTTATTGGAGTCGAAGAATTGACAACGAGCATCGGCTGGTTTATACAGAAAAAAATGGAATAATAATCATTATTGCCTGTAAGGGACATTGTTGATTTATTACGGCTCTGTAAAGAGAAATCTGGATTAGATGCGTGAGCTAGGAGGCGAAACTCCTTTTTTTACATAGGTAAAAAAAGAGTGGCAGAGTTTTGATGTGCCTTCCGTGGCACTTGACTCTGCATCAGGACATCCTTGTCCAAGTTGAGCTGGATAGCGACCCGATAGGGGCACGCCCGAAAAACAAAAAAGGCGGACTTGAAAAAGTGGGCGAAAATTTGCTATTATTAGAAAACGAATTATTTGAGGTAACAAGATGGCAGACAAAATTGCAATGACTCCAGAAGGACTAAAAGTTCCTAATAATCCTATTATTCCATTTATCGAAGGCGATGGAATTGGGCCTGATATTTGGGCGGCTGCGGTGAAAGTTTTTGATGCAGCGGTAGAAAAAGCCTACGGTGGGGCAAAAAAAGTAGAGTGGCTTGAAGTGTTAGCTGGGCAAAAGGCATTTGACACGACAGGAGAGTGGTTGCCTCAAGCGACTATCGACGCAATTAAAGAGTATAGTGTTGGGATCAAGGGTCCTTTAACAACGCCAGTGGGCGGGGGTATCCGAAGCTTAAATGTTGCGTTACGGCAAATTTTAGATTTGTATGTTTGTTTGCGGCCAGTCAAATATTATAACGGCTTAGATACGCCTGTTAAGCACCCTGAATTGGTGGATATGGTTATTTTTAGAGAAAACACAGAAGATGTTTATGCGGGCTTTGAAACCTTAAAAGGCGAGCCTAAGACGTTAGAACTTATCGCATCTTTAAAAGAAATTTTTGGTTGGGAAATTAAGGCAGATTCTGGAATTGGGATTAAGCCGGTTTCCGTCTCTGGCTCTAAGAGACTTATTAAGTCGGCAATCGAATATGCTATTGCACATAATCGTAAGTCGGTTACATTGGTTCATAAAGGGAACATCATGAAGTTCACAGAAGGGGCCTTTAAAAACTGGGGTTACGAACTAGCGAAGGAAGAATTTGCCGACAAAGTAGTTTCTTGGGACGAGTGCGGTGGCGTTGCACCAGAAGGCAAAATCTTAATTAAAGATTGTATTGCAGATGCCTTCTTACAACAAATTTTAACCCGACCCGCAGAATACGATGTAATTGCGACACTTAACCTAAATGGGGATTACGTCTCCGATGCCCTTGCGGCTCAGGTGGGCGGAATTGGAATCGCACCAGGGGCAAACATCAACTACGTAAATGGTTTTGCTATGTTCGAAGCGACTCATGGAACGGCTCCAAAATATGCAGGGCAAGATAAGGTGAACCCCGCATCGGTCATTCTTTCCGGAAAAATGATGTTTGAATACCTTGGCTGGATTGAAGTGGCTAACTTAATCGAAAAAGGCCTTGTCGGCGCTATTGCAAGCAAAAAAGTCACCTACGACTTAGCTAGAATGATGGATGGTGCGACTACTGTTTCTTGTAGTGGGTTTGCTACGGAAATGATTGCAAATATGTAATGTCCACTGCGTTTCTTACAATTTAAACACTTAATACAAAACGCAGTGTTAATGACCGTATTTTAACAAAAAGGAAATAAATATATTGTAGTTATAATAAATAATTCTGTTAGCGATACGAAGAGGGCGATTCCCGAGGGAGTCGCTTTTTTTGTTTTTAGAGACGAATAAATAATTTAATATTAGCGATGCATATCGATAATATTTGTATTGATGTAGTCATTTTTTTATATCATAGCAAGTGTTACCTAAAAGGTAATACTTGCTATGAGGCAACGATATGCACTCACTAGTCGTTTACCCTAGTGGAAAAATAGTTGACCTTTTAGCTAATAGCTTATAAAATCTAATTATAGAGGCAAAAGATGTTATTAGATTATGTACAGGTAAAAGTTATAGAGGAATTTTCTAAAAAATATACTCATTTTAAAAATTTTCAAGAAGATGAGCAATATGCGGAATATTGGAAACTGTGTATAGAAGCTGTAACTGATATTCAAGTTTTTAGTGGAATTATTTTTTGTAATGACCTTTATCAAATTCCGCCAACAAAAACATTTTTGCTTTATTATCATGACCAACTTTTAAAATTTGCACCTGTTACAAAGGGTACGAATATCTTAGATTGGCGCTTTTTGTGGAACTGTTTTTAAATATGCATTAGACTATGGGGAAAATAGTAGTACTAATATACGTGTGACCTCTAAAGAAAAACACAATTTAAGTTCGGCTTCTTACTTCGTTAGAGAAGATAATTCAAAAGAAAATCTAAAATAATTTTAACCGCTCTTTACAAAACTTTTTTTATGTGTTATATATGTAATATATGCATATGTAAATATGGTCAAAAGGAGTGTGTTATGAAAATGAGTAAAAAGATTTTTGTGCTACTAGGAATTGTTTTAATAATTTCTTGTCAAACGGTTGGGGTAGGGCTCTCTGGTGATAAAATTCCTATTCTTCGATTTTCTAGAAATAGTGATATATCTAAAAATCTAAAAGAGATGGGTTTTTATGATACATCGAATTCCAAAAAATTTGCGAGGTTAGAATTGGGAAGCATTCAAGATTATCAAAAAAGGCTAGAGAAACTTTATATTCCAGCTGGTATCGTATTACCCAAAAATGAGTTTTTGTATTCGGCTGTGCAAGAAGATTCAATTGTGACAATGAATGTATTTAAAAATAATGAGAATATAGCTTTTAATGATAGTGAGATTCTTTGTAATTTTCTAATGGTTTCTGAGTTAGATTCATCACCAGCAAATTTTAAAGAATTAATTCTAGAAATATATGAGCCTGGCTTTTTCTTTGGGTTGTTTCCAACTACCTATCTTCAAGTTAGATTATTTGAAATCACAAGCGGAGAAGTTGCTACGAAAATTACGATTGAGGAAGGATTTTATCAAGAACTGATTTCACAAGGAAGAATTGATGTTGAAAAATTCGTATTTAGTTTAAAAAATTCAGATGCTGATGATTTTAATAATATAATCGAGGCATATAAGGTTCGTGAAGCAGAAAAGCAACAGCTAGCAGAAGCCCAAGCTGCGGAAGCAGAACGTTTAGCAGAAGAAAAACGCAAAAACACCTTTGGAAATTTCTTGTATCGTCAACCTTATGAATATTCGTTTGAAATGCTAGGTTTAGCAGGGGATAATTGGCAAGCTAAAACATTGGAGTTTATTGATGAGTTATATGATCAATCAAGTACGGTAGTGGAATATTTTACACCCGAATACAAAAAAGAAAATAATTGGGATTATAAACTAGGTAGTAATGTTAAAAAATATTCAGCTATGATTTATGGTCCTGAATTTTTTGGTACTGGATATATAACTGTTCGAGTAAAAATAATTACTACACTTGACAACCAACTTGTATACTTCGAACAAGAGTTTGATAAACCTCAAGATATTTCTGATCTAGATTTACCAGAAAGCAGGGACAATGTCTTAGTATCAACATCGACTAGAGGAAGCAAAGTTTCTCATGTCTATTATATTAGGAAGCCTTTTGTGAGGCAAATTATAGGAGAGTAAGATGGAAATTACGAAAGATACCCAGTTGAAAGATTTAGTTGATCTTGCTTGTGCGAATGCTAAACTTCTTTTTATTGATGAGGAATTTATGGTGCGAGATTTGTTTCGCGGTTATGAGTGGAAGCGCATTATGAAAATTACAAGAAGGCTAGGACGTGATTTCTATGAGTTTGTAAAAGAGCACCCGAGTGAATTTGCGGTTTTAAACAAAACCTCTCAAAATCAACAACGGTACAAAAAAATCGAGTCTTAAAAGTGAGAAATTCACTCGTGCACTTTTGCACTGATTTTTGAAACTTGAAGTTTGAAAAGAGCGACAGAATTTACCATCGATTGGTCAAATTTCCAGTCGCTCTTTTTTGTGTTGTGTTGCATTATTTGTTGTAGGGCGGCTCTTTTTTCGGTTAAGTCCTCGATAAAAGAGAGGGTACCAGTTCCAATAATGCTAGAAAAGCTAGCAGAGTGGGAGCAGGCAAGGGAGTGCGTGCGAAGCTGATAGTTGCAATCGAGTTCAAAGCCGACCTTTGGATTTTGGCGAATTAGCTCTATTTTACGTCCCTCTTTGGCGCTATGAAAATAGAAAATTTGCTTAGAGTCTGTGCGGCTGTAACCAAAATTGAGCGGAAGAATGTAGACCTCACCTTTATCGTAAAAGCCGATTCGGCAACAGTGGCATTGAGTTATAATTTTGTCGATTTCATTTAGGTCGGTGACCTCTCGATCTCTTCGTCTCATAGATTTACAATAGCACGATTTTGTTGATTGTAAAAGAGGGAAGAGGATAGCTTTATAGTAATTCGGTAAAGAATTTAGAGATGGGTTTCATGATTGAAAATAAGAATTGTTTTGAAAATGATTGCTTGTTGGCTTTAACTAAGTCGTTTGGATAATACTCTCCATTTTTTTGAACGCGTAAAGCATTGTCCATATCCTTTTGAATCGCAGATTTAAAATGAAGGGCAAAGGCCTCGTCATCGATAGAAATCATATATTCGGTATTTAGATTAATACTGCGGGGATCTAGGTTAAAACATCCAATAAAGCTGTAGCGGTCGTCGATGATATAACTTTTTGCGTGGAGAGAGTGAGTGCCTTGGTATTCCCACAAATTAAAGGGGAGTGAGGCAATTTTTTCTCTGTTGGTTAGGTAGTGACTAAAGGCAGGTAGGTTTGGGGAGTTCGCCGAGGAATTGGTTAAAATATTGATAGTGAGTTCTGGATTTATACTCTTGTTGATGGAAAGTTCATTAAAAAGATTTTGAATTTGAGGATTGATGATGATGTAGGGACTTTGAATGATAATGGATTTTTGCGCATCAAGTAGGCGAGTCGATATATGATTAAAGATTAGAGGTTCTTTGATTTGATGATCGGTTGGGTTGGTATGCAGCTGGATTTTATCTATTGGAAAAAACATTAATTCTATGGGAGATTTGTTGTATGATGCCTCTTTTGGAAAAAGATCTTTTATTTTTTTGGCTGGGAGCTCTGGGGAAGAATGATGGAGTAATTTTTCGAAGTAGCTATAAAAGCTGTAATAGAATTCAGGCGATGGATTTGAGATAAGCAGTTCACGGTCTAGGGCAAGTTTTCCCTTGAAAGAAGGGAGAGCAAAAAAACGGTCTTGCAAATTGCGTCCACCAACAAGAATAGAAGAATTGTCGATAATCATAAATTTATCGTGCATCCTAAGGTGCCAACTGGCTATACCTTTTTTAATTAAATTTTCGTTATAATAATAGAGTTGGATATTTTTTGAGTCGCCTAAATGTTTGCCGTATTTGCCTAAATCTCCACCCACTGCATCTAGTAAAATTTCTACGAAAACTCCCTCTTTGCTTTTTTTTATGAGTAGTGCAAAGAGGTTTTGAACCATTTCGTCTTTTGGATTGACTTCGTAGTAACAAAGAGAAATTCGTTCTTTCGCCTCTGCAATGAGTTGCATCCGCAAATGGTAGCCATCTTGTGGAGACTCGATTAGGGCAACTTTTTGGTTATCTGCATAGAGCATGGGATTAGAAAGTAGGAATAAAAGAAAAAAGGAATTTCTCATATAGTATTATACCCTAAATTAGGGTAAAATGCATTTATGAATTGTGTTGATAATAAGAATAATCATACTTTTGGCCTTTTGTTTGAGCGTTTTAGCGAAAATTCTTGTTTATTGTTAAAAAAAGGAACTCCGACTCTTGAACCATGTCCTTCCTTGGATATAAATAGTTGTATAGATCCCAATGCTCATTTTATTATAGAAGGTGAAAATAGATTATCATTAACGGCGCTTATAGCTACCCATCAATCTAAAATTGACATTATCTACATAGATCCTCCCTATGGCACTGGAAAGAAATCCGAGGCACCAGGGGATAACTTTATTTATAACGATTGCTTTGCTCATCCTTCTGATAACGACCCCCATAGCAGATGGCTCTCTTTTATGGAAAAGCGCTTGCTGTTAGCAAAAAAATTACTAACTCCCGATGGGCTTATTTTTATTTCGATTGGTCGCGAGGAACTTGCCAATTTAAAGCTGCTTTGCGATTCTATCTTTACCGATGAACATTGTCTAGCTCAGTTTGTTAGGCGAACTAAAACAACGAGTTTTAGGGGAACTTACTACACCCCAAGAGTCGATTATATTTTAGTCTATTGCAATGAACAATTTCCAGCAACCCGATTTAAAGAAAAACCCTCTATCGCAGATTATCCTAAAATAGAGAACGATGGCCCTAACCAAGGTAAATACTACAAAGATGATACTGCTTTTTATTTATCGACGCTGCAGCCAAGGAGCAATCAACGCTATTTTATTGAATGTCCAGACGGAGAACTGGTTCTTCCTCCAGGAATCGCTTTTCCATCTCATTACGCCGATGGCGAAAAGGTCTCTCCAAATTCGGGAGACGGGGTTTGGCGATGGGAACAAACTCGCTATCTTGCAAACAAAGATTATATCTCCTTTAAAAAAAGTAAACGCTCGCCCCTATTAAATTCCAAAGGTGGGCGAGCTACCTGGAACCTCTACACCAAATCTTTCTACCACGAAAAAGAAGAGGAGGGCAATGTCCCGCCTGAACTCCTTATGGACTTCTTAAACCGAAACGGCAGTGAAGAACTAAAACAATACAACTTAGAATTTTCCTACCCCAAACCATCAGCCTTAATCCAATACTTAATCCAAATCTCGGGAAAAGACAACAACGCCGTGGTGCTCGACTTTTTTGCAGGAAGCGGTTCCACCGCCGAGGCGGTACTCCGTCTAAACCATCTCGATGGAGGCAACCGTCAATTTATTTTATGCAACAACAACGAAAATAATATTTGCCAAGAAATCACCCGAGAACGGGTAAAAAAGGCCTCGGAAAAATTAAATTCTTCCAAGGCCATTTGTTATTTTAAGGTTAAAATTTAAGTAGCTATTGTGCTTTTTTTGCCGCAAGTTCTGCAGCCTTATCGATTGCCGCTTGCTTTAATGAATCGTTTGTATACCAAGCAAAGTAATCAACATCTAAGGAATCGGGAAGTTTGCTCACATCCATTCTTCCTGCCCATAATTCTGCCCAAGTAACCCCTTTCCCAATTTCCGTGGAAAAGAAAAAAGGGGCTGGGGTATCGGGAATAATTGCATTTCCTTTGCTATTTAGAAGATTCTCTTTCGCAGCACTTGCATCTCCTGCAAAACCATTTTCATCTTTTCTGACAAAGTAGGTAGGCTCCCAATTGACATAATAAACATACTCTTCGGGTGTCCAAAGCACCGCATAGGTATTCCATTTTTGTAAGTTAGGAACTGTTTCAAAATGATAATATGAATTTCTTCCATTTGCATGATTATAATGAGTTGTTTGCGCAAATTCTTCATTGATAGGATAGCTCTTGCTTAACGAGTGATATTCAAAAATATCAAATTCATATTGGTCATTATAGTGCCAGAAGGCTTGCCAGTGACCAGTTGTCTCTTTCTCTACTTTGAGTCTTCCGACAAAGAGCCCATATTGCATTGGCTTAAGTGTATTAATTCCATTAGAAACGAGTACCTTTCCATTTTCGTCTTCTATGTTACATAGCTTTTTATATTCTTCCGTAAGAGCAATGCCCATATCTTTAAAAGGGATTTCTTTAGAAACAATAGAAAAATAGGAATTGCCGTTAGCGTCTTTTTTCATTTCGTTTGCCGCATCGTCCCAAAAGTTAGCTCCGCGTCTTGGTGCTCCGTTTTTATGGGTTTCCCAATTTGCTTCTAATCCCGATACCCCTTCGTAGTCAAAGTTGTCGACAAATTCCAAACTAAGTTTTTGACCTAAAACGGTGATACTCTCTGGGGGTTCTACAACCAAATCTGGGGTCTCGGGATAGCTCCCTTTTTCAATTGAATAATGGCTGATATCTTCTTCTGTCATGAAAAAACATCCGCTAAAGATAATGGTTACAAACAAGAAAACAATCATTTTTTTTAAATACTTCATACTTTTACTCCTTTTTAATTATAAGGTATTTTTTTACCTGTTGTCTATTCTTTTTTTTTGCATTATAATTTTATTAGGAGAGTCTATGAATAAAGAACAAAAGAAACTTGTGTTACAAATATTTGCTTTTTTAGCGGTTATTAATCTTGTTGTCGTTGTTTTTATTGTCAACAATGCACGAAATGAAAAAGAACAAGCTAGTTGGTTAAATGACTTGCAAGCCAAAGATGTTCTTCTTATGCTAGACGAGGCAGATCCTCCTCGCTATTATTTTATTCGACTTAACTCAATTTCAGATGAGGTTATTTATTTTCAATCTCCTATGTTTTATCATAAAGCTCCAACCGAAATGAAACTTAACGATGGATTTATTAGCAAAGCTTTTACTGTTTCTCGTGAGCGCTTTGATGTTTTGCAGGCAGAGGGTAAAGTTCTAAAAGTTTTTCGCGGTTATCCTAACAATAGTCCATACACTAAATTTTTTACTCCAGAGGAGTTAGGGGTTGCACCAGAATAAAATTTTTCTATTACTAACGGGTCAAAATCTCTCTGAAAATATTATCCATATAAAAGATAATTTAGAATATATTCGAGGCGTAGAGCTTCGTCTGGATTTTCTCTCTTTGTCGCTTGCGGATGAAGAATGGGAAGCATTTGCTAATTGTCTTATACAAAATTCGCTAGAGTTGTTAGTGACGCTTCGAAATAAAGCTGATGGGGGGCTTTTTTCTGGGACAGAGGAAGAATTGTCAGAAAAATATCGTTTAGTTGTTGCTAAATTATCTGCTTTTATCCCTTCGTTTTACATTGATATTGCAGAGCCTCATTTGTCGCTAGCTAGGGAATTAAAAGGTACGGGTCATAAGGTGCTTCTCTCTTTTCACGACTTTAATGGATTGCCAGATAATCTTGAAGATAGGCTCAATTTTATTATTGCAAAAGGATTTATTCCCAAAGCGGCCTGTATGCTAAATTCGACTAGCGACTTAGTGGGTCTAATTAAAGTTGCCGATTCATTAAGGGGCAAAGAAAAGGTGCTCTTGGGGATGGGGGTAGTGGGCTTACCGACTCGAATTTTGCAAGAACGAATGGGCTCTCTTTGGAGTTATGCCTCTTGTGAACCTGTACAAACTCAGTTAGGCCAACTTTCTCCACAGACAATGTGCGAGCTTTATCAGTATTATCACATCAACAAAACCACACGAATCAATGGAGTCATTGGCAATCCTATTATGCATTCTAAATCTCCTGTTATTCATAATGGGGGATATAAACGTGATAAAATAAATGCCGTTTATCTTCCTTTTCTTGTCGATGATTTATTTACTTTTCAAGAACTTGCCGCCTTACTCCCGATTTATGGTCTTTCTATTACCATCCCTTTTAAAGAGGAATTTATTTCGTTTTTAACAAAAATAAACCCAGAGGTAAAAGCTATTGGAGCTTGTAATACGGCGGTTCGGAGTCAAAATGAAAATGGCTCGGTCTCTTGGGAAGGCTTTAACACCGATTATTTGGGGTTTGCAAACCCATTAAAAGAATGGCTAAAAAACGGCACGGATAATAACAAAAACCGATGTGCAGCCGTCATTGGCGCTGGGGGAGCGGCCCGCGGTGTCGTTTGGGCGTTACACATGCTTGGATTTCATGTGCATATTTTTAATCGGACAAAAGAGACGGCTTTGTTGTTAGCGAAGGAGCTAGGTGAGGCTGGGGTCGATGCCTTGGGATATGGATTGTCGGATTTGAAGGAATATTCGGGGCAATTTACTGTAGTGGCACAGACTTCTAGTGCTGGGATGGGAAAGATGTCGGATTTAGATCCATCCGAAGGGTATTCCTTTTCTGGCGACGAAATTGCATTTGATATTGTCTATGACCCCGAGGAAACACTTTTTATGAAACGAGCAAAAGAGGCAGGTTGCAAGGTTTTGGGGGGGCTAGCGATGTTAGAGTCGCAAGCTAAAGGGCAATATATGCTTTTTACACGTTAGGACAAAAAAGTGAGCTTGGAAGCCTTCGGACACAGCTAATTTTATTGACCGAGATTTCGTAGGGCTTATTATCTTCTAATAATATTCCTTGGATTGAATATTGTGTTCCCTCTTTTAAAAGTTTTTTGGGATAGATGAGATTGCATGGTGGCGAAATGTCTAACGAAAGTTGTGTGATTTCTAGTATATCTTGTTTGGTTTCGAGTGCCTTTTTGATAATGGCTAATTTCCCGTGGAATTCTAGTCCTTTCGCTTCGCGCATTTCGTATTGAAAATTGATGGGCTGGATTTGATCGCCCATGATAAAAACTTTTTTGTTGAGTTTTGCAAGCATGCGTTCGTGGTCTTGTGGGTTTAAGTTGAGCTTCTGAATTTTTTCGAGCATGATAGAGTATTCTGGATTCTCTTCTAATGAGATCTCTTTTATATTAGAAGAAATTGGGCGATAGGGCTGTATTTTTAGGGCAATGTTATCGATAGAGATATTCTTGAATTTGTTCTCGTACTTAATTTTCTTGCCTGGCATCTCTATACGTGGGATTTCTTGGATTCCTATGGAAAGCAAGGTGGTAGTCCATTCTTCGATATAATCTTCGTCCATGAGATAATTCCCCGGTGCTAAAACTTCGATAATCCAATTAGAAATAGCATTGCTCTTTAAAAGGATGGCTTCATCTTGTTCGTTTAATTTTAAGATTGTCCCTTTAATGATTCTAATTCGTTGGTAATTATTCCACCATTGCTCTAAATTTTGGTTTAAGGTTTGTGGTATTTTATTGCCCGTAATTTGATTTAGCTTAGTAGCTATCTCTTTGTATGTATAACCTAAGCGGATTGCCCGTAAAAAAGAATCTTTAGTAATTGTGAAATTCTGATGTTGATCATAGTGGGTGAGTTCGGCGATAAGGGCAATGAGGGTGCCGTCTAAAAAGTTTATATTAGGATTTAAAATGATATTAAAGCTCGATTCAATAACTGCACCGGTTAGAGGTGGATGGAAGTCGGCATCGAAATTAAAAATAGGATTGATGCCGACAAAATGCTTCTGATAGGTGACTAAAAACTGGCATTCGAGGAGGATATTAATTAACTGGTCGGTCTTTGTTTTTAAAAATGGTGGAGCAACTAAGTTTAGGATTTGCGAAAATTCTAAGATGGAATAAAGATTGCCAGTTGGTAAAGCTTTCATTAGCCCTATAAAAAAGGAAATCCCCGCCTGTAATTCCTCGTCGCTAATAAGATGAAAAAGTGACTCTTGAGTCGATTCACAATTTAGCAACCACCAATTTGCCGCTGTTGTCAGGATGGATAGGTAGAGTTCTTTGACTCCTAATTCCCCAAGCGACTTCCATGTATTAACATCGATATTTAATTCTTCGTTTTCGATGGTGAAACAACCTAAATTAATTAAGATTCCTTTTAATAGCTCTTTTCTGTTAATTTGAAACAATGATTTTTTTAGTTCGGGAAAGCAATGATCGAGTTTGTCATTCGTTTTCTTTTTCCAAAAATTATCTTGCTTTAGGGATAGACCTTTGGTTTGATGGACACTAAGCAATGCATAGAGTAAAGCATTTTGGAGCCACGGGATAGTTGAATTTTCCATAATGGTGTGGCTTGGTTTAAAAATAGAGTTAATTGATAAAATGCTTTCTTTTAGTGTGGGCAATAAGAAGGGGTTGATAGCTATACAATCTTTTGTTAGCGGTGGGCTATAAATGATGAGCCGCTCTTCTAAGTTAATTAGCTTTAATGAAAACTGAAAGTAAGTTAGGTGGGGTGCTGATATTTCATAAATTTCTTTCGGGGTTGCTTCGTTTAGTAAGAAGATAGCACTAAGAATGGATTTATCAAGTGAATCTAGGAGTTGGCAAATTTTATGCGAAGTAGATTCTGAAGCAAAAAGGTTGGCTAATTTGGTGATATAGGGAGCTTTATGGTATGGCGTTTTGATAGGTCCAACCCAGGTACTCATTACTTGAAAGAAGGTATCTTCTGGTAGAGTTGCTATCATTTTTTTCCAATTGTTTATTTGCTCTTCTTCGTTCATTTAGTTGTCCCAAATTATTATTTCGTACTTGTAGCCTTGCTCTGCGAGAAATTTTTGTCGATTTGCATTAAATTCTTCTTCGACAGTAAATCTTGATACGATTGTATAAAAAGTTGATCCATGGTCTTTAGGCCGTAAAATTCGTCCAAGCCGTTGAGCTTCTTCTTGCCGAGATCCAAAGGTACCAGAAACCTGGATGGCAACCGATGCGTCTGGTAAATCGATTGCAAAATTCGCAACTTTAGAAACGACAATGAGTTTGATTTCTCCCGCACGAAATGCATTATAAATGCGATCTCGCTCACTATTGGCCGTTTTTCCCGTGATGATAGGTGCATCTAGCTCTTTTGCAAGTTGTTCGAGTTGGTTGATATATTGTCCAATAACGAGAATGGACTCGCCTTGGTGATGGGCAATAAGCTCTTTTGTTATTTCGATTTTTTTATCATTTTCTGAGGCGATTCGAGATTTTTCTCTTTTAGTGGCGACTGCATAAGGAATTTTAATTTCTTCTGGAAGGTCTACGCGAATTTCCTTACAAATGGCTTCTGCAATCCAACCTTGAGCCTCTAATTGTTTCCATGGTACATCGTAACGTTTTGGACCAACGAGAGAAAATACATCGGATTCCTTACCGTCCTCGCGTATGAGGGTTGCAGTTAATCCTAGCCGACGAATGGCTTGAATTTCTGCGGTAATTCTAAAGACGGGGGCGGGGAGTAGATGAACTTCATCATATATGATGAGCCCCCAGTTTTGAGCGCTGAAAATTCCAAAGTGAGGAAATTCGCTCTCTTTGTCGGCTCGCCAGGTTAAGATTTGATAGGTCGCTATAGTGATTGGTTTGATAGTTTTTGTTTCGCCCGTATATTCACCCACTTGGTCTTCTGTTATTTCGGTTTTGTCTAATAACTCGTTTCTCCATTGATGAACGGCAGAAATGTTAGTGGTTAGGATGAGGGTATTTGTTTGGTATTTGTCCATGACGGTCATTCCGACGATGGTTTTTCCCGCTCCACAAGGGAGAACAATTGTTCCATATCCACTTCCTTTTTGGTTGTTCGAATAAAAAATATTTGCTGCTTCGTGCTGGTAATCACGAATTTTAAAATCTCCGCCCCGTTTTAATTCTTTTCTCAGTTTGAATTCTAAAGGATCTCCCTCACGTAGTGGGACTAAATCTTTTACTGGAAATCCTATTTTAATTAATTCTTGTTTAATAAAACCGCGGTTAAGTAGGTCGATGTAGATACTTTCATCTTGTCCCGTAAAGATAAGATATGGGATAATTTTTTTGGTGGATACAACTTCTGCCTTAATATTAGGATCTAGAATCTCTAATTGAAGGCGCATAGGATCGTCTGTTGGGAGTAGTAAAAGTTTTCCAAATCGTGTTGCTATTTCTGAAATATAGGTAGATACGTTGATAGGTATATCGTATCTTGAAATTGAAATGAGATTGTTTAGTATTTCTTCGCCGTTTAGCCCAGCACTTGCAGCATTCCACAGGGAAATAGGAGTGATTCTATATGTATGAATATGTTCTGGAGATTTAAATAATTCCGCAAAAGGGGCAAGAATCATTTTTGCCTCTTCTGCTTTTGGGTGGTGTACATCTAGGAGTAGACTATAGTCGCTTTGTACAATAACGGGTTGATCAAAATTTTTATTAAACATATTACATAATAGTTGATATATTATGATATTTCAATAGACCCACAAGAGATAATTCGATATAATTTTTTTATGAACTTGTTTGATAATATTCCTATTTATATTTCTTTAAATTCCTATACGCAAAAAGCTTTATTAGAACTCGTGACCCTTATACCCTTTACTTTTCAGCAGAGGAAGATGCTCTGTGATTTTGCTGCGGACATGGCAACCTGGAATGAAGGAATGCCATGGGAAGTTCTTTCAAAGGATGCTATAAATGAGGTGGCTTTAGCTCCGAATAAAAAAAATGTGGCGAAATTGTTTGGCCGAATTCAAGAGGTTTTTATTTGTCTACAAACAGACGAAAAGAAAAATTATTCTGACTTCAAGTGTGAACCGACAACTGTAGTAGCTCCGACTCCCGAATTTATTGCTCCTGAAGGAAAAATTATGGGTCGTTGTCCTGTTAGTAGCGACAAAACTCGTTGTTGTCAACTTTATACCTTAGATGCCGTGTGGCAATGTGGTTTTGATTGCTCTTATTGTTCTATACAATCATTTTATACCAATAATAAAGTCCGTTTTGTTGCCGACCTGTCAAAACGATTAGCCGAAATTGAACTTGATCCAAATAAGCGCTATCATATTGGCACAGGTCAATCCTCGGATTCGCTTATGTGGGGAAACGCCAATGGCCTTTTAGATGCCTTGTGCGATTTTGCATTAAAAAATCCAAATGTAATTTTGGAAATGAAGTCTAAAAGTGCAAATACAAGTTATTTTGAGGATCGAGCGGCAAGAGGCTTGCCCATTGCTAAAAATATTCTCTTTACTTGGTCTCTTAATACTCAAGCGGTAGCCACAATCGAAGAACGCTCAACGGCCTCTATTGAAGAGCGCCTTGCCGCGGCAAGACGAATGGCCAATTTAGGGGCGCCAGTTGGTTTTCATTTTCATCCGATGGTGATATATGACAACTGGAAAGAAGATTATAGCGCCCTTGTTAAAAGAGTGACCACTTTATTCAATTCAAATGAAGTGATGACACTCTCAATTGGGACTCTTACTTATATAAAACCGGTTTTAAAGAAAATTCGGATGCGGCAAGCAAAAACTCGGATTTTACAGATGCCAATGGAAGAAATTGCAGGCAAAATTTCTTATCCCTATGAACAAAAAGTTAAAATGTTTTCTCATTTATTTCATTCTTTTCCAAAAGAATGGCGAGAAAACAATTTTTTCTACTTGTGTATGGAAGATCCTAAACTTTGGAAAGATGTTTTTGGCTTTGAATATAGCGATAATGATGCTTTTGAAGAGGCGATGCTCGATTTTTATTTTAATTTTATCATAGCAAG
>CAYJGX010000024.1:0-25475 GCA_964369795.1 uncultured Spirochaetaceae bacterium
AGTCTTTATTTGTCAAGTCTTTTCGAACTTCTATTGCATGAATGTATTAAAAGAATAAAAAAAGAGGCTGAATAAAATTCAGCCTCAAGTCGGTATGTTAGATATAGCAAACTGGGAGGGGAACTATAAATAACCCGACATTAATATAAACGGCTTTTTTGCTATAAACTTTAGTAAAAATCAATATTTTTTAAAAATTTAATTGTATTAGTTTGTTCGGATCGATATTCTCTCCATCTTTCCTAACTTCAAAATGCAAGTGAGACCCTGTGGAACGACCTGTCGAACCCACTTTTCCGATAACCTGGCCGGTATGCACTTTGCTAAAACGAGTGACAAGGATCGCATTTAAATGTCCATAAAAGGTCTGGTAACCATTAGTATGTTTGACAAGAATATAGTTTCCATAGATGTCACTATAGCCGCTATCGGTCACCGTTCCACTGTTAGCGGCATAAACTTCTGAATTTAAGGGGGCCGCTAAGTCGACGCCTTTGTGCCAAGAGTCTCCGTGATGAATAGGGTCTTTTCTAGGGCCGTAGTTCGAGGTCAGAATTCCTTCGCTAAGAGGAAATTGATATAGAATTTTTAGAAAAAAAGCATATTCTGAGGCTGAAAAATTTTCATTTTCAAGAAAAATCCATTCTTCATTGTTTATAGTGAGTGTGGGGTAGTCGATACCAGCTTCAATTCTAGAATGCTTCATAAAGAGTGCGAGAAAAGATTTGGGTTTTGTCTTGTTGATAAAAATGCCTTTTCTATTTGTTACTAAAATTTCCATTCCAGCTTTCAATTCGTCTGGGGAAGATAGTTGATTTAAAGTAGCAAGGGTGATATTATTGGTGTTAAAGAGAGCCACAATTTTATAAAAGGTTTCGCCAGGTTTTACCGTGTATTTATAGAGGTGCAACCGAGTTGGTTTTTTCCCTTGCTGATGATATTTGTAATTGTTTTGGATGTCGAAAGTAAGTTGAAGATAGTTTGAATCTGATATTTTCGCATCATGAATTTTTGGTAGTGCGGTATTGGCAAAAAGGAGAGATGGAAAGAGAATAATTCCTAATAATACTAAAAAGAATGAAAACCTGTAAAACATTGGCTAATTATAGGGGTGAAATATTTTTTTTTCAAGAAAAGAATGCAAAAAGTTAAAAAAAAAATTGACAGTAATCAATCTAAAATGTAAAATAGGATAGAAAGGAGAAGCTTAATGCCTCGTTCAGTAGTATATAAAGCAAATTCAATCGTCTTCTTCGAAGGTGATCGAAATGAAAATGTTTATATTGTCCAATCTGGAAAAGTATTATTACAATATACCTCAATAGAATCTGGTGCACAAGAGCAAGATATAATCAAAGCAGGTGAATTTTTTGGAACACAATCGGCGTTAGGACACTTCCCTAAAGAAGAGACAGCGACAGTATTAGAAAATTCGCAATTGCTTGTTTTAACTGTTCCCGAGTTTGAAGCAATGGGGCTCAAGAATAGTCGAGTCATCTTAAAAATGTTAAAAGTCTTTTCAAATAAACTACGAAAGGTTCATAAGCAAGTATCTGATATCATGTCTAGTGGAAAAGTTTCCGTAGATGCAGAAAAAGGTTTGTACGATATCGGGGAACATTATTTTACTGCTAAACAATATAGAAAGGCTGCTTATATTTTTAATCAATTCGTCAATCAATATCCTAATTCTCCAAAAGCATCAGCTGCACAGCAATATAAAAATGAATCCGAAGCATGCATGCAAGGAAAGAGGCCAAGCACCGTATCTATTCCAGTAGAACAACCATCTAGACCAGCGCCCACTCCTGTAGCTCAAGCCACTTCGGAACCTGTCTCTAGTGACGAACCCGAATTGCGAGTCTCTTCCTTAGGAGACCAAGACGAAGAAGAGATTACAAAAGAATATTATTCAGCTGTTAGCATGTTTAAGCAATCGCATTTTGATAAGGCACTAAGAATATTCAAGAAAATTCAATCGCAAAATCCAGAAGGTGAATTTGCAATTAAAGCGTTGTTTGATATCGGTAAGTGTTATTTTATGCTAGATCATATCGATGAATGTATTAAACAGCTTGTACAAATGATTCAAAGTTATTCTAAACATCCTCAATTTAATGAAGCACTCTTTTTCTTAGGGCAGTGTTATCAAAAGAAAGGGATTAACGATAAAGCAACCGGGTTTTACAATAAGGTTTTAACTTTAGAAGATCCAGAATCAAACATTTATCGTAAAACCAAAAAAGCACTTGCGGAAGTAGGGGGAAATGCATGACCTTAGATCTACAAACATTTGGTAAATTTGCCGTTCAATTTGCAGACGGCGACATGGTTTTTTCCGAATTTGAGCAAGGAAATTCATTTTATTTTATCCATTCTGGTCAGGTCCGAATTGCAAAAGTAATTGAAGGTCAAGAAAAAAATCTTGCTATCCTTAATCCAGGAGAAATTTTTGGAGAAATGGCTATTTTAGAAGATGCACCTCGTTCTGCATCGGCTATTGCAGATGGAGATGCCACTTTGCTAGAATTCAATAAGCAAAACTTCGACATCTTAATGAGTGGAAACCCTCAAATTGCTTTAACGCTTTTAAAAACTTTTACTAACCGAATTTACGAGCAAAAACGAAGGCTCATGATTCATACCCTAGAAGATGATGCGGCAAAAGTAGCCGATGTATTTCTCATGATGGACGAAACGAATATGTCCGATTTCGCAGACCCCTCTCGCGAAAATCAAGATAAAAAATCTTTCAAAATGAAAGAGGCAGACATCGCAAATTGGGCTGGAATTCCAGCAGCAAAATGTCGAGCCGTTTTGCATCAATTTTCGACACAAAGAAAAATAGAAATTTTTCCCGACAAAATTATTGTCACCAATTTAACTGAATTTAAACGATTTGTAAAATCTAAAAGAAAGAAAAGTTAGTAAGTAATTATTTATTTCTTGACATTTTATATCTTTAGTCTCATAATTAGCAGAGGATTTTTATATGAAAAATGCACATTTTTTGATATTGCTTTTTGCAATTTTATTTGTAGGTTGTTCGTCTTTAGACTTTCCTGTTGGAAAGGAAGATTGGCAAAATCATCAAGTGGTTCAGATTAATAAAATGGATGGACGAAGTGTTTTTGCTTCTTATGACAGCGAATCCCAAGCGTTATCTTCTGGGATTGATTATATACGCAAATCCCCTTATGTCAAATATCTAAATGGAACATGGAAATTTAATTGGGTAAAAGAACCTAACTTACGCCCAGAGAATTTTTTTGTCAATGATTACGATACTTCAAACTGGGCAGATATTACAGTCCCGTCTAACTGGCAAGTGGAAGGATTTGGAATTCCAATTTACACAAATGTCGTTTACCCATTTGCAAAAAGGCCTCCGCTTATTATGACTCGCGTCCAAAATGGTTGGACTAAAAACGAAATTCCAAATCCCGTTGGTTCATATGTTAAAAAATTTACTATCCCGTCCGACTGGGAGGGCAGGCGCACCATTATCCACTTCGATGGCGTCCAAAGTGCCTTTTATTTATGGGTCAACGGCGAAAAAGTCGGCTATAGCCAAGGCAGTATGTTACCCTCCGAATTTGACATTACCGACTACCTCTTTAAAGGCGAAAATAATTTGGCCGTCGAGGTCTATCGTTGGAGCGACGGCAGTTATCTAGAATGCCAAGATTATTGGCGCCTTTCTGGAATCTATCGCGATGTCTATTTAAGTAGCGAGCCTCAAAAACGAATCGAAGATTTCTTCGTAACAACAGAACTTTCTCCAGATTTTGCAAATAGTACTTTAACGGTAAAAGCAGACCTTGTCGCAAGCGAAAGTGCTTTTAATAACGATGAACTTGTCGTTTCCTTATGGGATTGGGCTTCTACAGAGATTGTACGAGAGACTTTCCCTATTTCTTCTATCCAAGGCAATCAAACCATCAATGCAAAACTAAATATTCAAAATCCGAATCTTTGGTCGGCAGAAGATCCTAACCTCTATTATGTCACGCTCTCAATTCAAAACGAAAATTCAGTTTCGCAAGTTGTTTCGTCTACCGTTGGATTTAGAAACATTTCCATAAAAGGCAAAGCTGTCCTTGTAAATGGGCAAAAAGTCAAATTTAAGGGAGTCAATCGGCACGAAATCCATCCAGACAAGGGACGGGCTCTCTCCGAAGCCGATATGCTAGAAGAAATTCTCATTCTAAAACAAAACAATATTAACACCGTCCGAACCGCTCACTATCCCGATCATCCTTATTGGTACCTGCTTTGCGATTACTATGGAATTTATCTAATGGACGAGGCAAATGTAGAGTCCCACGGTATGGGCTATGGATATGATTCATTAGGGCACCGCGAAAGTTGGGAGCTATCGCATGTTGAACGTGGAGTTCGAATGGTTGAACGCGATAAAAACCGCCCTTCCATTATTTTTTGGTCTCTTGGAAATGAGGCGGGGCCTGGACGAAATTTTGTCGCAATGCGTAAAGCAATGGAAAAAATCGATAATACTCGCCTTTTTCACTATGAGAGAATGAACGAAGTAGGGGATATCGATAGCGTTATGTACCCGAGTGTTGAGTGGCTCGATCAAAAAGGAAAAACAACCGAAAAACCTTTTATTATGTGTGAATATGCCCATGCAATGGGAAATGCGATTGGCAATCTAGAAGAATATTGGCAACTAATCGATAATAACGACGCTCTCATTGGTGGTTGTATCTGGGATTGGGTCGATCAAGGCTTAAGAGCCGTATATACCGATGAGCTGCTAGAAGATGGAACACCAATGGCAAAAGTGGCACCGTTAAAAGAGGGCGAAAAACCCACTGATAAACACTTTTTTGCATATGGGAACAATTTTGGCGACCTTCCAAACAGTGCCGACTTTTGCTGTAACGGGGTTATCTTTTCAGATCGGAAAAGCGATGCCAAATTGATTGAAGTGAAAGAGGTTTATCAATATATCGATTGTGAGCAAACTTCTTTTGGTCAGTTACGAATCAAAAACAAATATCAATTCTGGAATTTGAATAAGTTTGATATATCTTGGACTCTAGAAGCTCAAGGGAATCTTATTCACTCTGGAACGATTCCAATGGTCAGTGCAGACCCAGGACAAATTGTCAATTTTAATCTACCCATTACACTCCCAGCAGAACTTGCTCCCGATACCTTCCTAACTGTCGAATTTCTTACAAAGTATGATCATTCTTGGGCAGAAGCGGGTCATAGCTTAGCGCGTTTTCAATTTCCAGTGAGTCAGTCGCTTCTACTTGCCAATATCAATCAATATAAAACCCAGTCAAACTCCAAACAAGTGACGAGTGTTATGACAGGCAGTAATCTACTTTTAATGGATTCATTTACAAAAATTCAATTTAATTCTAAAACTGGATTTATTGCTAATCTCATCATGAACGGCGAAACGGTTATTGCAACCGAAGCAGATGCTCCAAAATTTTCAATTTTTAGAGCCCCTGTTTCTAATGATGTTTGGCTCACTCGTCCTGCAACCTATCAAATCGATAAAAAGATTAATCCTGCCGTTTCATTGCTCTCTATTGAGGCTATAGACGATCTTTCTGTTAAAACGGTTCATTCATACGATTTTGGAGAAGAAAAGCCTGTAGTGACGACTGTGTGGTCTCTAAACGGGAAAGGTGCTTTACTTGCAGAGAACTTTATCCATTTCCCAACACAAGAAATGCCATTATTGCGTGCTGGTTTTAATTTTGCACTTCCAGGAGAATTTGATAGCATTAGCTGGTTTGGAAAAGGACCACACGAAAATTACAACGATCGCTCGCAAGGTGCATTTGTTGGAAAATATCAACTTCCTATCGATGACTTTTTTGTCGATTATGTTAAGCCTCAAGATTGTGGAAACAGAGGCGAGGTGCGATATCTAACAGCAAACAAGAAGGGAGAAGCTAAGCTCAAAATTTCTTCGGATCAACTTTTTAACTTTTCTGCATTGCCATACAGCGCACAAGACTTATATGAAAGTAAACATCCTGTGAGCCTAACTCGATTAGACAAGGTGCTATTTCATTTAGATTATGCGCAAATGGGATTAGGGGGGGCTAGTTGTGGACCTCCGCCAATGGATAAATATAAATTGTTTTCAAATAATGTGCAATTTAATTATCTAATTGAAATTGAGAGGTAACATGAAAAGAACTGTTAAATATCTTCCTTTATTTTTATTTGTATTATTTCTTTGTAGTTGTGCAACAACGATTCGTTATAATAGGCTAAAGGCAGCCACTTTTAATATGGCCAATTATCGAAATATATTGGTCGCTACTTTTCATAGCAATGGGGCTGCCGCTGGATCTTCTTTTTTAAGCTGGAAAGACTTCTTGCGCCTAAGTGCTTACGGTTCGCGGGGGCACATTGCCGATATTATGACGCAATACACCTCCGATGAAATCATCAATGAGCTAATGTCTACCAGCTATTTTACCGTTATCGACCCAATGGTTGCCTACAATTCCATGTCGCTATATCAAAAAAGTCAATCTATTCCAGAGCTTGGAGCCAATTTAGGAGCCCAAGCGGCTCTAGTTGTCAGTTTAACTAGGACTTATTGGAATGACCGCAAGTTCACTGAAACCTACTACAAAACGGATGAAGATGGAAATCGCACTCCCTATAAAATCACTAAAATCGAACGCAGTTTTAACCTTTCAATCAATTGCTCTATAGTCGATACAGGTACAAATGCACTTATTGCAACCGAGACTTACTCTAAATCCTCCGAATCCATTCGCGATGAAGAAGATCAAATCTATCTTCCAGATCCCGAAGATGTTTTTAAGCGAATGGTAGATTCAATTGTATCTCATTTTGTGAGACAAGTGGCACCATATTGGGTCTCAGAATCGGTTACTTTAGCTGTCGACAAATCTAAAAATCCATTGCTAGAACCTGCTTATGAAATGGTAAAAAATGGACTCTATGACGACGCAATCATTATTTTTAAGGATACTTGGGAAAAGAGTCGCAATCCTGCAGCCGGATTTAATTTGTCCGTTCTTTACGAAGTTAGGGGCAAATTGAGTGAATCAATGAATGCAATAGAAGATCTAATTACTTACGATCCTAGTAAGAAAAATTTAGAAAGAAAATATCGGTTAGAAATACTTATAAAAGAGGCAATCGCCGTCTCTTCTCAATATTAGAGGGTCATACTGATTTTATTTCGTAAGCTCGCGTGTTGTAAAACGGTCAAATAGACTTGTGCTTTAATATATTTTTCTAAGTGTGTGGCAACATTAGCAAGGTGTTTCCCTTTATTTAAAATCCGATTTAAGTTCTTTTCATCGATATATTCGAGCGCCTTTATACTAATTTCATCTTTATCTCGCAAGAAGGTCGATAAATCGTCTAAAATGTTTCGGTCTAGCTCTTTTTGAGAAAGACCATCTGGCATTCTTTCCCATAGTTTGTTACATTTTTCGGTTAAGCTTTCTATCGAATTATATCCGATTTTCTTTAATATAAGAGTCTCTTTTTTAGGCGGGGTGACGCTGATATTAGCGGTCATCTGCCCTTGCGCAGGAGATACAGGATTCGTATTGGTTGACTTTCGTTTAAACCAATGAATGATATAAAAGAAAAATCGAAAAAATGGCGAGAACTGTCTGCTTGCGTTTGCATAGGCCTCTTCGTATAGTGTTCTTTGTTTAAGATCTAAGATTTCAGTCATCTCTTCTAAAGGGTAAAACTTTAGTTTGAGGGTAAATTTCGATGCCTTGTCGAGTGTTTTTATGATCGAAAGAATTTCTGCACGATTTGCAAGACTGATAATAAAAGATTTTTCTTTTTGTGCTAACTCAAAGACATAGCTAGAAAAGGAAGATTTTATAAACATTTCAGGTAGCAGTTGATGGCGTTTAATAGATTCAGTCCAATCATATATGATTTGCTGTGGAATCGTTTTTTGCAGTTTAAGCAAAGAGTTATTGACAATTTTATCGATGTTTAACCTGCTAACTAAAATTAAATCTTCAAATTCTGAGAGGCTAATATGGAATTGATAAATTTGGGGATGACCCGTAATGTTGTTTTTTTGAAGATATTTTTCTTTAAAACGTTCGATTATATTTTCTAACCAATCATTAGGGATATCTGGGACCATTCTTTGAACTTCTGCTTTTAGTTCAGGCATGGTAACAAATGAAGTGGGCGAGTTGTAAACAAAGTTACTTAAATCCTCTAGCTTTACCAATTGATTTATATCGTTATTTAAGAAAATTTCTTTTAAGAAGTAGAAAGACTGTATAAAATCGAAGTTTTTAATTTTTTCGATAGAAAAGACTCGTAGCATTTGGCTATGTTTAGGATTATCGAAATCTATTAAAAACATTTTTGTCGCACTTTTATTGCTAAATATCTTTTTAAGGACGATATTACTATACTGTTCCCTGTAGAGACGAGTAGAGCCCTGCGATAATTGATTAAATTCAAAATCGAAGAGACGCGGATACTGCAAAGAGAGTTTTTTACGATCAAGTTCAAGTCGTTGTTCAAAAAACTGTGGATCTTCCCCTGATTTCTTTTGTATCGTAATAATCACTTTCGCAATTGAAATTTTTTGTAGAAGTTCAAATGCTGTTTGTGTGGCTAGGATAGGGGGAAGAAGACTGTTTGGATATGCAATCTCAATCAGTTTTCCTGCAAAAACTTCGCTATTAACATTTTTCCATGCGATTTTGTCGAGTTTGAGTCGGATAATTGTTTCATCTTCAAAATGAACAAAGTGAGAAGTTGGAAAGTTAGAAAAATGTTCTCCATCGGGATTTAGCATTTCACTATAAAATTCGTTTAGTAAATTGATTTTATTTGCAAGATTTTCTTTTGTGACCGTTTGATATAAAAAAGTCATTGCATTATTTTTAAAAGAGACTTTTCTATTTTTTGCTAATTTTTCTAATAGAGTACTGTGTGTCGGGTGGATATTAAATTTAAGTAGTTGTTCTGTGGGTATAGAAAGAGTCTGATTTGTTTTTAAATAATTAACAATTTCGGAAAATTCTTTAATTTCGTTTTCTTTGTCTGCACCAATATCTCGTAAGTACCATAGTGGGTTTAGAGAACCAATTAGATTCATTTCTCCTGGTGTTAAATCACTTTTAGCAAGATTTGCAGTTACTTGGCTATAATTTTGTTCGTCTTCTATGTCATCGTATTCATCATCGAAATCAATGTCTAGAGAATGATGGTTATCAGCGTCATCAGTCAAAGAGTCTGGATTGAGTTCGTCTATGATAGGCAGTGTTTCTATCTCATTAGCCATTATTATTGTTACCTATGATTATGTTTGTTAGCTCATCTTTATCATCGGCTTTTTTTGGAAAATTTTTAGTTAATTCGTTCCCTATTTCTGTTATCGCATTAGAAAGTGCCATTGGGGCCTGTTTTGTTTGGATTCCATGAATAATTTCGTTAATTCGTTCTTGCCAAAAGCTCTCATGGACCTTATTGTTGATCCCTTCGTCTGCTAATATGACAACTTCTTTTTCATAAATAGAGATATAAATGAGAACTCCCGTTTGATCTCGGGTCTCTTTTATTCCTTGGAAAATAAATTCTTGTTGTGCTTTGTTAAAGACTGTCCTCTTTTTAAGTTCTTTTGATATAAAGAGAGCTTTTATGATGGGGCAGAAGCGGATTGTTGCTAAGAATATTATGTTGATGGCGAAAATGGATAGAGTGAAGATAGAGATCGTTGTTGAGTTAAAAGGGATAAATTGCAGTCTAGTCGAAAATTTGATGGCAATCGCTATAAAAAAGGCGATGACTAATGTGATGTTCGATAGAAGTAGAAAAAGTTTAAGCTCAATTTGCTTGTAGCTAGAGCTCGATTCGACAATCATGGGAACAATTTCCCCCGATGTTTTTAATTCTGCTTTTTTAACTGCATTTATAATAGAGTTTAATTCACTTTTTGGGAAAATTGTATTTAAAAAATTATTTTTCATTTTATAGTCCTTTATTACCATCCACCAGAGGCTCCACCGCCACCAAATCCGCCTCCTCCTCCAGAGAAACCTCCAAATCCGCCAAAGCCGCTAGAACCACCAGAATTTCCATAATGATGACCACGATTACCGCCTAGAAAGAAGATAAGTGGAAAAGCTGATGAACCACCCCCGCGGTGGGAGTCGTTATCGTCACCTGGTTTTTTGGCTTTGGATGTAAAAACAATGAAGAGAATCATGAACAAAAGAATAAACCCTAATGAAATTAAAGAGGAGGGCTCTTCTTCGGCGGAGGCTGTATATTCGCCTTTTACTGCCTCTATAATTTTAAGCGTCCCATTGATAATTCCGCCTTGGTAATCTTGTTGTTGAAAGTAGGGAGCTATTTCGTTTCGAATAATTTGGCTAGAGAGTAAGTCGGTTAAAACCCCTTCGAGACCTTGTCCAACTTCGATACGAATTTTACGTTCTTCTAAAGCAATAAATAGCAATACTCCATTGTCGTTATTCTTAGAACCTATTTGAAGGGATTCGGCTATTTTAAGCGAAGTTTCTTCTAGGTTTTGCCCATTTAACGATTTGACGGTGTAGACGATGATTTGCGTCCCGTCGGTTTGATCGAGTTCGTTTAATAGCGAGTTTAGGGCTTGTTTTGCACTTGAGGTGAGCAAGTTTGCCCCGTCGTAGTAGTAATTATCCTGTGTGGAGATACCTTGCGTTGCAAATGCGAATAAGGGGAGAAATAATAGTGCTAGTAATGTAATTCGCTTCATTTTATTTAACCTACTTGCAACTAAAACTGAACTTCGGGGTTAATTGTTGCTTCTTCTGCTACTTGGTAGTAGGCCTTTTTCTCTAAGCTTAGGAAGAAATTGTTTATGATGCTAGCGGGAAAACGTCTTATCGTTGAATTAAATTTATTGACCGATTCATTATAGCGTGTTCTAGCCACGTTAATTCGGTTTTCGGTTCCTTCAAGTTGAGCCTGTAAATCTCTAAAAGATTGATTGGCTTTTAAGTCTGGGTAACGTTCTACGCTGACCATGAGCCGTGAGAGGGCGCTAGACATCTGGTTTTGTGCTTGGCTAAATTGTTCTAGCAATTCTGGGTTGCTAAGATCGTCTGAAGTGAGTTGAAGGGTTGCCGCTTTTGAGCGAGCGTCTATAACTGCTTGGAGCGTCTCTTTTTCGTGGTTAGCAGAGCCTTTAACGGTATTGACTAAGTTAGGGATGAGTTCGGAGCGGCGAAGTAAATTTGACTGGATGTCTGCAAATGCCATTTGCGTCGTTTCGTCTGCTTGAATAATTTTATTGTATGTCGAGACACAACTTCCAATTGGAAATATAACGACAAACAAAAGAACAAGTAATATAATAATTAATGATTTTTTCTTCATTTTTTACCTCTCTTTATCATATAATGGATTTACTATTTTAGCAAGCATTCTATTTGCAAGATTCACTATTGTATGATAAAATTATTAAATTGAGGGTTTCTATGAAAAATATTACTAAAATATCATCGCTAATTATAGCCAGTGGATTAACATCTTGTGGTTCATTGCCAGAACAGGATTTTATTTCATTTGGAATTAAAGACAAGGTACAAAGAGAACAAAAAACGGTTCACTTCCCAGTAGAAAAAAAACCAAATGTTTTGCTCATGATAGTAGATGATCAAGGGTATGCCGATTTTAGTTATAAAGGATTAGAAGAGGGCGTTATTACTCCTAATTTAGACCGTCTAATGGCAGAGTCGGTTGTTTTTGATGAGGGGTATGCTTCTGCACCTATTTGTAGTCCTTCGCGGTGCGGACTATTAACTGGAAATTATCAACAACGATATGGAAACTTCTGGTTTGGTGGACCTGGAATGCCCTCTAGTGCACCTACTATGGCAAGAGAATTTAATGCGCTAGGATATGAAACGAGTCATATTGGTAAATTGCATTATGGAATGGATTTGCCAGCGAATTGCCCAGTAAACCAAGGCTTTAACTATTCTCTTGCCGCTTCCCATGGGGGAAGAGCACATTATTTGTATCATAGTGAAGATGCCGTTAACCGCTATGGGGTAGCCGCAGGTGTAAATCGCATGGAAGTACGACCGATGCGCGAAAATGGAAAAGAAGTGGACCGCGATGGTTTTACAACGGAAATTTTTTCTAATAAAGCTCTAGAAAAAATGCAAGAGGCAGTTAATAATGAAAATCCATTTTTTATTCAACTAGCCTTTAATGCAGTGCACAATTTTACCTGGCAACTTCCAAAAGAATATTTAGAAGAATGGGGTTTGCCAGAAATGCCCGATTGGGATCCAGAAAAAGAACCCTATAATACTTGGTACGATAAACACATTCGTCCAAATTTAGAAAATGGTCGTGCTTATTATTTAGCTCAACTCTATTACATGGATAAAGAGGTGGGAAAACTCTTAGATTATTTAGACGAGGCTGGAATTCGGGATAATACCATTGTCGTTTGGACTTCGGACAATGGAGGATCCATGTGTAATTGGGGGATTAATACTCCATTGCGGGGTTCTAAGTATACATTGTATGAAGGCGGAATTCGTGTTCCATACTTTATTAGTTGGCGTAATACCTTAAAAGCTCAAACAATTGAAAATGAGGCAGTTATTAGCCTAGACTTAATGCCTACCTTGTTAGAGGCGGCAGGGGCTCAATTTTTTGGGGGTGATGGGCAGTCACTGTTGCCACTTATGAGAGGAGAGACAAGTGGTTTAGATCGCGATACCCTTGTCTGGGATGCAGGTTGGACCTATGCTGTTCGAAAAGAAAATTGGAAGCTAAAAGTAGTGACAAATGCCGCTATGTCTAAAGGATTAGATTATGAACATACAAATCCGGGGTTGGGCGTAGAATTGTTTAATTTAGAAGATGATTTAAGCGAAACAACTAATTTAGCCAGTCAATATCCAGAAAAAGTGGCAGAATTAAAGCGATGCTATCGTCAGTGGAAAAAAGCAATTAAGTAAAAGCAATTACGCATTAGTAGATTTCAACTTTTTTTTCTAGGATTTTATCGCCGTCAAAAATAAAGTGGCCTATTGCTCTTTTGCCTTTTAAAATATGTGGGAGCCAATCTAAATCATCTTCCCACATTTTTTCATAAGGGATTTCCTCTTCGTTGCACCAAAAGGGAAGTGCTTCGTCTGTTTCTGTTAGGCTTCCGCTATAGTCGGTAGCAAGGAAAACGTGACCACGCATGGAATAACCATCGGTAAAAATAAAGTGTAAATCACAGTGATGAGATAAGTTAGCGGGAGTGAGCCCCACTTCTTCTTCACATTCGCGAATGGCCGCTTGTATTGGAGTTTCGCCAGGATCGATTTTGCCCCCAGGGCCATTTACTTTTCCCTTTCCAAGGCCCCGTTTTTTAATAATTAAAAGGATTTTTCCAGCCTTGCGAATAAAACAAACGACTGCATGATGAGTATAGTTGTATTCTTGCCAATTGATTTCATTTAATTTTATTTGACTATTCTTCATTAAATTTTAGTCTTACCTAGAAAGAAGCACGGGGACAGACATAAGTAAGGAAAAGGTAATTAGAATTAGGGATCCTGCAATACGAAAAGCAAATAATATGGGCTCTTTCCATTTAGAATTTTTTATGGGTCCAATATTCATAATTCCCCACTGAGGCAATAGTGCAGGTAGGGCGGCAAGGGTGATGGTAATTCCCATGCCTAAGGAAAGAGCAAGCACTAGGGCAACTCCAAGGGCTGTCACCTCTTGTTGAAGGGTTAAAATCATGATCATGGAGGCGGCAGGGCATGGGACAATGCTAGTGGTAAAAACAAGTAAGGCAAGTGCGCCCCTCTTGCCCCGTGAAGCATTTAGTTTTTCCTTTTCGCTAAGTTCTTCTGTTTTTTTGTCTTTTCTAACAAAGTTAATTATAGCTAATACGAGTAAAGTGATTCCAAATAATGTGAGGAAAATCCATGTTCCTTGTTCGATAAAAAAGGTGATTTCGTTAACGGTTGCAGAAACAGCTCGTTTTAATGTGGCAAAAAGAATAACACAAATAAGGATAGCCGAAGCGGCATGGATAAAGGCAGAAGCAAAACTAGAGATGATAAGGGTGCGAATTTTATGCGGGTTGGCACTAAAATAGCTAAAAAGGACAATTTTTCGATGCCCTGGGCCTGCGGCATGGAATATGCCAAAGGCAAAGGCAATTAAAAGCGAAAGAAAGAGGGCAAGAAGCTCCCCGTCTTTAATTTCTTGAATATAGAGGTGAAGCTCTTCTTTAAGATCTTTTTGTACTTGAACAAGTTCTTCGCTTATTCGACTGTTTTTTTGCACGGGGGCAGTATTTTCGGGTCGGCTTCCAGGTGTAAAGGGGTTGGTTTGCGCAACAAGGGCGGTAACAGATGTCATGATTGAAAGTAATATTGCTAAAAAAAGTAGTCGTTTCATGTGGTTTAACTCCTTGTTAGTGTGAGAAGGCTAGGGATAAAGGTTCCAGTGTAGACGGCACCAGCTCTTTGGCTATTGATAACTTCGTTATCGTATTGGACTTTATATTGGTCTGATTTTTTTAGGTTGCCAATTAATAAGTTGCTGCCATCGCCAATAATTTGCCATGGTTTTGTTTCGAAGAAGGCAATGTCGCAGAAAAAACTTTCATCCCAGACTCCAATGGAAAGAGAGTTGATTTGTGCAATTGTGGCTTTATAAGGAATTCTGAATTTGTAGGTAAGTAGTTCTGTTTTTTGGTCAAAAAAAGCTCGAAAGTGAGAATAAGTGGTTGGTTCGAATTTTTTTCCGTTATGGAAGATGTTGGTAAAGTAATGATAGTTTTTTAAGTTTTGGAAGGCATAGATTTGAAGATCTTTTAGTTCTTCTGCATTGAATTTTCCATCTTTGTCGTAGTCACTTTCGTAGTAAAAATCCCAGCTAGAGATGAAATCGAAGCGCCATTCGATGTCAAACCCGATGACATGGGTAGAATCGGTTAATACGACAATGCGGGCATCCATAAAAGTATGGGGATGCGCGAAAAGAGCTAATGGGAATATTAGAAATAATAAAATTGCGATGGTCTTCTTCATGCTATAACTATAACATGTCAAGGAAAAAAAAGTTACCAAAAATCTGAATTTTTGGTAACTTTTTTCGTATTTATTTTGCCAACGGGGTAGCGGTCGTAGCCAAGCTGAAAGCTGTTGCTGTTTTTTAAAAAAAACAGCAACCAAGTGGCGAAGGACGCGACCCAACGCTTTATGTAGTTATGCGTTGGGGACCCCCCAAAAAAAACTTAAGCCAGAATATCTTTAATGGCTGGATTTTTCTCGATTGCTTTTTTAAGTTTTGCAGCGCGCTCTTCGTTGACATAATCTTTAGCCTGGAAGGTGTAGGTAAAATTAGTATGCTCTGCATAAGTTCCAGCGACAATGGCGTAGGTGTCTTCTGTCATGACAAGTTCTTCGTCGGTTGGAATGACAAAAATTTTGGTTGGAGAGGCCTCTTTTGAAATGCATGTTTCTGCGCATTTAACTCGGGAAAGTTGATTTTTAGCTGGGTCTAGTTGGATTCCCATAAAATCTAAATCGGAAACTGCAATGGAGCGGATACTTGGATTCATTTCACCAACACCTGCGGTAAAAACGACTGCATCGACTCGACCAAGGGCAGCGGCATAGGCTCCAATATATTTTTTAATTCGGTATCCTTCCATTTGTTGAGCAAGAATACAAATTTCATCGCCCTTGTCCACGCCCGCTTGAATGTCTCTTCGGTCGGAGTATTGGTCGGTAATTCCAATTAACCCACTTTTTTTGTTTAAAATGCTATCGATTTCTTTTGCAGTGACACCAAGTTGGTCGCACATATAATTAACGATTGCAGGATCGATGTCTCCACAGCGGGTTCCCATGACAAGCCCTTCTAAAGGGGTGAGTCCCATGGAGGTGTCAAAGGCAACCCCATTTTTAACGGCGCAGATGCTAGCCCCATTTCCAATATGAGCAATAATGACATTGGTTTCGTTTGGATTTTTGCCTAAAAGGAGAGAAGCCCGTTTTGCGGTGTAAAGGAAACTTGTTCCGTGGAAGCCGTAACGGCGAACGTTGTGTTTTGCATACCATTCTGATGGGAGTGCATACATGTAGCTAGTAGATGGCATGGTTTGGTGCCAAGCGGTGTCCATGATTGCAACATGCGTAATATTTGGAAGTGCCTTTTGAGCCGCTTTGATTCCTGTAATGTTAGCTGGGTTGTGAAGTGGAGCAAGGGGGTAGAGTTCTTCCACTTTTTGAATCATTTCGTCGTTAATAATAGCCGATTTTTTGAAAATTTCGCCACCGTGAACCACTCGGTGTCCGCAGGCTTTGATTTCGTCCATAGAGGAGATGCACCCGTGTTCGGGATTAAGGAGGGTTTCAATGATCCAGGCAATGGCAACATCGTGGTCCTGGCAATCTTTTGTTGCTTCGAATTCGTCCTTCCCAGCCGAAGCAATTTCGATTCGGGAATTAGCGATGCCAATTCGTTCTACCATTCCGGTTCCAAGTATTGCCTGTTTCTCCCAATCGAAAACTTGAAATTTAGCAGAAGAACTGCCACAATTTAATGTTAAAATAATCATTATGATCTCCTATATAAAAAAATAATATACTTTTTTTGGAACAAAATTACAATAAACTTAGGCAAAAATAAAAATTAGAATGATAAAGAGTTATGCGCAAAAAGTATTTTTTTATTGCCTTTTTTATTCTTTTTTCTGGGGTGATTTTGCAAGCTTATTCGAAAGATGGAATTTCTCTGCAATTTTCTGATTTAGAAAATAAAAAACTTGTTTCAATTCGTATGCCCTATCTATCAATAGCCCCTTTTTCTTTTCATCCCTTGCTTGCCTCTCTTCGAAGCCGTTCCATGTTAGAGGCTTCTATTGAGTCTGTTAAAAACGGCTTTGGGATTAGTAGCCATTTAGATTCAAGTCGTAATTTATCCTCTATCGATGAATCTCCTTTTTCATTTTTAATTTCGGCAGAGGCACAAGATAATAGCAAGCAAGATTTTTCTTTTCGATTTGCAGGAAAGGAAGATGAAGAGATGCTCGCCTTGCATGGCTTGTTTCAAGCCGAGCTTTCATTTTACCGTCGAGATCGCTATTATGAAAAAAATGAAAGCGAGGTGATTTGGCGTGCTTCAATATTTTTTTCGTTTTATCGTCTTTTGGATTTTCACGCGGCTAAGGCTATTTTGGAAAATGAGGCGTGGTATTTGGAGGGGAAGGGGTATTTTGCTCGGGAGCTACTGCAAATAGCGATTGAAAATTCTTTTTTGTGGGATGGGGGCTATTTGTTAACAGTTATATCGCTTTCGACTGCCCCTTTTTTGCCTGTGGGTGTGAATGCGCTTTTCTTTTTGTCGCAAAAAATCTATTTTTTTGAATTTTTGTTGGGCCTTCGGGGCGTTTCTAAGGAATACTATTATGAAATTGGGCGAAAATTAAATCCGTCTATAGAGTTTTTTGCGACTTGTGAGTTTCAGATTATGGAGGGTTTGGAATTTGCCTTTTCTTACTCGCGACGGGATCTATTCTTTGAACCGAGTTTAGCTCTTTATTTTCCAATGATCGAAAAATTTGAAGCAGAGTTGAATTTTTTTAATGCAATTGTTGATGTGGATGTTAGGGGGAAAGGTGTCGGTGAAGTGGATGGAGGTGGGGTGAGGAAGTGGGATGGGGATTTTCAGGTCAATACCTCTGGACTTATTTTAAATGAGGAAGAGCAAAAGCTATTTGCTCATTTTGATTTAGGGGTGCAGTTTAATGAGGTTGGGCGAGTTGGATATGATTTTAAATTTGGAATTGAATTTCGATATGAGAAAATAATTTTTGAGTTTGAAGTAGGTCTTGATGGCTATGCTTATTCTAGGCAACCCGATGAATGGGATATAGAACCTATTGTAGGAATGAGTTGGGAAATGGAAACTAGGTGGGGTCTTGTCAAACTCGGTTTAACTTTTGATGCGTTGAAAAGAGGCGAGGATAGGGGGTGGAATGAGGCTCCACTTCGTTTTGTGCCCAATTATTGAGGGATGGTTATCCGGCTAAATGGAGAAAGAGTTTAGCGATTTCAAAGTAAATGACTAGCCCTGTGACATCAATTAGGGTTGACATGAGTGGTGTGGACATGACGGCAGGGTCTAATTTGACAGAAGAGATTAAAATAGGCGCAATAGCTCCAATTAAATTAGAGGTGACAACAATAAGTGCTAACGCCGAAGTGATTGCCGTCGCTTCAATCCATGTCGCGTGGGGTGGGACAAGTAGGCAACGGGTAAAAATGACAACCCCAATAGCAAAGGCTAGCATAATACTCACTAGGAATTCTTTCCAAATAATGGCGCCAATGTCCCGAATATGGATTTCGCCCGTTGCAAGTCCTCTAATAATTAGAGTCGAAGATTGTCCTCCTGTATTCCCTCCCGTTCCTATAATAATTGGAACATAAATAGCAATTATTGCAGGGAATAAATGAGAAAGAGCTGCAGCTGGATTGTCGCTAGGCATATAAAAATCCATAATTAGGGTGGTGGCAGTCCCGAGAATAAGTAAGACAATAAGCCACGGAATCCGTTTTAATACAAGTTGAAAGGGCGTTAAATCCATGTAGCGCTCGGTTTGACCGCTCATCCCTTGCATTTTGTAAAGGTCTTCCGTTTGTTCTTCGCGAATAACATCGATAACATCGTCGAACGTGACAATCCCAAGAAGTTTGTTGTCTTTATCGACTACTGGCATTGCCATTAGGTTGTAAGTCTCTAGGCGTTTTGCCACCTCTTCTTGGTCGGTGTCAGATAATACGGAGACAACTTCTCTTTCCATAATTTCGGAAATTCGAGTTTCATCGTCGTAGGAGAGAAGATCCTTAATGGATACAACGCCAATGAGGCGTTTTAGATAATCGATTACATAAATATAGTAAATGGTTTCTATTTCGTGCACATTTTTACGGACAAAGTTGATTGCCTGTTTTATAGTGAGCGAAGAGCGAATCGCAAGATAACGAGGGTTCATGAGACCCGCAGCATCGTCTTCGTCAAATTTTAATAAAAAGAGGGTCTCTTCTTTTGTCTCGTCGCTAAGTCCGCTCCATACCGTTTGACGGGTCTCTGGGTCAACCGTTTGCAGAATGTCTGCAAGGTCATCGGGCTCAATCTCGTTTAGTAGGTACTTTATTTCGTTTTCATTGAGTTTTAAGAGCAGAGCCCCTAAATCGGATGGAGCGAGGCTTGTAAGAATAATAATTTTATCTTCTAGCCAAAGGGCATTAAAAAGATTTTTTGTTATTCCGTCGGGGATAAGGTCCCAATTTTCTAGCAAGGTCGCAACTGGAATTTTAATGGCTAGTTCCTGGAAATCCTTTTCGGAGAGAATATCTTGAAGCTCGATGAGTTGTTTAAAGTCGCTATTCATCTTTTCCCCCTTTTAATTTTTCCAATCACCTACATTGATGATTTCTCTCTCTAGTTTGATCTTAAGTTCGTCGCTTGCTTTTTGCTCAATTTTTTTAATGAGTGCCTCGATTTCTTCTGATTTTGCCTTGCCAAGATTGATGATGATGTTGCCATGGAAGGGTGCAATCTGGGCGTCTCCTATTTGGTTGCCTTTTAGATTTAGATTTTCAATTATTTTTCCCGTTGGAGCTCCGAAATCTCTATTGTTTTTAAAAATGCTTCCTGCGCAGGGGTAACGGTAATGACCTTTTTCGGTGCGGTCGCTCTTTTTTTCTTGCATCTCTTTTTCGATTTGGTCGGAGCTTTCTGGTTCAACTTTAAATTTTGCGGACAAAATAATCCAATTTTTATCTTGAAAAGGGCTCTTTTTGTAGCTAAAGTCGCCCTCTTTTGGAAGCCAAAGATGTAAATCCCCATTTTCGTCTATATATTTGACCGAGTGTAAAACGTCTGAAATTTCATTGTCGTAACACCTTGCATTCATGTAAACGGCGCCACCAACGCTGCTAGGGAGCCCTGCAAGGAAGGCTAATCCTCCTAAGCTGTTATCTTTTGCAAAGTCGCATAGGTCATCTATAGTCGAACCTGCATCGGCATCAATGTAGACTTCTGTATCGGTTGAAAGTTCGCTATCTATATCTAAATTGGAAATATGTACTGTCGAGACTACGGGTTCCCGGATTCCTTTATCAGATACAAGAATGTTAGCACCTGTTCCAAGAAGAAATAAGGGTGTGTTTGACATTTGAGCGGCTCGTTTTATAAGAACAAGTTCTTGTGGGCTCTCTGGAGTTATGTATATGTCTGCTTTTCCACCGCACTTGAACGAGGTCTTGTCCGCCATTGAAATATTGTGCTCTATTTTAATGGATTGGTTGATTATTTCGAGGAATTTTCGTAAATTATCTGTAGATAGTTTCGCTTGCATAATTCATTATAATGCAAATATCAAAAAAAAACTATCATTTTTCATAAAAAGAGGATTGTAGACTATGGAATTAAAACTTTACAATAGCGACGGGCGTTCCATTCAAACTTTTAAATCGATACAAGAGGGGAAGGTGGGGCTTTATTGTTGCGGTCCGACGGTCTACAACTATGCGCATATTGGCAATTTAAGAACATATGTATTTGAAGATATTTTACGCCGAATATTAGAGCGTTTTGGATATTCGGTTAACCATGTCATGAATATCACCGATGTCGGCCACTTGACTGATGACGGTGACGATGGCGAAGATAAAATGATTAAAAGTTCTCGGGAAAAAGGAATGTCTGTTTGGGATATTGCTAAATTTTTTACCGATGCTTTCTTCACAGACACAAAACGTCTTAATATCAAAGATCCGACTGTTGCCTGTCCAGCCACTAAACACATCGACACAATGATCGAACTCGTACAAACGCTTTTTGATAAGGGTTTTGCATACGAGGCGGGTGGTAACATTTATTTTGATGTCTCAAAATTTCCAAACTATGGTAAAATAGCCCTTTTAGATAAACAAGAATTGCAAGCAGGGGCACGTATTGACATCGATGTTAATAAACGCAATCCTCAAGATTTTGTTCTTTGGTTTACCGACTCTAAATTTGGAAAACAGGCCATGAGTTGGGATTCTCCATGGGGTCATGGTTACCCGGGGTGGCATTTAGAATGTTCTGCAATGAGTATGAAATATCTTGGAAACCATTTTGATATTCATTGTGGTGGTATTGACCATATACCCGTTCATCATACAAATGAGATTGCGCAATCAGAGGCAGCTACAGGCGAAAAATGGGTTAATTATTGGGTTCATGGCGAATTTCTCGTTTTAAATAAAGGTAAAATGTCAAAATCATCGGGAAGTTTTTTAACTCTTCAATCGTTAGTCGATATGGGCTACGACCCTCTAGATTATCGTTACTTTTTACTTGGTGGACATTATCGAAGTCAATTACAATTCGGATACGAAGCACTCGATTCTGCAAAATCGGCACGCATAGCACTTGTTAAAAGAATTAAAGCTGTTAAGGTCACTTGTGAGAATAAGTGCACAGAAATAAAATGCAAAGAGCTAGTGGAGTTGCTTGAAATTTTTGATCAAGATTTAGCAGACGATATGAATATGCCTCGTGCCTTATCGCGTGTTTATGCCGTTTTTAAAACCGAAGCACCTGCAGGCGAGAAGCTCTCTGCACTTTATTCAATGGACGAAATTTTAGGGCTTTCCTTTAATTTAATTAATATAACAGATAAAAAAGATCAAGATGAATTAGAACCCGAGCTTCTTTTCTTGATTAAAGAAAGAGAGAATGCAAGAGCCAATAAAGAATGGGCAGAATCGGACAGACTTCGTGATTTATTACTCGAAAAAGGTATAATCATCAAAGATAGTCCAAATGGAACTATTTGGCAAAAAAAATAAATATTTTTGTAACTAATTTATAAATGATGTGTTAGTCAGTATAGAGGGAAGATGATAAGCTATAAAGAATTTGAAGAATTGTATCAAGATTTTTATTCCACACTTATGAAAATTCTTTATGGAGTGACTGGATCCGTAGAGGTAAGCGAAGACTTATGTCAGGAAGCCTTTATTCGTCTCTATAATAACTTAGCCATTTTTCCCTCTCAACAAGATGCAAAGTATTGGTTAATTCGGGTTGCAAAAAATCTTGCTTTCAACCATTGTCGACGAAAGACGACCGAGAGAAAGGTGGTAGAGCGACTCCAAAAAGGCCCTACTTTTGTAGAAACAACACCAGCGGATTTACTAAAAGCAGAGGAAGATCAGGCGGTCGTACAAATTGCGTTACAACGTTTACCAGTTAAGTATCGTCAGGTTCTTGTGCTAAAAGAGTATTCGCAATTTAGTTATGCTAAAATAGCCAAAATCGAGGGGATTTCCGAAAGTAACGTAAAAATACGTATTTTTAGAGCCCGTAACATGATGGAGAAAATTTTAAGAGAGGAGGAAGGTTATGTGTCCAAATAAAAAAACGCTTTCAGCATTTTATGATCAAGAATTGACTTCTAAAAAACAGGCAAAGGTTTTTTCTCATTTGCAAGGTTGTTTATTGTGTCAAAAACAAATCGCGGCAATCAAATCCTTGTCTGCCAAAATGGAAGAGGTTTCCTACCGATTATGCGTCACCTCCAAGGAAGCAATTTGGCATCAAATACAATTGCATAATGTATCCTCTCGCAAAGATCTTTATTCTTACTCTCAACGAAAAGCAACCAAAGTATTGGCGTTTACCGCAATTCCATTATCCGTTGCAGCAGCTGTTTTTATTGCTGCACTTGTTGCCTATGTTCTTGTTGGTAGGGTCGATTCTCAGGTTCCAATGAACTCTTCCGAGTCTAATGTAGCTTCTACTTATACCGCTCCAGCGGACACATCGTCACCACAAGAATCATCAAGTGAAAATACTTCGACAACGCCATCGCTTCAAGAACAAATTAAAGGGCAAGAATTTTATCCAGTCTCTAGCGGAAATTCTAATAATCGTTCAAAAAAGAGGTAATATTTTCTTGATTTTTATTACTTTATCAGTTATTAAGTAGTATGAAGAAGTTTCGTTTTAAAAAGGCTCCACTGCGATTTGACCAATATGGCGTCGAAAGAAAGCAAAAAGTCATTTTCTCTTTAAGAGAATTCTCCGAACAAGAAAAGAAGAATTTTGTTATTGCATTAGTTTTGTTTGTATTTCTACTTGCGATATTTGTTTTTTCTTTTGTGATTGCGGCACAACCGCCAAAGCTTCTGACTATCGAACCTAGCGTAGCTAGACCCGGAGATTATATTTTCATCCAAGGAAATGATTTAAAATCCGATCGATTCCTAGATAAAATAGAATTTGCGGGCAAGATTATAACTGGCTCTCAAATAAAAGAATGGACTCCAAAGCAAATCGTTTTAAAGGTTCCAGAGAGTACTAATTCGGGTCTTATTTATGTCACGACCCAGCTAGGGAAAAGCAATGGCTTATTGTTTACAAATGAAAATCATATTCCGACTCTCGCTAATCCCGAAGATTCGGTGAATCTAGCTCCGAAAATTACTAATTTAACACAGATATCTGGGAATCCAGGAGATTTAATCATTTTAGAGGGAGAGAGGTTTGGTTCGCTTATGCTCGATTCTTCTATTGTCTTTGCCTCCGCGGAATCTTCTCCCTCTAAAACATTTGATTTAAAATCCTATGATCCACTTCTTATTGAATTGTGGTCCGACCAGAAAATTGAATTTCGCTTACCCGATATCAAACACGAAGGCACTTTCTTTTTGCAAATAGGAGAACTCTCGAGTGAGCCTATTTCATCTTCTATCAACTTTGTTGGTGGAGAGCGTAGCTATCTTACAAAAAGAATACATTTTTCATACGATATGGCATATACTTCGTTATTACCCGAAGTAGATGGGGGTAAAGTTCTTTTTAAATTTAGAAATCCAGCGGAAAATTATTTTCAACAAATTTTATCTACGCAAAATATTGGTAAATCTCGGTCGGTAAGTAACAAAAACGAGGTGCAAATTACTTTTAATGTTTCCGATACCCAAGGAGAGTCTCTTCTTGAACAATATGTTTACGACATCCAGTTCGATGAAGAGAACCTTCTCTTCGAATATGCTAGCCTTAAGTCAGAATATGACCAAAGCTCACATTTATTTCAATATTACATAGAAACTGGTACCATCCCGAGTGAGCATGAACCAATTATCAAGGAGATTGCAGACAGCTTAGGGCGACGACAAGCAACTGCCTTTTTAAAAGCACGAGCAAATTATCAATATATCATTAATCGGCTAGCACCTACATCTGATTATTCGGGTACCATTGTTGAAGCGATTCATGCTTACAAGGGCAATCCTTTGCATTATGCGACTCTTTTTGTTGCCTTGTGCCGAAAGTCGCGTATTCCATCGCGTCAAGTTGCCGGTTATATTCCAATAGGCGAAAACTACATTCCGCATTATTGGGCACAATTCTATATTGATGGTTTTGGGTGGATTGATGTCGATCCGTGGTCTGCCGATTTGCCTTTACAAGAGGGGAGTACGCAAACTCGTGAAAGTCTATTTGACCAAAATTTAGGATGTTCTGAGGAGCCGCGAATTATTCTTTTTATCGATAAATATATTGATTTTTCTCACTTGCCCTTGCTAGAACCCGAGTGGAAAAAGAAGAAAGGGGCGCAATTTCAATCTCTAACTTCCTTGCTTCCCGTTGCCTTTGCTCATTATAGTGCCTATGTGCTGGCTAAAGAGGATTCCTACTCAATCACCTGTGAAATTACTTCCAAACCAGTCATACAATAGTTTTTTTGGGGGCGCACCCCTCGTCACTGTTAGCGAGCCTTTTAGGCTCGTTTTTTGTTCCTCGGGTCCCGTCCGCTCGGGCTACGCTATCGCTTCGGTTCTTGCCTTTGGCAAGGAACAAACGCTATGCGTTTCCCTGTTGGCCGGTTGCGCGGTGGCCGATTCTACGCTCCTTAATGTCTATTGTCGATTGAGATAGGCTTTTTGCCTTCATAAATTTCCTTTTTCCAGCATAAACTAGGTACCTTTAATCAAGGAGTCTGTTTGAAGTGGGCGAAACTTTAATTTTTCAGAAGGGAAATTATCTAAAATGTTTTGCCCTAAAATGTGCTATGCATTTTAGCCAAATTTCACTAATGAAAGAATTAAAGTTTCAATTATTTTAAAAAAAGACCTTGATTTCCTTTTTCCAGCATAAACTAGGTACCTTTAATCAAGGAGTCTGTTTGAAGTGGGCGAAACTTTAATTTTTCAGAAGGGAAATTATCTAAAATGTTTTGCCCTAAAATGTGCTATGCATTTTAGCCAAATTTCACTAATGAAAGAATTAAAGTTTCAATTATTTTAAAAAAAGACCTTGATTTCCTTTTTCCAGCATAAACTAGGTACCTTTAATCAAGGAGTCTGTTTGAAGTGGGCGAAACTTTAATTTTTCAGAAGGGAAATTATCTAAAATGTTTT
>CAYJGX010000025.1:0-7046 GCA_964369795.1 uncultured Spirochaetaceae bacterium
TTTTGAATATATCTCTTCTGTAATAAAAGACAAAAATGGATGTAACAATTTAAGCGACCGAATGAGTAAATCGACTAATAAAGTTTGAGCTCGATGTTTTCTGATTTCGTTTTTTGAATATAACTCAACCTTTGATGCCTCGACATACCAATCACAAAAATCATTCCAAAAGAAATCATAGAGAATGTGTGTTGCATCATTAAACTTGTAACTTTTAATCGCTTTATCGACCTGGACAGAGACTTGATTTAAACGGTGATAGATCCATTTTTCTACATCGCCTTTTTCGACATTCTCTAGTGGCTTCCATTTTGTATCGATATTACTTAAAATATAGCGAGATGCATTCCAAATTTTATTGGCAAATTTACTTCCAAGTTTAAAACTTTCGCTATCGATTAAGATATCTTGCCCCTGTGCAGCCATATAAGCAAGTGTAAATTTAAGTGAATCGGCACCATATTCATCAACAATTTCTAGTGGGTCGATTCCATTGCCTAAAGACTTACTCATCTTTCGGCCTTTTTTGTCTCGCACTAACTGATGGATATAGACATCTTTAAATGGTACTTTTCCTGTAAATTCCAAACCAGCCATTATCATACGAGAGACCCAAAAAAATATAATGTCGTATGCAGTGACTAATGTTGATGTTGGATAGAATGTGTTATAGTCACTTGTCTGATTAGGCCAACCTAGTGTCGAGAAGGGCCATAGCCATGACGAAAACCATGTATCAAGCACATCCTCGTCTTGAATTAGCGATTGACATTGGCATTTATGACAGGATTCTGGCGTAGAAGTAGCGACAATCATTTCGTCACATTCTTGACAATACCAAACTGGAATCCGATGCCCCCACCAAAGTTGACGGCTGACACACCAATCTCGGATATTACTTAGCCAATGCTTATATGTGTTTTCCCATTTTTTAGGATAAAAGACAATTTCTCCATCTTCCCATGCTTTTAAGGCCTTGTCGGCTAAAGGCTTCATGCGGACAAACCATTGTGAAGATGCATAAGGTTCAATAACGGTCCGACATCGATAACAATGCCCTACTTGATGATTTCTTTCGTCTTTTCCTAGTAGATAACCTTCTTCCTCTAACTTTTTAAGTGTAAGTGCACGAGCCTCTTTAACAGTAAGTCCTTGAAAGGATTCGGGAACGTTTTTATTTAATGTTCCGTTATCGTTTAAGATATTGATTCGCTCTAAGTTATGGCGATTTCCTACTTCCCAGTCATTAGGGTCGTGTGCTGGGGTAATTTTTACCGCTCCAGAGCCAAAATCTTTATCGACATAGGAATCTGCTATAATAGGAATTTGTCTGTCGGTAAGTGGTAGTATTAACATTTTTCCAATTAAATTTTTATAACGAGGGTCCTCGGGATTAACTGCAACTGCAGTATCCCCAAACATGGTTTCAGGACGCGTAGTAGCAATTTCAATAAAGCCACTAGCATCTGCAAATGGGTATTTATACCTGTAAAGAAACCCATTCACTTCATCATGCTCTACTTCATCATCTGCTAACGCTGTTCCACAAGATGAACACCAGTTAACAAGATAATTTCCTTTATAAATTAAATCTTTTTCATATAAGTTAACAAAGACTTCTTTAACTGCATCGGATAGTCCATCATCTAAGGTGAATCGTTCCCGAGACCAATCACAAGAGGCACCAATTTTTTTAAGTTGTTTAGTGATTACTTCATGATGTTCATTTTTAACTTTCCAAGTTTCTTCAACAAATTTTTCACGCCCGAGCTCTGCTCGCTCGATTCCCGCCGCACGTAATCTTTTTTCGACAACATTTTGTGTCGCTATACCTGCATGGTCAGTACCTGGAAGCCATAATGTCGGATGACCTTTCATCCGATAATAGCGAGCTAAAATATCTTGCAAACTGTTATTAAGGCCATGTCCCATGTGCAAAACACCCGTTACATTAGGTGGAGGAATTACAATTACAAATGGATCTTTTTGTGAGTCTCCTGCAGGTTTAAAACTATCGCTGCTTTGCCATTTGTCATAAATTCTATCTTCAAAATCCTTTGGATTATATACTTTTTCCATATTAATTTGACTCATCGTAACTCCTATAATGAAAAAATCTTAATTTTGTTTAGTTTATCAAAGATAAAGAAACTTATCAATAATATTAGTTTTGAGAATTCGTTGCTCTTCGGTCTTGAATAAGTTGCATTTTACGATAATATTTTGCTTGTTTCTCTATTTCGGTTAAGTCTTTACAAACAATGTGATTATCTTCTAATTTTAGACAACTCGTTGCGTCGAGTAACTCGCGGCTAGCTTTTGACCCTTCGGATTTTGTAAGGCCAACCATATTTGCGAGCTCTTGCATGCTAATGTCATAGGTGTGCGCTGTTCGTGTAATAGGCACTCTCGCTTTTTCGAGTTCTAATAAGAGTGCATCCCATAGTTTACCCACAGGGTTTTTCATGTGTGCATTTTCTAATTGTTTATAAACTCCCCAAATTCGACCACTTAATAAAGTCATTAGTCGGTCAATTAGTTGAGGTTGAGTTTGGGTGATTTTTTCGAAGTTGTTACGATTAATGACCATCAGTTTCGCTTCTTTAGAAGCAATTGCAGAAGCGGAACGAGGTTTATTGTCTAACAATGCCATTTCCCCAAAAATATCTGATGGCTTTAAAACGGCAAGCAATACCTCTTTGTTGTCGATAATTTTTGTGATTTTAATATTTCCTGATTGGATAATATACATTTCATCACCAGGTTCACTTTCGCTAAAAACCATGGTATCTGCTTGATAAACTCGGTTGAATTGATTTTCCTCGTTATCTACGTGAACACCTTGTATATGCGGAGTAATTTTATTTAAACGGTCTTGCGCAATAGCAGCATTAACACCGCCTTTATGATATTGCAAATATCGAAAATAGGCATGATACGCTAAATTAAATTTATTTTCTTTTACATAGAATTCGGCTACTTGGAAAAGGTGTTCAAACGATTCTGTATTTGAATCTGCATTTAAAGTGATTTGTGTAAGCGATTCGTCTAATGTACGCATTTTTTGAGAGAACTGCTTGATCATTTTCATTGCGATAGAAGGATATTTTTTAATTAAAAGAGGAAATTGAACTTTTAATACAGCAATTAAATTTACATCTGTCATGGCTTGAGCGGTTTCGATTTGCGCATGGCCTGACATACAAGAAACCATTCCAAAAAAGTCGCCAGCTGATAGAGTTGCATCTTCTGAAACCCCTAAATCTTTTCGCAGCCGAACATTACCAGAACGAATAATATAAATAAAGTCTGCTTTTGCGTCGTCCTCTACATAGATATAGGCGCCCGCTTTGTAATTCATAATAGCCATTTCGTTTGAAGCCGACATTCTTTAAATCCTCCGTAACTTATTATAATCACTACTTATAGGGTTTGTCAATTACATTTTTTAAAGCAACGACTCTTTTTTGCTAACTCGTTGTTTATCTAACTCCTTACCACCATATTCTTTAATTTTCCGATGTAAATTCCGTTCAGATAACTCAAATTCCTTTGCTACCTTGCTAACATTTCCTTTACATTGGGAAACTTTAGCCATTATTATTTGCTTTTCTAGCTCTGCAAATGGCAAATCTAGTGAAATAACAACTTCAGAATCTTGCTCGCTTTTTATAATATAACTTGGTAAATCATTTTTATCAATTTTGCCTGAATCACTACCATTGACTGCCGCATGCTCGACAACAGACTGCAATTCCCTAATATTGCCAGGCCAATTATAGTCATAAAGAGCTCGCATAGCCTTCTCTGATAGGACTAAATTCTCGATTTCTGATTCTTGAATAAACTGTGCCAAAAAATAGTTTGCAAGTAAAGGAATATCTTCTTTACGCTCTCGTAAAGGGGGTACAACAATTTGAAAAGCGTTGATTCTATAAAAAAAATCTTGTCTCATAGCCCCTTCTTCAATTCTTTGATTCAAATCCCTATGAGTTGCAGTAATGAGACGCGTATCAAATTCAATAAACTCATTTCCACCCACACGTTGCAACTTTCTTTCTTGCAATACCCGTAACAATTGTATTTGAGTATCTTCTTTTAATTCTCCAATTTCATCTAAAAACAAAGTTCCTTTATTTGCTAGTTCAAATCGCCCCTCACGCGTAGAGTCGGCACCCGTAAAAGCCCCTTTCTCATGACCAAAAAGTTCGCTCTGAATTAAGGAATCTGAAAAAGAAGAGCAGTTGACTGGGACAAAGGGATAATCTTTTCGCTTTGACAGTTTGTGTACAGCTTCGGCAACAAGCTCCTTTCCTACTCCCGTTTCCCCTAAGATTAGCAAATCGACTGGTGTCTTTGCTACTTTTTGTATAAGAGTAAAAACTTTTTGCATTGCTCTACTACGCCCTATCATGTTATAAAAAACATCTTGCTCTTGTCGATCTGCAACAGCTTCTTCTAGCTCGATGTTTCTACGTTTTAGGTCGCTGATGTTTATTGCTTTCTTTACAACTTCTAGCAAATGTTCAAAATTTATAGGTTTTTCTAGGAATTCATAGGCGCCAATACGCATTGCTTCCACTGCATTTGAAATAGAACCATTACCTGTCAGGATGATAACGGGAATTGCAGGCCACCTAATTAAAATTTTACGCAGCAGTGTTTCTCCATCCATTCTAGGCATTTTTAAATCACTAATAACGATATCTACAGATTTATTTTCTAAAATGTCGATAGCTTCAAGGCCATCGGTTGCAGTAATCACATTAAATGACTCCGATGCAAAAAGCCCAGATAAAGCCATTCGAATACTCACTTCATCATCAACAATCAATATTGTATTTTCCATTTATTTTACCTACTGTTCTCATCAATTAAATATTGATGATTATTAATTAGTGGGAAGGATATTTTAAACTCCGTTCCTTCATTAAGGGCACTCACACACTGAATTTTTCCACCATGTTCACTTATAATTTTTTCTACAACAAAAAGGCCTAAACCAGTCCCCGTCTCTCGCCTAGTAAAATAGGGTTTAAAAATAGATTCTTTATCTTCTTCTGCAATCCCACATCCGTTGTCTTTTATGGAAATAACCACTTGTTGGTCTTTATAACTAAAATAGCTTCGAATGAGAATTTCGGGGTTGCTACTTTTTTCTAACGCATGAATCGCATTATTAATAAGGTTGACTAGTGCTTGGCGGATACTGCCTTCATCAAGAAAAACAAGCGGTAAATTATTTCCTAAATCGAACTTTAGTTTAATGTGTGAAGTTGACATTTGCTCTTCATAAAACGAAATAAGATCGGACAAGATAACATTAATAGAAATCATTAGTTTACTGCCTGTAGAAGGTTTTACACTCAAAAGATAGTTTGAAATAATTTGATTCAATCGTGAAATTTCTGAATTAACAACCCGCAAATACTCATCAATTTTATCTTTTACATTTTGTTCGACTAGAATAGTGTTTTTTCCACTCTTTGATTTATCTGCGACGAAAGTCCTTTCGATAAGATCTCCATAAAGTCCAATCCCTGCTAAAGGATTTTTTATTTCATGCGCTACGGTTGCAGTCATATTAGTCAGTGAAACGAGTCGTTCGGCTTGTAATAACTGATTAATTTGATGATTTTTGAGAGTGACATCTTCTAGGATTAAGATTGTCCCTACCTCTGAGCCTTTTTTTGCCATAACGATTACAGACAAAGCCACCATCTTTTCGCCAAGAATTGTAGAAATAGTAAATTCTAATTCGTCATTGACCCCTTTAAGTAAAGATTCCTCGATTGTCGCCGAAATTTGACTATCCGAAATAAGATTCCAAATTTCTAGATCGCTTGATGCCTTTCGATTCAAAAGAGGAAAAAGCCAATCCACATTTTTATTTGCAAATTCTAGCTTGTTTCCTGACGACAGTACTATCACGCCATAAGGAAGCGAATTTAATACCACTTCTAAAATTTCGTACTCTTTGCCGACTTTACGTAATAGGTTGATGAGTTGGTTTTTATCGATGTTATCCGTATTCTCAAAAACTTTATCTAAAAGACGAAACATTTAATCTCCTTGCCCTACCTATTAAAATTATCGATGCTATTTTTCATCATAAAGACAAGCGCTTCGATAAGCGATTTTGGGTTTTGATTAAAGGACAAATGCATCATGTATGATTCTCGGATGGCGTTATTCCATTGTTCTAATAATGGGAAAGGTATTTCATTGGGTATGAAAGCATTTTTTTTACCAGAATTTTGTATAATATGCACTAATCGCTCTAAGAAAACTTTAAATTTCTTTGTATCTGAGGCAATAACAACAAGAGAATCAATTTTTTCTTGGCTAAATGGATGGTTACCACAAAGGTAAGAAAAAAGCTGCTTAATCTTATGGTCAATCTCGTTATAATCGATTCCAGAATAAAAAGCTAAATATTCTTTTACCGATGAAAAGTTTTGTATATTCACCTCTCTAAAAATTCGTGTTAACACTTCTTGCTCTTTTTCTATAGTACGTGGAAGGAAATCATAGATACGAACCCGCGACAAAATTGTTTGAATCACAGCCCCTCGCTTCTCTGCAAGTAAAATAAAGAATAAACCTGGTGGAGGCTCTTCTAGAGTCTTTAACAAAGAATTTGCAGCAGATGTATTTAATTTATCTGCTCCATCGATTATAACGGTGCGAGTATCATGTCCAGAGGTCCATGCCCATTGGTTAATTGCCCTTATCTCTTCGATTGAAATGGTTCGTGAAATTTTAGACTGAATTGTTTGTGCGCGATCTAACAATGATTGTGCCCAGTCTTCTGTTATCTGGTAAAAGCTCTCTTCACCAATATTATATAAAGGTGCTAGTTGTTCTTTAAATTTGTCTAATTCCGACTCTAATTTTTTAACAGTCGATTCTGAAGTATGCACTAAGGCAGGATTGAAAGCAGAAAGCAATTTGTGAATCGTTCGTAAGATAAGCATCCGTGCATGTTGAAATTCTTCTACATCTGTCACTCTTCTTCCTAGCTCTAAATGCGACTGTAATTCAGG
>CAYJGX010000025.1:7056-25353 GCA_964369795.1 uncultured Spirochaetaceae bacterium
GGAAGTATTTTCCATAAAATCTCTTTTTCCAAGAAATAAGGTGTAATGGCTCGTGAGCTTCCAATGCTCTGTGCAAGAAGAACAAGAACAAGCCCACTTTCCATTTTTTTTGCACATAAGTAATCGAGACAATTCAAATGCACAAGTGAGTTTTCCTATACTCTCTTCACCGACAAATAAAATTGAAGCCGGCAGATATCTTTTATTAAGTTCTAAAGTGAGTCTATTTGTCAGTCGTTCATGTCCTAAAATGTTATCAAACATTCGAAAGGGTCTCTGATGTTGTTATATTGTCTAAAAACTCTGTGTTAATGAGTTTCTCGAACATTAAAAAAGCAAACTCATAAAATGCACTATCAATAAAAAAGGCAGGAATATCCATGAAAAGTTTAATAATCCCAACGATCAAAACTATAAAGAAAACTGAGATAAGCAATCCTTGTACAGCTCCTAGAAGAATACCAAAAACAGAATCTATCCATCCAATTAAAGTTATCTTAGTAAGCCCTTGTATTAATCCGCCGACTATCCTCAAAAGAATAAATGAAGCTAAAAAAATAGCAATAAATGCTAACAACGGCCCAACTTTTCCTAATCCCCAGCCTGCAATTAAAGCTCCAAGATGGGCATAAAAGAACCAGGCAAAAAGCAAGGCCCCTACAACCGAAGCAACGTTAATGAGAATTGCCAAAAACCCAGATCTATACCCTTTTAATGCAAAGACAAGAATGACTATGGTAACAACCATATCTAGCGGATGAAATACTTTAAATACCGAACTAATAAATTCCACTGTAGGCTCCTTATTTTATTGAATAGTGCAAAATTTCGTTGACAATCGTTTTTGCCGAATTTGCAATTGTAAATTCACTTATCGTTTTTTTAATTTTAGCATAGTTTTTTTTATCTGACAATAGCGATAAAATTTCATTAGCAAGTATGGCTGAATCGGTCTCCTCCTCTTTCAAAACAACAGCCAAGCCTTTATCTAAAAAATATTGTGCATTTACAATTTGATCTCCGCGCGAGGAGGCAGTTCCTAGGGGGATAAGAATAGCTAGATTATTTGTTGCTAGATTTTCCCATAAAGTACCCGCTCCTGCCCTAGAAACAACTAAATCGGCACAAGCTAAAAAATGGGGAAGATTTTCTCCAATAAAAGCAACCGGTGTAAGGTTGACTGGGATTTCTTTATTGCTTAGCTCTTGCATCCCCTGCTCTCCTACCTGATGAATAAAATGAAATTCTTCTTGCAATAACGGTGCGGCACCAAAAACTAATTTATTTAAGTTTGCAGCGCCAAGACTTCCTCCTAATACAAGCACTATTTTTTTATTATTTGCAACATTTGCAAGTTTCTTACCTGTTTGGGAATCTCCATTAAATATTTCCGAGCGGACTGGATTTCCTACTGCTTTACAAGGAATTCCTTTACGAATATAAGCTGTCGTTTCTTCGTATGCAGTTAAAACCGCAGTAGAGAAACGACTGTTAATACGAGTTGCAAGCCCTGGTGTCATATCCGATTCATGGGTAATAAATGGAATCCTAAGTAGTTTTGCTGCTATACATGGCGGTACCGAGACATATCCGCCTTTCGAAAAGATAACCGTAGGCCGTTTAAATAAAAGGAAAAAAAAGATTTGGATAAAACCTATCCCAATTTTAAAAAGATCAAAAAAATTCCTAAAATCAAAATAGCGACGCAATTTTCCTGACGAAATAGCTTTATATTTCATCTTAAAGCGACCAACTATATCGCGTTCTAATTGTTTTCCCGAACCAATCCAGAGAAGTTGCTCCATTGGGATATTAAATCTTGCAGACCATTCTTGAGCCACTGCAATTCCAGGAAAGACATGCCCACCAGTGCCTCCACCTGTAAAATATATTGTAATTCTTGACTTCATAGTAAAATCCTTTTATTATAAGATATATGAAAACCCTATTTTTTACAACATTTTTTTTCTTGTCTCTCTTTCTATTTGCTAATGAAGCAGTTATTACACTAGAAGAGGATCCCAAATTATCTATTATCAAAAATGAAAGCTATAAGTCATTCGCATTAGATTTTTTATCGCTATCAACGCCACCAACAGGAATTATCAAAACTAAATCGCTATCCCTTACCCAAGAGACATTTAAGACAGTTCCACACATCCTCACTCGCTTTACAGAATTAGAGGGCCTTTCATATTTTTCTATTAGCAAGAATAAAGAGCGTATTTTATTTAATTCTATTTAACCCAGCTCCAAACAACCTCGCAATGAACGACAACCTTAAAAAAACATACAATCACAAAAAAACCACGACCCTATCATCAATTTAGAGGGTGCCACTTTCCCATTAAAATTTATCTTCTATCAAGACGACACCTCTTTTGGCGATAGCTTCTGGGAATGCCAACTTCAACCACTAGAAAATGGTTGGGCTCTAAGTTATGAAAATCTGACCCCCATCAAATTAGGGCTTATTAAACTAGTCGAAGCTAAACAAATGAAGATGCTCTTTTTCATAAATCCAACAGATTTTACGGCAATCATAAATGCGAATATGCCATCTGTAAATATATTTAAGAATCGAATAAAGGGAAGTCTCGATAACCGAATTACTGCGATTGCTAATCACTTTTTAGCTAAGCTTCAAAATTAAGATTGATATTTTTTCTTATTTTAACTATAATTATATAATGAAAAGAAAAATCATTTTACTAATTTTCTTAATTGGATTATCTCTTTTTTCCTGTAATCGGGGGCGCGACCCAGAAGTTGTTTTTGAGCAATACGATCAACTTTCAAGTCTAGATAGGCAAACCGAAACGACTTCAAGTTTTTCAGAAACGCAAGGAAATCTCATCGATATCCAAAATATCGCCTACTCCTCACCACCTAAAATCAATATTCCCTCCGACTTACCTCATATCCAAACCCTCAACATGAATATCGATACAGATGAGTCAGACGAACAAATTATTCTCGTAAAAGAGAACAACGAAATTAACGCACGTTTTAAAATTCTTATAGCCGACTACCTACAAGTTTTTGAATATTATGTCTTGTCTTCCGAACAAATTACACAAGCAACAAAAGTTCAATCTTTTCAAATTTCTTTGATGGATGTCGATAATGATAAACTTCTTGAAATAGTCTGCGTTGGATATGATAACGATGACCATCAAACAATCGATATCTTTAAATATGATCCTAAATCAACCATAACAGGACTCAAATACTATAGCATTTTAAGCATCTCCTCCTCGGGTTCCTTAGACATCAATCAAGATTCTAATTCTGGAGCTGTGACAATCGAACGCCAACACGAATTAGATCCATCTTCCGATTCAATAATAAAAGAGACCTTTGCATGGCGGACTAACACACGATTAGAAAATAAAATGGGTTCATTTGTCGCTGTTTCATACCAAAATATTCGAAAAGAGCGAATTGATGACATCGAATTAAGAAAAATTATTCAAGCAAGAAACCAATCGGTAAAACAAAGTTATCTTAATGGAATTTGGGAACTGCAAAACGATTCGAAAATCAAAACATATCTAATTTTCGATTTTGAAGAAAATCGCTTTATCATTTATACAGACGCATTTGCCACAGGAGCAGAATCTAATGCAGATGTATATATCTATCAACGATATCGACGTCTTTACTATAATCGCTCTCAGATTACAGGAAAGAGTGGCATTCACGACTTTAAATATATTCGAATCAATTTTACCTATCAAACCATGAATTCTATTAAGGTCGATGTCTTTGACAACGATTCCTCAATAGCAAAAGATAAAGTCAACGAAAATCGATCTGGCCTATTTACAAGAGTCAACGAATCAAAAATCAAAGATATTCTTAAGTCCCGAAAGCAAGAAAAAGAGCTCCCTAAAATCAGTGGAATTTACATTCAACGGCCCGACCATCAGTATTTATTCGAGGAACCTTTTTTTAGACTCAAATACCCCGATGATTCTATCGTAAAAGGCGGGTATATCATCTATAATAGCAATGTACCTATTATGGAGATGCATTACTTTGATGCCAACGGCTCTATTGTTCAAAAAAAGTGTTATAAATTTGACTACGAGGAAAATATCACTGGACGAAAACGCTTTAAAACGATTACCTTAACTCCAGGAAAAATCACTTTGCATGGTTTTCGAGCCAACGACGACGATACAATTCAACTCCAAAACGAAGAATTTATGTCTGAATAAAAGCCATCGCCTCTAATAAAAGCGAATGAACTTTATTTGCATTTTTAGAAAAAGCTTCAAGCACTTTATCGTGAGAAACTGCAACCTCGCCCTCTTTCCAACAATCATAATCGGTTGCTAAGGCAATAGCCACATAAGGAATTTTTAGCTCATTGGCCAACGCGCATTCTGTGGCAACCGTCATATTGATTATATCCCCACCCCATTTTTTAAACATAAAAGATTCGGCTTTAGTAGAAAATCGCGGGCCTTCTATGGTGATTAGAGTTGCCGTAGTGTGATATTTTAGTTTGATGGTCTTGGCTGTTTTGATAAAGATATTTCTTAGCTCTTCGCTAAAAGGTTGTGACATAGGGGTGTGACCTTCTGTGGAAGAAGCAAAACTATCGTAGAATGTATTTTTTCTGGATCTAGAAAAATCGATAAATTGATCGGGGAAAACAATATCTCCTGGTTTGATATTTTCTTGCAAACTCCCAACACAAGTTGTAGAAAAAATATAATCGATTCCAAGTTCTTTCATTGCCCAAATATTTGCTTGATAATTTACATTATGCGGGGGTATCGCATGAGAAGCACCGTGGCGTGGCAACAAATATATTTCGTGATTAGCATACTTGCTGACAGTAAAAAAATCGGAACACTTCCCATAGGGTGTTTCACATTTTACCGAATTGTATGGAGCTAAGTTAAGCTCTTTACCTAGACCGCTTCCACCAATAATAGCAATTTTAGCCATAGTATACTCCTATATTTTATTCAGAAAGATTTATATCTGCATATAATCCTGATAAAATCATCGATTGGGTTGGCATTGCCTCGTAACGCGGCTCCTTTAACACAATATTATAATCTTTAATCTCCTCCACTAAAGTTTCCGATTGTTTAGGAAAACTCTCGATTAAAAATGTTAGCCAATAATAGACAATATCGGGAAAGCTCCCTTTATAAAATGGAAAAACCAATGCAGCCGCCTGTATCCCTTCTTCGATTTTATCTTGTTCAATAAGAAGTCGTGAATATAACATAATGGCAGATAGCCGAATACTGTTGTCGGATGCTTTTTCTACAACAGGAAGAATAAGCGATGCAGCTTCAGAAAAATAGCCAATTTCTGCATAAACTGCTGCTAACCGATATTGGATTTCGTATCTATAGGGGATAAACGATTCAAAACCTTTTACATCCAGGAAAGACAATGTTTTCTTATAATAGCTTGCTGCACGATCGAAATCACCACATTGGTCTAATTGTGCGGCAATAAAATATGTTGCCTGAAAAAGATAACTAGGGTACTGCAAATTTGATAAATTTTGGATAAGCAATGCGGTGGATAGATAGGGATCTTCCTCTAAGAGTGCCGCTCGTAATAGAACAGGCGGAAAATTTTTTGTATTTGTATTATTTGGGTCCTTTAGCCAATTTTCATATAGAGGCAACGCTTTTTCTTCTTTTCCTTCTAAAAAAAGAATATTAGCAACCTCTAAAGTACTACTGGCAAAAAGCGCTAAAGAAAGAAAAAGATAAGTGATACTAAGGAAAAAACCTTTAGAGGTTTTCATTTGATTCCTCTGCTACAGTTTTTGGTTGTTTTTCCTTTTTGGTTTTTTGCACTTTTTCCTTTTTTTTCTTATCTTTTTCTGCTTTAATGGGCTTATGATAATATAATATTTTTCTTTTAAAGACTAACGGCAAGGTAACAAAAACCCCTAACAAGAAGGAAAAGAAAACGACAAAGACAATATTTGTCGTAACAGCCGCACCTTCTCCGAAAAAATAATTGATTTTTGCTTCATTTTCTAAATTAACACCAATAAATGTAACAAACAACGTAAAAACGAAAATAATTGCTATAAAACGCCATGGAATCATATAATAACTTCTCCTTTAAATGTGCTTCCATTAAGTGAAAGCAACTTCACTTTGCAAAAATCGCCCACTTTGACGGCGTCGGACTGAAAAACAACCATCCGATTTCTCTCACTACGTCCAAGCCATTCACCCTTATTCTTTTTAGACCTTTTTTCAACAAGAACAGTGATAATCTGCCCCACTTCCTTTAGCTTTTCATTTGCTACTTGTTTTCGGTGAAATTCGATTAACTTAGCAAGCCGTTCATTCTTAACTTCTAAAGAAAGATGTCCATCCATGGTTGCAGCAGGTGTCCCACTTCTTATATTATAATAGTAAGTGAATGCATCGTCAAACTTTATTTTCTCTAAAAGTGAAATTGTTGCATTAAAATCATCTTCTGTTTCGCCTGGAAAACCAATTAAAATATCGGTTGATAACCCGATATTAGGATTAACAGTGCGCAAGTGTTCTACTTTTGCAAGATAATCCTCGGTCGTGTATTTTCGGTTCATTGCTTTTAAGATAGAGTTTGAACCATGCTGAATGGGCAGATGAAGCTGATTACAGATTTGCGGATATTCTGCCATAATCTCTGCTAGTTTAGGAGAAAGATCTTTAGGATGACTACTTGTAAAGCGCAACCAAGCGACCGAAGTTTTTTCGCAAATGGTTTTAAGTAGCTTAGGAAAGTCGTATTCTACCCCGTTTTCAGTAAAGGTATATGAATTAACATTTTGCCCAAGCAAAGTAATTTCTTTAATTCCATTTGCGACGAGTTGGTTAATTTCGGATAAAATAGAATCCACCCCACGAGAAATTTCCCTACCCCGAACATAAGGAACAATACAATAGGTGCAAAAATTATTGCACCCCTGCATGATTGGAACAAAAGCCGAAGCCTCTGTTTGCTTGCCATGGTTTTCTGCAAACTTGAATTCGCTATCTAAGGCTAAATCCTCGCAACCCTTCACCATGAGTTGGTGAGGGTTTTGTAGCAACTGAATAAAAGCCTCTTTATGAAAATTACCAACGACGAAATCGACAATCCCCTGCTTTTCTTTCATTTTTTCTTGTAGACGCTCTGCCATGCAACCCATGACAGCCACTCTAAAATGACGATTTTTTAAGGCTTTAAAATAGGCTAACCGCCCCCAAATTCGGGTTTCGGCACTTTCTCGCACCGCACAGGTGTTTAAAATAACCAAGTCCGCATCTTCGTCTTTCTCGGCTGGGATCCAATTAAAAAGAGCGAGTTTGTTTTCGAGTGCGGTTGCCTCGGCCATATTCATTTGGCAACCATAGGATTCGATCCAATACTGGTAACTCATCTTAGTGTTTAAAGCTCCGTTGTCCAGTAAATTTCATGGTTGCCCCGACTTCGTTACAAGCCTGAATCACCTCAAAATCACGAATAGAGCCGCCAGGTTGGATTACGGCAGTCACTCCGTCTTTTAGTCCGATATCGATTCCATCGCGGAAAGGGAAAAAGGCGTCGGAGACCATCACGCTTCCTAAAATTCCGCCCCTCACTTTTTCCGTTTCCAATAGAATGTCATTCATTTTTTCTTGGTCGGTCATAAGGGCCCACGGAGTTTGATAGCGTTGCCATGCAAGTTTATCGGCATATTTTCTAAAGGCTTTGTCTCTTGCAATTTCGGCAACGCCAACACGGTCTTGTTCACCCGTACCAATGGCAACCGTTGCCCCATTTTTAACGTAGATAACCGAGTTTGATGTAATCCCACTTTCTACTAGCCAGCCAAAAAGCATGTCATCAATTTCAGCTGCGGTTGGTTCTCGGTCGATTTTGTAGTCGACACCTTTATAAGTCGTCGTTGCGGGAATTAAATCTGCTGGAGTTAAGGTTTGAGGAACAAAAGACCATTGCATAATCATTCCACCATCAATTAAAGATTTGATATCAACAAACCGCTTCCCAATAAATTGGTGCAAATTATTGATGTTTCCAATTTCCATAACCCGAAGATTTTTTTTCTCTGCAAAAATAGCCATTACGCCTTCTTCAAATGAAGGGGCACAAACGACTTCGCTATAACTTTCGCAAATAAGCTTAGCCGTTTCGATATCCATAGGTCGGTTAACAGCTATTGCGCCACCAAAAGCCGCAATTCGGTCTGCCATGAGCGCTTTATTATAGGCTTCTGCAAGCGTTTTTCCCTTTGCTACACCACACGGATTGTTGTGCTTAACAATAACGCAAGTAGGTTCAGCCGAAAAATAACGTAAAATATTTAAAGCATTGTCTACGTCGGTAATATTCGTTTTTCCTGGATGTTTACCCGATTGAAGTAATTCTACATCGGAAGCTAAATATTGACCTGCTTGAATAGAGGTAACCTTCCCTAGCGTTAAGTTACCATTTACAAGCCGATACAAAGCCGCCTCTTGTCCTGGGTTTTCACCATAACGAAGCCCATTGACTTCGCCATCAATATTCCAAGTTGCTTTTTCATAAGCGAGCGTTTGCCGATTGCCTTTTTCGTCTATAAAAGACATTTCCATTCGTGGTGTAAAGTGGTCGTGCACGATGGTTTTATACATTGCTTTTAAATCTGCCATAATCTTCTCCAATTAATGTTTTATATATGGGGCTGCGACGAAATCGTCTGAAAGACTCTCTAAATATTTGGAAATAGCACTATCGTAGGCAGCTGTATGCGCAAAGCTTGTTTTTGCTAATTCAAAACGTGTTTTATAAGACAAGCAGCCCTTATTTTCTTTCATTTCGTTAATTAAGGCTTCATAATTTGCAGGATTGCAAACACTTGCCACTCGAATAAAGTTCTTCGCACTCGCTCGACACATACAAGGCCCACCGATATCGATATTCCCCCTTGCCTCTTCTAAAGAAATGCCTTCTTTCGCGATTGTCTGCGTAAATGGATATAAGTTGACAACAACCATATCTAGCGCAACCGCCTCGGTGCGAACTAAATCTTTTTGATGTGCCTCATTATATTTTTCACTTAAAATGCCTAAATAAATTTTAAAATCGAGAGTTTTTACCAACCCCCCTTGCATTTCGGGTTGTCCTGTATAATCGGAAACGGAGACGAGATTTTTTCCTGCCTCTGCCCCAAGCATTGCCTCGATGGCACTATAGGTCCCCCCAGTCGAATAAATCTTTACTTCGGGATTGACGGCAATTAAACCCTTTACCATAGACTCTAAATTTGTTTTATCCGAAACACTCATCAAAACATTAGAGATTTTTACATTTTCATCTATTTCTGAAACGACATTAAATGACATTTAGCTCTCCTTATCTATTTCCTCTTTACTTTAACAAATTAAAAGAGATTTTTCAATAAGAGTTTGTTGTTTTGATTGGGCATGCCAGCTTCGTTTCACTTGCTGTCGCGCTTTGCGGTGCTGTCGGTTCTTTAGTTTGTTCCAAACTAAAGGAACAGCCTTCGGCTCACCTACAATCGCTCATGCAGGCATTACTCCGCCTTTTCCGTCGCAACGAAAATAAAAATCATTAAATTTCAACTTACACGCAAACTATAGTGTGGTAAAATTAAAAATACTAAGGATTTTACATGAAATATATTTTTAAAAAAATCGAAACTAACTTAATAAACTACAATGCAAACCAATGCAAACTCCCACCCACAATGGTTTTTGATGGCATTTTTAAATGTGTAAAAAAAGATGATCTTATAGTTGGAGGGATTTCGGGCGATATTGAACTTTTATCGGGACTACACATTAAAACTCTATGGCTAGATGCAGAATATCGAGGCAAAGGAATGGGTTCTAAGCTACTAAACAAATTAGAAAATGAAGCAATTCAAAAAGGTGCAAAATTTTCTTATCTTGAAACCTTTGACTTTCAAGCCAAAGATTTCTACATCAATAATGGCTATAAAATTTTTTCTAAACTAGACTTTAATGGCAAAAATACATTATATTTTATGAAGAAAGAATTTTCCTAGGAGAGATAGATGCCCCAATTATTTGAAGTTTTTATGGTTGTTTGTTTTGGAATTTCGTGGCCCACCTCAATTTTAAAATCGTATAAATCACGAACGGCTAAAGGGAAAAGTTTGTTATTTCTTGGATTTATTTTTATAGGATATCTTTGCGGAATAACGAGCAAAATTATTGCAGACAATATCACCTACGTTGTCATCTTTTACATTATCAATCTATGTATGGTATTCGTAGACATTCTTCTCTATTTTCGCAATAAAAAATTAGACGCCCAAATAACTACTTAGCACTAATGCAATAATGAATGCAAGTCAGTGAGGATTCTATAATCATGTTATAAGGCATTCAGCTATTTGAGAAGCTTATTTTACCCGTTTACTAGCAGAAACAACAATATTCTCTAGTAGCATTGTTCGAGTCATGGGGCCTACTCCGCCGGGGACTGGGGTAATAAAGGAAGCCTTTTCTAAAAGGGGTTCGTAGTCGACGTCGCCAACGAGCCGAAAGCCCGATTTTTTAGTTTCATCTGGAATTCGGTTGACACCGACATCTATGACAACGGCTCCCTCGCGAACCATATCGGCATTAATCATCTTTGGCACCCCGGCAGCGGCAATAACCACGTCCGCTTGCAACGTTTCCGCCTTTAAGTCGGCTGTTCCCGTATGACAAATAGTAACAGTAGCATTTGCATAGTCGCCTCTATTAATAAGAAGGTTTGCAAGCGGCTTTCCAACGATATTACTTCGTCCAACGACAACCACTTTTTTTCCAGAGGTTTTTACATTAGCCGATTCTAGCATTTTGATAACCCCATGCGGAGTGCAAGGCAAAAATGTCTCTTGCCCTAGCATCATTTTACCCACACTAACGGGATGAAAACCATCGACATCTTTACTTGGGGCAATAGCCATAATAATTTTTTGCTCATCGATATGCTTTGGGAGCGGGAGTTGCACTAAAATTCCATCTAGTTTCTCATCTTTATTTAAACGATCAATTAAGGCAAGTAATTCTGCTTCTGTAGTTTCTGCTGGAATTCGAATATCTTCGGAATAAATTCCTACTTCTTCACAATCTTTTTCTTTTGCAGTAACATAGGACTGGCTTGCTGGGTTATTGCCTACTAAGACCACTGCTAGCCCAGGGGTAACACCTTTTTCTTTTAGTTTGGAAACGCGGTCTTTAATGTTTTCTTTCATTGACGCAGAGAGTTCTAATCCGCTAATAATTTTTGCACCCATATTTTCCTTCTTGTTTGTTATTCTATAGTAATCTTTAGATCTTTATTTACTTCACTAATTTTTCCTGTTATTTTAAATTTTTCAACAGCTTTAGACTTAATAATTTGATTGGTATCTTGTAAATGATTATTAATATTCAATGAATCATATTCAGAAATAGCAACCCCTTCTTCAATAGATAAAACATATTTTGTTTGAATAGGAACATCAACTTTTTGTCTAAAAAAGTAATATAAAACTTGATCTAGCTGATATGCAAGGTCATCATCGTAAATAGCATCAGGTTTAGCCGTAAAATCAATTTCGATAGTTTTTACATAGTAATCGTTAAACAGTTGTTCGCAACATCCACTAAACAAAAATAATAAAAGTAAAGACAATAAAGATAAACTTCTTTTATCACGCATAATAAACTCCTTAAACAAATTATAACATAGGTATCAGCATATGACAAGCCTAGATTAAAAATGAAAGCAAATCTATTTTATTGTAACAACTTGAATCTTTTAAGGTTTAATTATAAAATAGTATAGGAGTTTCTTGTGAAAAATAAAATCCTTAAAATCGCCATATTCCTTTTGGCAAGTACAACTGTAATTACGACTCAACTTTTCTCTCAGTCTGCAGAATCAACAGAAGTCGATTCGCAATCTACAGCGGAAAATGACAGCTCATCGCCTGGTCTCTCGGAGGCAAAAGAAGGGGAAGCTGTTAATATTAAGCTTAGTGAAGAGTCTGACTTAAATATCATCTATAAAGGAGAACACCACTTAAATCTCAATGTAGGTTTAACGGTTCCCGTTGTTATGCATTTTTATAATAATTTAAATTTAGGCAACAATGGGTGGGTCCTTGCTCCTGACCACTACGATCCGGCTGTAGGGCTCACAGGCTCTTTTATGTATCGTTACTTCTTTGATAAAGGATTTTTCTTAGGTGGCGAGTTAGGCGGAACCTATATCCAAACCTCTCAAAATTCGCAAACCCTTATAACTCTTGCTGCGGATGCGGGTTACATGATACGCAGATGGCCTGTAGATATTCCTATTTCCCTATCTATTGGTGGGCACTTTAACTCCCTCCAACAAGAATATCCAGCTCAAGACCTACAAACTGGGGGTATCTTTATTAAACCTTCAATTGGGGTATTATATAATATTGACGAAACATGGGCGCTGGGAGCGACGACCTCTTGGAATATCTACCCAGAAATTTATGTGACAGATGAACTAAAGAATGATAGCGTTTTTGCAAATTTTTGGTCCTTCGCAATCACAGTTCGATATCGGTTTAACGAGTAGGAGTCACAATGAAAACAACAAAAACAATACTAATTATATTATTAACCTTATTTCTCGTCTCTTGCACTGTAACAGCGGGAATATTTTCTCAGATTGTCAACGAACGAGCCGTATTTAATGGAAGCTTAAACGATAAGGCCTCCCCTACTGCCATGACAGAAGACGAAAATTATTTTTATGTTGTCATGAACCGACCCTACCGTGCCTCTAAAACCTTAGTCTACCCAGAAGGCTATGTCGACTCAATCATAGAAGACGAACAGGCTCTAACCGAAAAAGATGAGAATAGATATATAGAAGTTTGGGAATCTATCGACTTAAATGCAAAAGATTTTTTTACAAATACAACCGACCACTCTCTTAGTTGTCGTACCATTTTTTACCATGACCCAACAGATAACAATGTATACGACGGTGCTATCTATGCGGTTTTTTCAAATGATGCCTTGACTTACGACACCTCAATCGACTTTGAACACTACTCTAAAATATTGCGCCTATCAGCCGATGGGAAAAGCTGGATTGACACTAAAATGCCACAACCCCCATATGAAGCACCCCAACGCAATCTAACAGACGCAAGTCTCATCGATCCATCTAACAACCGTCTTTTTAGCTACGCAGAAGATTTAGATGACTACGAAAATGGAACCATCGACCTTGGAACTTTATCGATTGACGAACGAAATAGTTATGAAATAGCCTATACTTACAACATGAATCAAATTAGACGACCCGAGGCTATCCAATTTTTTACAATAGAAAATTCGCTCTATATCCTCTACTCTGACACCTATTTACGAGATGATGAACTCTCTAGTGAAATTAATTTTGCTAGAAACCCAATCTATAAGCTCTATAAAGTCGACAACCTAGAAACAACCCCATCACTTATCCCTGTAACAATTCAAGATGATGCAAGGGTTTCAAAAAATACAGAACTTATTTCAGAAAAAGAGGTATTAGAAGCGATAAAAGCGGAAATGGTAGCCTCTAATAGCAATTTTTGTGTGGCTCGATACAAAGTTTTAACCGACCAAAACCAAGGGACAAAATTAGGAATTCTTAAGAAAGCAGGAGATGGAGAACGCGAGTATTTTAATGAAATTCTTAAACCCGCGGATCCATCTAGTGAAGGCGGCTCGGTTAGTTATGCACAAAAAAGACGCCTGTATTTCCAAGATACTCACTACTCTACTTTTAGCCGCCATATAATCGATAACAAATCAACTCAAACGGACAAAAACTTTCTTTTTAGCAAAGATTTTCTATATAAACTTCGAAATGCAAGTACAACCAATCCAACTCTAGAGGATTGGACCGAAAAACTCCCACTAGGACTAGAAATCACTGCAGAAAACGAACAACTCGTACCTCCTGGGCATACTTTTCCAGACCCAGACGACGAAAGCGAAGAAAATCAAGATAATATTTCTAACCAATTTAAAAGATACCGATTTTGTGATTTTTATATTTTTACACCAGAGGGTGAAAATCAGCGAATCCATGTTTCGCTTGCTATTTCTACTGTTAACAATGTAAATACTCGCTTTATCGTAGCTGGAGCAGAAGGCACTTTAGACGACAAAACTCCTAACAGCTGGATTTTACAAGATATAAACACCTACAATTTAAAAGAGACATCAAGTAGCTTTATAGAGGTAACTCCTACCTTTTTTTCCTATTATAAAGCAGATAAAGTTGCAATCGGTGCTAATAACAACACAAGAGAAATCAACTCGCTCACGATGGCGACCAACAACGGTTTTTATCATACTGTACCCAATCCGGGAGACGGGAACCAACCCGGTGCATTCGATGGCCCAGAAATTGATAAAGCGGGAGAAGACCCTGTCCCATACGAGGCAAACATCCTCTCTATTTCTTTATCTAGTAGTTATATCACTGGATTCTATCCTTCAAAAGCTAAAATCGACGTTGATGGAACGCTTAAAGAGGTTTCGGTTATGTTTGCTTTTACAGCAGGAAATGGTCTTTGGCTAAACTACAATCAATTTTGGAATCGCGAGTAGTCATGCCAATGAACGAAACATGCAAAATAACTTCTATCAACCATCAAGGCGAGGGAATTACTCGAATAAATGGTAAGGTTTACTTTGTTGCCAACACTTGCCCCGAAGACATCATTTCGCCCATTACGATTATCGAGGAAAAGAAATTTGGCAAAATCACGGAATTTGATTTAGTTAAAGCATCTCCCTACCGACAAACTTCTCCATGCCAGTTTTTTCCTTCTTGCGGTGGCTGCAATTTTTTACATATTCAATATGAGACTCAGCTGTCTATCAAAGAAGAAATTGTCAAAAGTGCATTAACACGCATAGGAAAATTAGACGAATCATTATTAAACTCGGATATCTTTTGCCCTATTGTAGAATCACCCAAAATCTATCACTATAGAAACAAGGCTCAATTTCACAAATCCCCAAAAGGGTTTGGATTTTACAAGCGCAATTCTCACGAGGTACAACCCATCGATTTTTGCAAGTTACTAGAAGAGGAAATCCAACTCCCCAATATTTTAAATCAAGCTAAAACGCGACACGGATTTTCAAAATCCACCCTACTTTGTGCAGAACAACAAGGGGAGTCTCAAACACCAAAAATTACATTTGACCGCAACCTTGGCGAAGCCTCTAGCTTTAATCAAATTAATCGGCATATAAATGAGCTTATTCAAAACGAAATAACCAGCCAATTATCGGATACACGAGTTAAAAAACCTAGACGTTTATTAGATTTATATTGTGGGAATGGGAATTTATCGCTTCCACTTGTTCCATATTTTAATGAAATAACTGGAGTGGACTTATCCGAAAAAAATATCGACTACGCCAATACTCAAACTCAAGCCCTTCACTCGTTTGATTGTCTTATCCACTATGAAAAAGCAGACTGCTATTCCTACATGCGAAAACTTGCATTCAAAGTTAAACCTGGCTACTTTGACACCATCATCCTTGACCCCCCTAGAAAAGGAGCCAAAGATATCCTAGATTTTGTCTTGAAATTAAATCCCAAAAATATTGTTTATCTTTCATGCGACCCAGCCACACTTGCGCGGGACCTCAATCAATTATTAGAAAATTATACGCCTAAAAATATTATTCCATACGATATGTTTCCACAGACTCATCATATGGAAACACTCGTCGTTCTAAGCCGAAACAATTAAAATTCTGCCCTATCGTACATTTTTTCGCCTTTGAAAATCGCTTCCCTAAATTGTGCTTCGATTTGTTGATGGCGTTCGCGACTTTCTAAGCGAATGCAATCTTCTTCCGAAGGTTTTGCACCTAGCATGTCTTGGCGCGGATTGGCTTTTAGACGGTCTGCACCCGTTTGGATAATTTCTAATGCGCGCGCCCTAGATGGACCAACAAGACCTTTTAGCGCTGGGCTCAGTTCGGGGCGATCAAATGAAATTTGAAATCCAGGATATTGGTAACTATGGCGAAGTTGATAAATATTAAAACCAGCAAGCGCTCCTAACTCCATAGTCTCTTTCATTGTTAGAGGGGATCGCCCTGTAAATCCATTGACATAGGCAGATGCGTATGTAGGATAATAGGGTGCGTTTAAGTCAATCCAAGTTGAAATCATTTCTAGCTCGTCTTTTGTAAGTGTCACGCCTGCGTGCCCTGCTTCTAGCATTTTGACCAATGGACTTACATTAGAACCCCATGACTTAGCTTGCATTATTTCGGCTTTTCCTCCACCAACGACGCTTAACAATCTCGCATTGTCTTTTGACCACAATTCGGAATAGGAAACATTGAAAGTAGAAGTTTTGTCTGGCGCTAGGTTGATGGTTTTAGCGGCATCCTTGCCAAAGTCGTGGCAGTCTAAGCAGTTTCGATCCCAGATAGGTTGTACATCGGTTAAATAGTTTATAGCACCATTCATCTTTGCACTGGCTCCAATTTTCTGGAGTTGAACGGGGCCTTTTTTGGTTGCAATAGAAAAATGCGAAGGCATTTTACCACCAAGACGGTCATCATGGCAACCAATACACCCTTGTTGTTCCCCTGGTTGGACATGGGTTCCAGATCTCATGGATTGAATCATTTTTTTGTTTTTATCTAGCAATTGAAAATAGATGAATTTTTCGCTAGGCACTTCGAAGTAGACCGAACCATCTTCTTCAACTGGGACTTCTCCTAAAATAACTTTGTTATAAAAATCCTTAAATGCCATCGCAGGTGCTTGCATCCCTTGACCTTCCCATGAATCTTTTTTCCCAAAAGCATCTTTAGATGGTGCTTCCACTACACGTAAGTATTTAACTTCACCCTCTTCTACTCCTTTCATATGTGTTCCTTCGTAGACATTGGCCACATATAAAAAGCCTGTTTTAACATCTGGATCATAGGATCTTGCAACGGATCGAGACGGTGGAAGGTTTCGTGGTTTCACAAGCATTGGGTCATAACACCCTTTACGTTCTTTATAAATCCACATTTCTTCGTGATTAGTAGTCAACAATGAAATACCTACCGTTTCACCTACATATTGCTTACTAACGAGCATAAGCTTATCATTTATTGGGTAAGGATCTTCATACTTGACAGCCATTTGTACTGTGTTATCAAATGCAAACTCCCCGCCATTATATCGCATTGGAACAGGTCCATCGAGGCCAATATATTTTTCTAGGCTTTTTGGGTGGACAAAAGTATATGCTTCTGGGCCATCGACACTTTTTTTACGGTCTAAAATTCCAATTCCACCCCAAGGACGGTCATGACATGAAGACAATGTAGAAACAACTAAGTCACTCCCTGGAACTTCGCGTGGATCTAAAAATCCTCCTGGGGATGCCGTATTGTTTCCATACCAAATTGCGTGATTTGTTCCATCGGGGTTAGAAACCCATAAGCCTTGAGCATCTCCAAAATTTCTATCCACATATTCCCAACGAGAATAAATAATTCTTCCATCGGATAAGAGACTAGTATTGTTGTCGAATAAGGTATTTTGGCTTATTCTATGAATATTCGCACCATCTGCGTCCATTTTATATAAGCAAGCAGATATATGACGGTTACAATGAATGTATTTCTTTTCTCTTGTTGATGTAAAAACGATAGAACCATCTGGCATATATGCGGGATCGATGTCATCTGTTTTTTCAAAGAAAGTCAGCTGCTTTAGTCCCGTTCCATCGATATTGATTTCGTAAATATGATAGGTATCGGCAATATCTTTTCGCATTGAAAAAAGAATCTTTGTGGCATCAAAGGAAACTTCTGGATCTCGTATAAGACCTGTTGCTGTTTGCAAAAGTACAACTACATTTCTAATGATAGAGCCATCATCTCCCTTTTCTAATTTTAAAAGTTTTAACGCGCTTCCACCCACAAAGTGACCATCGTTGTATTCATCATCGTAATTTGGATAAAAAGTGGCTGTATTATGGTGATCTGGCTTATACTGATCCCTCGTCGTAAATAAAATTGGATATTCTAAAAGATCTTCGTTATCAAAGAGACCCGACAAATTCAAAGGGGCATTTAAACAACCCATAAAAATTAAAACAATAAAAGATAAAATTAAACAACGTTGGGATGAAATGCCAGAAGATCAAAAAGCACAACTTAAAGCCCAAATCAAAGAAAGATGGGAAAATCTTCCTCAGACAGAAAAAGATAAAATAAACCAAAAGATAAAAGCTAATATCGAAGCGTTGCCAGAAGA
>CAYJGX010000026.1:0-1323 GCA_964369795.1 uncultured Spirochaetaceae bacterium
AGAAGCTGCTGGTTTAAAAATATTTCTTAATTATGACATAGATATAACGGCAGACAATATAGACTACTCAGTTGTGCCTAATATTACTTCGTCAGACGGAGAATTAACATATACCACAGGATATAATGAACTTAATCAAGAAATTGGAAAAAGATATCAACCAACGCTTGTTAAAAACAGCTATATTCTTGGAAAAGGGATAATCGCTATTGACCTAAGTGAACTTCAATTAGATATCGACGGATTGTATACAGAACTACTTGCAGATGCAACCACAGACGATATCAATCCATTTTTAAAAAATGTCTTTGAAAAATACATTCTTGGAAAAATTTCTTTAGAATTAGGCTCACAACTACATTGGGGTGGAACTCTAAATTATACCGAAGAGGATTATGTATTTATTGGTTCTGAAAATGTATATTCAAATAAAAAAGAAAAAGGAGTTTTAATAGCAGCCCAAGCAAACCTTGCACCTGTAAATATCCCTTTTAAGGTCGATGTTAAATTATTCTACGACAATGGCAAAGACTACCTAACCACACTTTTTACGTCAATTCAAGATGGAAGCTCTGAACAAGAAGATATTATATCAGATATTTTCGATCTACTTAATGGAACCCTTTGGAGAACATTAAAAGAAACTGAAAGCATTATGCAGTTAAAATTTGATATGTATAGTGGCGTAGATAATGCAACAGTCAGCACAATTGAATTGTTAGACGATGCAATATTAAACGATATGTTATACATATTAGATTAATAGGAGTCGAAAATGAAAAAAATATTAATATTATCAATTATAGCACTGTTATTTTCTTGTTCTAATCTTGCACAAGAGCTTAACTTGAAATTAGTAGAAGTAAACACGGAAGCTCCCGAAATCTCGGAACTTCCCCTTCCCGCAGAGAGCGAAGGTTTTACTACTGTAGACATGACAGTCAATGAATTATTCTTTGAGGGTTATATAGGATTACCCTTTCAAGCCATTTACGGAGTTGTTTCGGAAGCGGTAATGTCAACACTTCCTAAATCTGCAAGCATCAATGCTGCCTTTGGAGTCACAATAGAAGACGAAGTATTTATCGTTAACGAAGAGGGATCTACAACAGAAGGAAGCGTTCGAATCAACGCATTAAATTTTCTATTTAAAACCAATGCCACTGTAGGCGCAGGTGACGAAGCAATCGATTGGTCTAAAATTTCATTACCTTTTGGAACAACTGTAGAATTGGTTTTAACCTTTGATGCAGAAATTACTGGTGCAAAATATGTAACTGAATACTCTGATAGCATAGAAGTCCCTAAGGCTTACTTAAAAGC
>CAYJGX010000026.1:1423-6653 GCA_964369795.1 uncultured Spirochaetaceae bacterium
AAAATCGACGATAACGCAAAATTTATTAAATTTACTTATAAAGTAAATGATAAAGAAGAAGAAGTTAATAGCGATGGCGAATTCATTGATTTATTTACACCAAAACCATAAGCCTTCTACTTGAATTCAAGTTAAAAAAAAGAGTGAATTATTTTGTAATTCACTCTTTTTTTTATATAATAGATTCTACTATTCAAGTAGGTCTATCACATCTTCGACTGAGGTTGCCTTTTTTAGGAAACGGCTAAAGGCAGGAAGTTGCGAGAGTTTAGCAATTTCCGCCAGCATTGCAATGTGTTGACCGGGTTGGTTGGCGGGAGCGACCATTAAGAAGAAAAAGTGGGAGAGTTCGCCGTCTATTGAGTTAAAGTCAATTCCTTCGGAGGAGATCCCGACGGCGAGGGCCATGGCCGAGACGGCGGCGGTTTTAGCATGAGGCACGGCAAAGCCGGAAGACAATCCGGTAGTAGAGAGCGCCTCCCGCTCCATAACGGCTTGGTAAACGGCTTGTTCGTCGTTAATAGCGCCCGAATTTTTTAGAGCTCCAATGAGCTCTAAAATAACTTCGGTTTTCGTTTTTCCCTGCAAAGGTAAAATAACATGTTCTTTTTTTATTAAACTAGAAATACTCATAAAGCCCCCTACTCGCTTTTCTCAAAAAGGCGTTCTACGCCATCAATATCTTTTACTAAAATAAGGTTGCAAGGCACGCGGCGCATTGCAAGATCCTTATCGGAAGCAATTTCCTCTCTAAAACTCTTTAAACGCCGATCATCTTCATCAAAACCCAAAACCAAAATATCAATCTTCGTTTCCTCTACATATTTTCGCATAACAGAGGAAGGAGAACCTTCTATCTTCGATAATGAAATGTCACAATTTTTGCTTGTTGCGAGTTTTTGAGTGAGACGCAAGTAGCGATCCGCATCGGCTTTTAGTTCGTCTTCGTATTCGGCTTTTTCACTTTCGATGAAAATATGTGCTTTTAGAAGATCCTTTAAGGCGCTTGTATCGATAACATAAAGCCCAAAAAGTTCTGCATCCATTTTCTTAGCCAATAAGATGGCATACTGGATAGCGGCTATCGATGCATCTGAATCATCGATATAAACTAAAATTTTATTCATTAGAGCCATTTTCTTCCTCCTCGTTGCGTTTTTCTAAACGTTCTTTAATTGTTTTCATTAAGATGAGATTTTCTCGTTCCGATTCCTCTAAACGAGAAGCGATATGGTGAACCGTTTCCTCTAAGTCAGGAATCGCAATTTTTTCTAAGGCATTGACCTTGCGAATGGTCTTTTTAACTTCTCGCGCTAATCGAGTTATCGAAATTTTTAACTCTGCAAACTGGCCCATCGACTCGGTCGCCGTTTTAAAGTTTTTAACGGCTTCATCGATAAAATAGGGCGTATGAGAAACGCTAAAATAAGGCGCCTTCTCTTTAAAATCTGTATCGACAATAGGAAGAGAGACTCCCATCACCTTTCTAGAGTTTAGTTTGATGCTAGCGTCGATGTTAACCGCAGTGGAGAGGGATAAGATTTTGAGTTTTCCCATACGCAAGACAGCGTCCTCGAGGCTTTGATAAGCTCTGCTTAGCGTTTCGTTAAGTGCTGCTTGTTGCACCTCCGCCCGCTCTACGAGGTTTAACAACTCCATAACGAGAATATTTCGTTTTTGATCTAACAAATCGTACCCTAACTTAGCAAACTTTAATTCGTCTCGAGTTTTCATTAGGTTCGATTTTGTTGGCGGAATATTTTTCATTGAAATTCTTAAAAGTCCCTATCGTAAAATTCGTCAAGTTCTTCTTCGGAAAGTCGATGCAACTCTTCTCTTGGAAGAAGTTTTAAACATTCCCAACCGATATCTAATGTTTGTTCGATGGTTCGATCTTCGTTTCGTCCTTGGTTGACAAAATCCATTTCAAACTTTTCACCAAATGCCATATATTGCCGGTCTAATGAAGTTAGTTCTTCCTCACCAATAACCGAGGCTAAGTTTCTAACATCTTTTACATAACTATAGGAGGCAAAAAGTTGGCTTGCAAGATGAGGATGATCTTTACGTGTCATCCCTTCTCCAATACCATCTTTCATAAGACGAGATAAGGATGGCAAACTTGCTACAGGTGGGTAAATAGAACGTCCGTGCATTTCACGATCAAAAACGATTTGCCCCTCTGTAATATATCCTGAAAGGTCAGGAATCGGGTGAGTGATATCATCGTTTGGCATCGTTAAAATTGGAAGCTGAGTAATAGACCCCGGGCAACCCTTTATCATACCAGACCGCTCGTATAATTCGGCTAAATCAGAATATAAATAACCTGGAAAACCTTTTCGAGATGGAATTTCACCCCGTTGTGTCGATATTTCTCGTAAAGATTCACAGTAGTTAGACATATCCGTCATAATGACTAGCACGTGCATCCCTTTATCGTAAGCGAGATGCTCGGCTAAAGTAAGGGCAGTCCGTGGAGTGATTTGTCGTTCGATAGAAGGATCATCTGCAAGAGATAAAAAGAGTGCCACATTTGAAAGAACCCCAGATTCTTCGAAGGAGTTAATAAAATATCTAGCAATATCGTGTTTAACACCCATTGCGGCAAAAACAACCGCAAATTGAGTATCTTCGCCAATGATTTTAGCCTGTCGAGTGATTTGTGCCGCTAGTTCATTGTGAGACAACCCATTTCCAGAGAAAATAGGAAGTTTTTGCCCCCGAATGAGGGTGTTCATTCCGTCTATAACAGAAATACCTGTTTGGATAAAATCCTTTGGATATTGCCGCGCTGTCGGGTTGATAGGACGCCCGTTGACATCCATTTCCTTTTCGGCAACGGGAACGGGTCCTCCGTCTTTAGGAAAACCAAGGCCATTAAAGACACGTCCAAGCATCTTATCGGTAACCCCCAAAGTAAGTGGTTCGCCCATAAAACGGACTTTTGTATTTGGCATATCTAGCCCTGTTGTGCCTTCAAAAATTTGAATGGTAACCGCATTATCGGAAGTATCGAGAACCATGCCACGGCGTACAGCTCCGTTAATATCGACCACCTCTACTAACTCTCGATATCCAACAGGATGCGTTTTTTTGACCACAATAAGCGAACCTTCGATTCGCCCGAGTCCTACATATTCACGCCCTTTAATAAAGCGTTTATCGGTTGTAAAATTTTGATTATTCGACATAAAGCGCCTCCAATTTGGCAAATCCTTTTTCTAATGCCAATAAAATTCGATCAAAATCATCGGTTTGTCCATTTGGAATAGTCAATTTCATTTTTCCAAGTTCGATTACAGCGGGCATTCTTCTAATTTTAGACAATGGAATTCCTTTTTTCATGGCACTCACACCTTTGTTATAATAGTGTAGAATCATCTCTAGGATTCGTTGTTGCTTTTCTAAGGTCGAATATTTATCGATGTCATCAAAGGCATTTTGTTGCAAGAAACCATTCTTAAACAAGGTACAAACCTCTATAATAAAGCGTTGGCTATCTGGAAGTGCATCAGGCCCAACAAGTTTAACCACTTGTTGCAAACGAACTTCTTTTTGTAATAAACGCATGATTTCTTCTCGGTCTAAAATATATTGCTCCCCTACTTCACGCTGAAAGTAAGGTTTTAAATCTTCTGCATATTCACTATAACTGTCTAACCAAGAGATAGCAGGATAATGTCTTGCATAGGCTAAAGATTTATCTAATCCCCAAAAACATCGAACAAACCGTTTTGTATTTTGCGTTACAGGTTCGGAAAAATCCCCACCAGGTGGCGATACCGCACCAATAATAGAAACAGAACCCTGAGAATTATTTAAAGTCGTCATGTAACCAGCTCGCTCATAGAAGCCAGCAATACGTGTTGGCAAGTATGCGGGAAAACCCTCTTCTGCGGGCATCTCTTCCATACGACCCGATAATTCTCTAAGAGCCTCTGCCCATCGGGAGGTAGAGTCCGCCATAATGGCTACATGAAGGCCCATATCACGGAAAAACTCCGCAATAGTAATACCCGTATACAAACTTGCCTCACGCGCCGATACAGGCATATTAGAGGTATTTGCAATTAGAACGGTACGTTCCATGAGCGATTTACCTGTTCTAGGGTCAATAAGCTCTGGAAATTCGGTTAAAACATCGGTCATCTCGTTTCCACGTTCCCCACAACCAATATAAACAATAATATCGGCATCACACCATTTTGCAATCGCATGCTGAGTCATTGTTTTCCCCGTTCCAAAACCACCAGGGATAGCGACTGTACCCCCTTTTGCTAATGGAAAGAGAGTGTCGATAACCCGTTGTCCTGTTACAAGCGGAATGTCTAAAGGAAGACGTTCGCGGACAGGCCGAGGGAGGCGAATGGGCCACTTTTGGTACATTTGAATTTCTTCATCGCCCGCAAGTGTTTCTATCGTTGCAATGCTATCTTCTACAAGATATTCACCCGTTGGAGCCACAGACTTTAAAGTTCCCTTCTTTCCAGGAGGAACCATTATTTTTAAATTAACCGATGAAGTTTCTTGAACCGTTCCTAAAACAGTCCCTCCTTCGACATAGCTTCCAATCGAAAGTTCGCCGTTAGGTGTAAAAGTCCATCGTTTTTCTCTATTTAATGAGGGAACCGTAATCCCCTTTTCGATAAAACTACCAGAGAGCTCTAACAATCCATCTAGCGGACGCTGAATCCCATCATATATCGTGCCTAGAAGACCTGGCCCAAGCTCAACCGACATCGGTCCGCCCGTTCCATAGATATTATCATCGGGAGAGAGCCCCGTCGCATCTTCATATACTTGGATAATGGCTTTGTCATCGTATAATTTGATGACCTCTCCTGTTAGCCCAAACTCACCCACTTGGATAAGCTCCATATTTAGGGCATCCGTTACATTTTTAACTTCGATTACAGGGCCATTGACCCGTTTAATTTTACCAATAATTCTAGTTGCCATTTTCCATCTCCTGGGCAATCACTTCATAAACAGCTTTTCGTACCTGTGATTGATATCTCACTAAGCGAGTTTCAAACTGGTTATCGTAGACCACTCGCCCCTCGTTATCTGCAACCACAACACCTTGCTTTCGCAAACGTATGGGCGACAAAGCAAGTTTTAAAGGAAGCCCAATCTCTTTTGATAAACTCGAAGAAAGAGCATCTAAATATTTTTCTGTAACAATAGCCTCTTCGTAAGTGCTAATCGAAACAAGAAGATCCGTTTT
>CAYJGX010000026.1:6663-24803 GCA_964369795.1 uncultured Spirochaetaceae bacterium
ATTCCCATTATCGCTTCTATTATTAGCTCTTTGATGACATTAGGATATTCTTTTGATGTGGATGCTTCTTTAATTTTAGCAATGGCATTAGAAATAGAACTCGTGATAATTTGTTCACGGATGGTGAGTTCAAATTTTCTTTTTTCCATTTCGATATTGTTTTGTTGATTTTTAAGGAGTCTTTTTTCTTCGTCTTTTAATTTTTCATTATATGAGTTTTCGATTTCTGCGATAGCCACTTCTGCCCTATCGATTTTCTTTTTTGCAGCCTCTTTTGCATCCGTTAGGATTGCACTTGCCTGAGATTCTGCATCTTTTATTATTGCATTTAAAAAATCGATAGATCCAACCGATTCACTTTTCATTTATAGGCTCCTAAAAATCACAATTTTATGCCAATGGCAGCATTTACCATTTGTTTTAACGAAGGGCGCTTAGAATCGACTCCATTTCTATCTGGAATTTCCAAAATAAGAGGAAAATCCTTGGTAAAAATATAGTTCTCTAACCGTGCCCGAATTAAATCTGCACTTTTTTCTGTTATCACAACGATACCGATTTCGGGGTTTGCTAAAACCGAAGTAAATATAGAGTTGACTTCATCTTGATTTTTAACCACTTCCCCCGTAATTCCAGCAAGCTGAAATCCGAGAACGGTATCTTCATCGCCAATAACAAAGTATTTCATAAGTTTATATTAAACGTTTTGTAAAATCATAAGTGCGGTAATAAAACCAAATACGACAATCCCTTCTGCAAGAGCAACGAAAATAAGCGCTTGACCTGCGATACTTGGTTTTTCTGCAATAGCACCCATCGCAGCCGAACCTACACGTCCAATAGCTGAACCCGCACCTAATGCGCCCAAACCAAAGGCTAATGCAGCACCGATAAGAGCCGCAATCGCTTGGACTGACATCCCCTCTTCTTGCGCTTGCTCGGTTGTTTGTTCAACAGCTACCCCTTCTTCTGCGAATGCTGTCCCTGCGAACACCATCATTCCTACAAATAGCATTAATAAGATTGCCATTTTCTTTATTTTCATTTTCAGCCTCCTGAATATTTTATTTTAAAAAGGTTAATCCCTTTTGTTTGATAAGTTAATAGGGTTGTAAGCGATGCCCCCGCCCACTAAGAATTTACTAAAAAATTCATAGTAATGAAGCCGTAAGGTTTGAATCCAAGCAGACAAACCTTCAAGACCAATGACCAAGACATTTCCTAAAATCAGAATGAGAATGTAGCCTATAGTTGAGCCAACACTATCCCTTCCGACCATATTCGCTAGTTGCTCGAAGGCGACCATCAGACTAACGTGTGCAATCCCAAGACCAGCAACCCGCAAGAAAGAAAGAGTGTTTGCCAAATACCCCGAGAACAATTCCAAAATTTCTATAAAAAATTCCATTATAATCATTCCGATTTTAGAAGCCTTGAATTTGCCCTCTTCATGAATACTGTGGGCAACTAGGCGAACCATGTACAAGACTAAGCCCACTCCAAAACATAGAAAACCGGCTACCATTGCCGTTGTACCAAAAGGTTCTTTTTTCATAAATAAATACGATAGATAAACTCCGCACCAGTACATAAGTGCCCCTGCAATCCCGCTTTTGTCGGTAAATAATGCCATCCATCTACGTTGTGCAATACAATTGTAAAAATTAAAGAGCAATCCAAGCGAGATAATACCCACCCCAAACCAAGTGGTAAGCAACAAGACACCCATAATGCTATTGACCATTCCATGAGTGTGATGCCCAACTACTGCACCGTGGTAATTAAACAAGAGTCCGTTAAACCAAGTAAAGCCAAAATAGGATCCAAAGAGCACTCCAAAAAACATTGCCGAAATCCCGCAATACAACATCAAGTTAAACATTGAGTTTACCGGTTTTTTCTTTTTCTTTGCCCGTAAAATACCTGCTAAACTACCTAAGGCAATGACTGCACCATGACCCACATCACCAAACATCATCCCAAACATAACTAAAAAAGTAATAGATACAATAATGGCTGGATTTAAGGTCCCATAGGCTGGAATACTAAAGTCGGTAATGACCTTTTCAAAAGGTTTTAAAAGCCGTGGCGTTTGGAGCATAACAGGTGCCTCTATTCCAAGAGCCTCTTTAACAGAAACGGCGTCGGTAAATTCGAGGTAGCAATCGTCGCCACAGATAGACAAAATGGAATCGCTCACCTTCTTTTTCATTTTTTCCATTATCCAGCCAGAAAAAACAAGTGTTTTATCGGTTTTGTTAAATTGTTGCTGAATAGCCTGATAGGTTTCCGCAATCCGCAATGACTTCCATAAATTCTTAATTTCTTCGCTATTTTGTACAATTTGATCCTCTAGCGAAAATTGAAGTTCGTGCTGCGCTTCCCGAATTTCTTTCATTTTAAGATCAAATTGTGCTATTAAACTTTCGGTTATGCCGATGTCGCCCATAAGAACTTGATCGTTTTCCCATTGTGCTTTACTAAGAATGGCATCGAGCTTTAAGATGTCGCCTTTTAAATGGACAAGATAAAATTCGTCTGACGCAATCGTTTCTGTTTCGATTAAAGAGCAAGAAAAATCGCGTAATTTTGTTAGAAGCTCTTCTTTATTGCTTTTGCCCTTACATTGCCCAACTCGAACGACTAAGTGATTCGCATAAATATTTTCGGCACTATTTTTAACTCGTTGTTTTGCACGAAAGGCGCCATCGACTTGGCGTTGCATCTCTTCTAAACGCAACAAATCCGATTGAACAACCCGCTGTTTCGATCGCAAGCCAGAAATTTGATCGTTAATTCGAGTCACTGCCTCCGACACACGCTCAAAATCTTGCACTAAGGAAAAACTTTTATCGACATCGGGAACTTCGGGAAAATCAATTGAACTAGAGAGCATAATACTCTCTAATTTGCGACGCAAATCTTTAATTTTTGACAAAGAGACTTCTTGCTTTACATTAGAGAGCGAATGAGCTACCCCAGGAGACAATTCTTTAACTGAAATAAAATCGAGTTGCCCTAAATCTACGAGTTCTTTGATTACCTGATCTTGATACTTTTCTAGCACAACGGCCGAAAGTTGAACCATTTTTTCTGTTCGGATCATAACAATTCCTTTACCCTTTCGTATGAAAGTTGATAGTATTTTGCATTAATAATAGTTGTGGCCCTTTGAATCTCTACTTTTTTTCTGATAATAAAGGCAATAATGATTCCAATGGAAAAAGGGTCTCCCACAAGTGCTTTTCGTGCCTGTGCCTCTTTTAGTTGGTAATCGATGCGCGCCACCTGTTGTAATTTTTCTTGAGTCGCGAAGGACTGCTCCTCGCTAGAAAAATAGTTTGAAAATAACGATTGAAAAATAGCATTAACATCTATTTTTTCGCCCGCATGAAGGATTGGATTTTTAAGCGATAAGCGCTTTCCTCCAGGAATAAGTTCTGCAACAATTTGTTTCGCATGATATTGATAATAGGCTTCTAGGCGTACAATGCGATTTAGGTTTTCTAAGTCCACTAGCGTGCCAATATAATTTTGCGCTATTTCGCGGTCTACTCGATCAAGTGCCAAGGTAGATTCGAACATAGATTGATAGGCGTAATTGTCTAAGGCAATTTCTGCCGGATAAATGGTGTCGGTGTCATTCACTTTTGGTGCTGCTGCCAACAAAACTTTATGATAAGGAGTCCCTACGAGTAACTCGCATATATCTTCGAATTTATCGGTATTTAAAATGGGATCGACAGGAATGGGATGCACAATAAGTTCCCTATTAAGATAAGGTGTTAACTTACTAATATTTTGTCCTCGTACCGCTCTGTCAAACCAAAGACGTAGAAGTTCTTTAAGGAGTTCTATTTCATATTCGACAGCCAGTGCGCGGCAAAATGTCTGAATGGCGCCAGTGGTGCGTCTATAAATATAGGAATTGTAATAAAGCTCGTTTTCGCGAAGCTTCTTTTCGCAGGTTTTTAAATCGCCTGTAAGGTGATAGGTTTCGTGTAAAAATTCAAACTCGCTATCTTTAAACTGCATAAGCAGACTGTCTAAATCTTTTAGTTCTGCACATTTTAGAAAAAAGTCGAGGTCTAGGATATTGCTGATTTTTGCTCTGAGATTGGCTATAATATAAGAGTATTCAGCAATGGATTTCATTTTGTGTCTGCTCCATGCATAAGGATGGTAAAGACTGCGGATGCACATTTTTCTACTACGCTAGCTTGCGCTTTTAACTCTTTTTCTGCTTTTTGAGTCAAAAGTTCTTTTTCTCTTTCTTCTGCCACCTTTAATTCTTTTGCGTAAGAGTCTAGCTTTGTTCGATGCGTTTCTGCCAAGGAATCTCGTTTCTTTTTAACAAGTTCTTTATAGTCGGAATCGGCTTGTACTAGTATAGAAGCGGCCTCTTCTTTCGCTTGAGCAACAATAGAATTTGCATTTTTTTCTTTTTCTAGGACTTGATTGAAAATCTCTTTCATTCTATAAGAATAACACCTATTTAAAAAATTGAAAAGAGTTTTCTAATTTTTTTTCAAAATAAAGATAATATCAGTCATTGGCGGTCAATAATGGACAAATTATCTTTTTGCCAGCAAACCTTAGATATCTCAATACAAAGAACTTGCCTAACATCTACAAATGGAATATAATTAAAAAAGGAGCAAACAATGAAAGTATTATTAGTCAACGGTAGCCCCCATAAAATTGGGTGTACACAACGAGCCTTGCAAGAGGTGGCAAACTCTTTAACGGCAAACGGCATAGAAACCGAATTCTTTTGGATTGGTAACAAGCCCCTTATTGGTTGTAACGGCTGTAAGGCTTGTCTTAAAACGGGCAGATGCGTCTTTAACGACTCCGTAAACGAATTGCTCGATAAAATCGACGCTTCCCCCTACTACGGCTATATTTTTGGCACTCCCGTCCACTACGCTTCCGCAAGTGGCGCAATCACCTCATTCATGGATCGCCTTTTCTACGGGAAAGCGGCTCGCTTTAACCTAAAACCCGCCGCCGCAATCGCTAGCTGCCGCCGCGGCGGCTCCTCTGCCACCTTAGACCAAATTCAAAAATACTTTGGTATTTCTGACATGCTCACCGTCGGCTCTAGCTACTGGAACATGGTCCACGGCAACACACCTACCGAGGTCGAACAAGACCTAGAAGGTCTTCAAACCATGCGAACCATTGGCAACAACATGGCGTGGCTCATTAAAAACATAGAAGCAGGTAAAAAAGCAGGGCTCGAAAGCCCCGTTAAAGAAGAAAAAATCTGGACTGGATTTGCGAGGTAGTAATCTCCACCCAATTATTTCTCTCATAAAATAGGATCTATCTCCACCAAGCGATAAGAAGTACTTCGCCCCCCGCCATCATTCTTTACAAGTAACTCCTTAGCGAGTAAATCGTGAATATCTGGCAAGGCGGTATCGTGAGAACACTTTGTCAATTTAGCATATTTTACAGAATTGATATGGTCTTTAAACTCCTCCGACAATGGGAACGCTATTTTCATTTGGAATTCATAGTCGTCTAGCAAGAGAGGAACGGACTTCGTTATAATCTAAGCAATAGTCTTCTATACTATTTTTTTAGCGGCGAATGGCTCGTCGCATTTCTACTAAATTTGTGATTACAGGTTGCTTAAAATCGCTTTCATTTGTTTGAAAACAAGAAAAAGCTCCTTTTTTTCCATACCAAAATAAAACCACCGACATTTCACAAAAGGCATCTTCTTGCTGATGCCAGAATTCCATATCAAATCGTAGCTTTTGATTGAAGGTGATATCGTCTAAAATCCGATGGCGGTTATTGACTGTATAGCCAGGGGCTAAATTGCCTTCGCCCGCGGGTTGTGCGACAAAAGGAGAAGAAAACTCCTCGGGTCGGCACCAGGCGTAGCCGTAATAATCTTCGGTTCCCGTTCCAAATTGACTTGGAAAAATTTCGCCATCGACATAGACGATGTCATCTCCTTCGCCCCACCAATTATTTCCACTTGTATTGGCGGAATTGAACAAGGTTAAAGAATCCCCGACATATCTACCCGCTCCGTATATTGTAATATAGTTAAAAGTGGTTGCATGGGGGCCCGCATAGTTTTCTCCATCGTCGCGGGGACGATTTTTCGGATTTGCATCGAGCACTCCCTGATAGTTCCAGTCGGCGTGGAAGTAATAGCTATCGTTGGTGAAATTATAAGGCTTAGTTGAAATTTGTATGGAGTTAAGGGCGAAATCGCTCTTTCCATAGTTGATAAGCTCAATTTTTGCCGAGTTTTTAAAAGGCATAACGAATTTTGAGGTGAGGCAACCCGATTCTGTCGCCGAATTAAGGAAAGTGTCGAGGGGGTCTAGTCGGTAGCCAATTCCAAAAAATGCACCGACAGGAACGTACGAGGATTGCTCGTTGTCGAAGGTGATGCGTAACGCTACCGAACGCAGGAGTTGTTGGAGTTTTTTTCCTCCAAGTCCCTTGTATTTTGATCCATCAATTTTAATTTGCAGAAAGTCAATCGCTTGTTCGCCTTCTAGGTTAAAAACAACGCTCTCCCCTTTTGGAACGATAATATTGGATTTATTGATGACCATGCTCGAATCTTTGTTTGCAGTCAATTTCGCAGTCAGGATTTTAGAAACTTCCTCAATTTTTGCCTTATTTTTTGCTAGCACTTGAGACGAATAGCTTTCGACCTTGGTATTTGTATCGTATTCACGATAATTTATCTGATAATACAAGGCTTCGCTATTATTAACAGCACCTTCGTCGGCAATATCGGGACTTTCGTAAGTCATTTTACAGCTTTTTGCCCAGGTAATTGGAAGGTAAAGATTGTGGCCCCGATTAATTTCGGGAGTTTCTTTTGCGACGCTAAAGGAGAGCGCTTCGGGTGCGAGGACTTGCTTGCTTAGAAGATCCCAAATAGGCCCCTCGAGGGCGGGCTCCGTGCTACCGTCTAAGTAGACCCGAAGCGTACCATTATAAAAGGGTTCCCTTCCCCATTCTTTTCCATGGAAGGTAATCCAAAAACGGGTTGCGGCTCCGGGTTTATCGCTCTTCAAAAGTATATATTCTTTTCGCCCCTCGTTTATTTCTTCCCCAAGAAAATAACTTCGGTCCCAGTTGGCATTCATGAGACCCGTTCGCAAGCTACGTTGATCCCAACTACTTGCCAAAAAGGTTGTATAATTCCCTGACGAAGCCTCTGTCAATGCCGTAGGATTGACCATCTCATCTAGCAAGCTTTCCATTGTAATCGTTTGTGCATATAAGCCAAAAGCAAAAAAGAATACCAATAATGTTAATAAAAAAATTTTTTTCATAATAAATTCCTAATTAGATACTAGGGAGGTCTAGTGCCATGAAATATTTTAATTTCATATATTTTTATTTAGTTTCTTCGTTTGGAAGATCGGTGTATTCAAGTTCCCAACGAACAAGTCCTGGGTGTCCAGAATAAGAATTCATAGAGACACCCCAAAGTTTTTCTGGTTTTGGACCATTCGTTAAGTCCCATCGATAACAACCGGGTGCACGAAGGCCTGTATTATTTCCTTGATTAATATTTTCTACATGTCGGCTAATCACCTCAAAGTGGATTCCGTCTGTCGATTCGTGAATGTGATAATCGCAATCTAGGTATGGACGATAATGCCCCATGGGTAGGGTTCGGTACTTTCCTTCGTGCTCCCAAACAAGAACTTCGTGACCCGCTTGCAATAAGAAAGGTTTGCCGGTTGCAGTCACTTTTTTAAAGTCTCCTTCGGGGTTGTCAGAAACGACCAACATCATTGGCGTTGTTTGATAAGGATAAGGTGTGCCAACCACTTGTTCTTTCCCAGAATGTCCTTTGTAGTATAACCAAACTTGATTGTCTTTATAAAAGGCGACAGTGTCATCTACATGCCAACCATCTACCACACCGGTTTTCCCTAACTGTGGAGCAATGACGGGTTCTCCTCCATTACAACGAATCCACTCCTCTTTACCCCCATTCACACGAGCCGATTTAACAACACCAATACCTGCCCAAACCGCAGGGTCATCAAAACGCCAATCTGCATTTCTCTCGCCACCAATACCCGTATAATACAAGTAATACATTTTCGTTGACGGATGATAATAAATATTTGGCGTTAATACACCAAAAGAATCAAAGGCACCCTTCGCCCCTGCTCCAATAACCTCTTTTTCTTCAGTCCAATTAATACCATCTTCGGATGAGGCAAACCAAATCGTCCCACCATACCCTTCCGGGTAGGTGGGTGCCCCAGCAATAATCTTCGTATACCAAACATAATATTTGCCATCGACGAAGATAATATCACTCGGGTCACGCCTAGTTAATCCTGCCTCGGGAGCTATCCCCGTTAGTGGAGAATAGCTCAAAGTAGCCCCTAAATCTAAAGGATAATATTCTTCATATTGCACTCCTGTCACACAAGAGCCAATCATCAACATCAAAATAAATCCAAAAACAGCTAATCTAAAATTTCCTTGTAAATTCATTGCTATTCTCCGAATTATTTAATATTGTGAGCCGTCTGCGCGGGAGCTCCCCAACAGCAGCTACATGCCGGAGAAGATTCATCGGTAAAACTAACTCCCTTAGAGGAATCGATACCCTTTTTAAACATTCCATTTCTTGCATAATAGAGGCCATTGTCTTTTGCTTTTTGTTTTTCTTCCTCGGTTGACCAATAAAAATCTGTACCTCGATTTTCATCGGAAGTATCGTTTTTATCTCCTAACCAAGTTGAATAGTCGTGTTTGTAGTTTGCCCCTACGGAGTCTTTATCTGAGGTTGTTTTTCTAAAAATAGATTTTCCATCTAAATCTAAATCGCCATATGGAATATCTAAGAAGTCAAACATTGTAGGAACAATGTCGACAACGTGATGAGTTGGGTAGGGTGCAATCCCTGGAGTCCCACCCACTACACCTTCGATGTTTCGAGTCCTAAGATCGTATCTAGAATTCGTTTGATCAGCTTTTTGGTTTTCTAAACCATTACTTCCATCTGCATTTCCAAATCGGTCATCAATTTCTTTAGTTGCAATATTACTCCAGATTAATAACGGAACATAGCGACTAGAATTTGCCATGGTTCGAATCGTGATATAATCTTCTTCTTTAACAAATTGTGGACCTGATTGCCAATTTCCGTGGTCTCCACCTTTTTTAGGATTCGAATCCCACCAGAAAGAAAAGTAAGTATGTCCTTTGCTCTTATACCATTCACTGTTTTCGTCGTCCCAGTTTTCTTCCATATCTTCGATTGTCGGTACAGCTTTCCATGCTTCATATTCTTCATCGCTATCAAACTCATATCGATATCTTGGTTTTTTGGTTGCTTTAATAGGTGCAGTTGGGTCACCGTCTCGGTCATAACCACCATGGTCCGCTGTAAAGACAATTAGCCATTCTTCGGTAACACCTGTTTTTTCTTTAATTCGTTCTATACGATTTTCTACAGATTCTACCATTTGTCCTAACCAAGCATCGGCTTGTTCAATGTACTCGATTGTTTTTACATTGACATTATCATCGTCATCGCCCGGGCTAAATCCGGAATCGTGTCCCCACCAGTCGGTACGGTCAAAATCGGTAAAAATGACTGTTGGAACGACAGCGGAATTGTTTAACATCTCGTTGACGGCTCCAGGGATAGCTGCATCAACACGAATGGTTTTATAAATATAATCCGCTCGTGTTGGGTCGATAGCGTCGCTAACAAGAGGAGTCCAGCTCATTGCAAAACCTACAAATGTATTTAAAGAATAATCTTTAATATATTCTACAAAAGGAGGATAATCTTCATAGGGTCGCAGACCATCGGATACTGCACCTTCATAGCTGTGTTCGACACCATTTTTATTTGCATAAGTACCCGTAAGAATAGAACTCCATCCTGGCCATGAACTAGTCGATTGATAAAATTCACTTGTATGATACGGATTAAAAATCCAATCTCCTGCTTCGGTTGGAAGTTCCCAGTCTGCAGGTGCTTGTTGATACAATTTTCCGCCGACTTCACCTGTTGAATAAATAGCATTATCTGATCGAAGTTTGTCAATATTTGGAGTATTGGCTACCTCAATTGTATCTGGACGAACTCCATCCCAACCAATAAATAATACATGTCGGTTTGGATTAGGTTGATAATCTCCGCCTTCTTTGGTTTCAGGTTGATAACAACCTAAGACCATTGCGACCATTCCCACTGCAAGAATGGCACCAATAAATGAAAATTTCATTTTCTCCATATATTTCTCCTTATTATATATATTCTCTTTTAATAAGCAATAATGAATGCTTGCCCATTTCCAACTTCAACAGAAGCATCTAACAATTCGCCCGCAGCCACATCAACAACATTAATTTTCATAGGATCCGCATCGCTGTAAAAAACTTGACAAGCAACCCCTGGCAGTTCTTTTGCAATAATGTTAGCAATATTCACTTTTGTCGATTCTTCCGCAACAACCCCTACTATATATTTTTTATCACCCTTTTCACGGAACAAAACACAGTGTGTGTCTGGCGTTCCCTCGACTAAACGAGTTAAATCCCACGCAGTAGGCATGGTTCGAAGTAATTCTTTCGCCTCAGGGCAGTCTTTAAAAAATTCTGGGTAGCCTTCGCCTTCAAACTCAACCGAGCCACAAGCGTGTTGCGCAGCAGACTCAAACAATACCATTTGAGCAAGGGCTGTCATATAATCCATCCCATTTAACAAAAAGCGAGGATCGACAAAGAAAGGCGTATAATCGATGGCACCCACAACATTTCGCGTATAACAATAGAGCATACTTTCCATTGCTTTTAAGTCATCTTCCCCTTTTCGGTAATATTCGCCACCGCGAACAGCTTCCATAGAAACTAAATTCGGATAAGTTCGTCGCAGACCTCGAGGAGCCGTGCAACCATGAAAATTAATCATGATTTTTGCCTCTGCCGCATCTTCTAAAATATCGGCATATTGGCTAACACGTTCTTGGTAATCACTTCTAAAAAAATCGACCTTAATTCCAACAATCCCCATTTTTTGTAACCACGCAAATGTGGCTTTTCTAGATTCGCTTTTATGCATTAAATTGCGCGGTTGCTCTCCGACTGCATTGTGCGGCCCCCCCGAATTATACCAAAGCCAAATTTTGACTCCCAAAGAATCGGCATAGTTTACTAGATCCCGAATAACGGGTTCAAAGTCTCCCCCATTCCACTTGTTCCAGTTTGCATCGATTAAAACATATTTCCACCCATATTCCGAAGCAGCTGCAATATATTTTTTTTGAACATCGGGTCCGTCGGTGAAGTTGTTGTTTAGCCAATCCCACGCGGAAATTCCTGGAACAATCCATTCTTTCCCTACCGATTTAAAAATTTCCGCCTCTGGCTCCGCTACATGCGTCACTAAATCGGAGGCAACAATATCCGCTAAACTTCCTGCAGCAATCGTCTTCCATGTTGTCACCATTTGTCCGTTTGCCTTTGGCAACCGACTGCCACTAAAAGTGGTTTCCGCCCCATGTGGATAACCCACACTAAAAGCCGATTTCCCTTTAACCTTATTAAGCCGTGTCAAACAATAACTATCATTTTGTCCAGACTCGCTTAGCAAGAGATAATTTTCTCCCGACTCAACTAAAACAGGAAATGCAAATCCGTAAGGCGCATTTTTTATTGAATCGATATCACGCACTTTATATATTCGCTCATAACTTGGCATAAAAGACATCTCTTGTGCCCAACAGCGTGCACCCTTCCCAAATTGGAATGTAGTTTTTTCTGATTTTAGTTTGATGGTTTTAGGCGACACTAAGATATATCTAAAAGCTAGCCCATCATTTGACAAATTAAACTCGGCAGAAAACTTAACGCCCTTTTTAGGCGACGCTCCATAATACACGGTTAATTTTTTTCCTTCATATTTTAAGCTAGATGCCTTGCCGTGTATCATCTGATACTCGTCAAAAAAAGCGCCTTCTTCCCAATCTTCCAACTGTTGTGAAGAAGGCAACGATTCACCAAAAAGATTAACCCCAAAGGAGCTATCCTCTAACAAAGAGGCTCCATTCATAGACAAAGAAAAGCAATTTGCATTTGTATCTACCTTTAATTCTAATTTCCCATTCGGTGAAAATAGACTAATCTCATTAGCAAAACAAATATTTCCAAATAACAACAATATGATTGTAACCACTAAAATTCTTTTCATTGTATCCCCTTTTACGCCTAACCCGAGTGCGAATTTATTGCAATATTTATTGCGTAATCGCAATCGCATGTTATTTACATTTTACTCTATATTCCAAATTTGTCAAGTTTTTTTTGCATTTTCTGTCAATTTGGCAAATCTGTAAATTTGTCTGCCAACTTTGGACAAAAAAGGCACCGCTCGAAAGCGATGCCAATTCTAAAATTTGTAATTTTGCTTAAAGCAATTTATCATTCCCCATAGAAGGCGATGTATTCGATACTAACACTTCCTGTATTTTCACCAAAATTATCCCTAAAGAAGAAATTCCAATTGTCGGTGTAAGGTGTTACGGTTGGAAAATCGCCTGTTTTTTCTGCTTCATTGTTTCGCCCATAAGTAATAGAGGTTCCATTTCGATAAATATAATAGGTATCAAATCGCTCATCCTGATGTGCCCATTGAGAGAAAGTTGGTTGAATTTTTTGCCATTCTGCATCAATTACACTGGTTACTGTATATTGTGCATTTACACTAGTTGTGTCTACTCTATGGAAGTTATAGTAAAATCCATTAAAATAGTCAAAATTTGGACTAAAACCAGAACTCTTTACCCGAATTGCCACAACACTAGCATTAGAAAATCCTGTTATTGTCGCGGCATCTCCATTCGCCCCACCACTTTTATCGATATTCAAGTAACCAGCATTTAGCGTCCAGTTAGCTCCAGGCAACACGAGAGAAGAGTCTGCTCCATCCATATTAAAGGCCTTCATTAGCGGCAGAGTTGCTTCGCCAACAGTAGAGAAAGTCGCTGGCGCTTCTGTTGCACGAGTTACGGTTACTGTACAACTAGCCGTAAATGCAGTGTTAACCGTAGAAGTGACCGTAATAACAGAAGTTCCTCCTTCCACTAACCCTTTCATTAGACCTGTAGTTGCATTTATAGAAACATTAGCAGGAGATGAAGAAGCCCATGTTACACCAGTTTGCAATGTGTCTGCGGGAGTAAAGGTTACTGGCAATGTCGCTGAATGTTCTACCATAAGTGAGGAGGTCGCCGATAAAGTTAGCCCCGTAATCGCTTCACTTTCTGCAATGTTGATAGTAATCGAATCTGATAATGCTGTATTGTGCCCAGCGGTTACCGTAATGGTTACCTCTCCAGCTGCTGCCCCTGCTGTAAGCACGCCACTTTCAGTAATAGTTGCTAAATCTGCTGGTTCTACGCTCCAAGTGACTCCACCAGACGCATTTGCTGGAGTTAAAGTTGCAGACAAATTTCGGCTAGTATTTACTGCGATATCGGAAGTATCGCCACTAATTTCGATTGCCGTGGGTTGCAAATATCGTTTATAGAAAGCAATATACTCAATTTCTACATTGATAGGATTTGATGCACTACCATCTCCCATAATAAGCGTAATACTTGGTCCAAAAGAGACTCCTGGAGTTTGGCTAGTGATTGGTTGTGCCTCATTTAAATAATAAACAGCTGCTGAAGCTCCATCGTTCATAACTCCAATATTATTAAATCCCGCACCTAAGCTCCATCCTGATGCATTCGTTCTATCTCCAGTCCAGGAGTCGCTTACTGTCCAAAATTGTACAACCCCATTAACAATTCGTGAAAATTGATAATTCCAACCATTAGTATTGTAATACAAGTTTTGATTATAACCATCTTTTAAGCGAATAGAAATATAGTCATAATCTGGCAATTCACTTATTGTTAATGAATATGTATTATCTGAACTTGAGTTTGTTGTGAGTTTGCCATCTGCTTTTGTTGCCCAACTAGGAGTAACAAAAGTTTCATCGTCGTGGAAGTCGTAAGCTCTCACCTGTACGTATTCATTGCCATCTAAAGAAATTGCCTCTGGTGCTAAAACTTCTGGAGTTCCTGCAAATTTATAGAAGGCAACATACTCAATCTCTATATTCCCCACCTGACCAGAAGCCTGTTCTACAAAAATAAAATTAATAGATTCCCCAAAATTGGCTCCAGAAGTAGTATTAGTAGATACAGACTGAGCTTCATTTAGATAGTATGCTACCGAAGAAGTTGCGTCGTTTAAAATACCATAATTATTCCAAGCATTTCCAATAGTCCATCCTGATGCTTGCGAGGATGAGCCTCCCCATGTATCATCTACAGTCCACACGGTATCGTTAGATCGGGAAAATTGATAATTCCATCCGTTTGCATTTATATACATATTTTGATTATAATCTTCTTTTAGTCGAATAGAAATATAATCGTAATCGGGTAGTCCTGAAAAATTTAAAGTATAGTTATCTTTAAGATTTGGCGTTGTTTTTAGTAAACCATATTCTTTCGTCATTCCCTCTGGAATCGTTACTGTTGAATCGTCCTCTTGAAAATTATAGGCTTTAACTAAATTATAGTTACTACCGCTTAAACTAAGAGTGTCTGCTGCAAGGACTTCTGGATCTACGGAGAAAGTTATACTATCTTCTATGTTAGAGCCGTCGGTGGTAGTCGCCGTAATAGTGGCGCTTCCTTCACCCACTGCAGTAACCAGGCCTGTAGTTGCGTCTACTAAAAGAACACCTTCATTTGATGATTCCCAAGTAAGTGCTTGAACAGTAGCATCTTCCGGTTCGATAAAAGTACCAACAAGCTCCGAGGAGCCATAGGCCAAAGTTTCTGAGTTTGCAGACAAAGTAAGCCCTGTCACGCTAATAGGCACTATTGAAATAACACAACTTCCATCTATTGTATCATTTTCGTCTGAAGTCGCTGTAATCGTTACATCACCTAAAATATTTTTCACTGAAACTAAACCATCAGAATCTACCGTCGCTTTAGTATCGTCACTTGTGGACCAAGTGACCGTTTTGATCGATGCATTTGGTGGCAATACTTCAAACGACAACAAGAATGGATCGGCACCAAGTTGAACTGTTTGTACTGCAGGAACAATATTGACCGCGGTTACATTCATAATAGTACTTACGACATTCACCTCTACCGAAACAGAGATGGCAGAATTTACAGTAGAAGTCGCTGTAATCGAAGCCTTTCCAGCACCTTCTGCCGTAACTACACCACTTGTTGGATCGACCGACGCGACCGAACTGTCACTTGATGCCCAAGTTACTCCCGTTTCCGATGTGCTGCTTGGGAAGTAATTTACAGTTAACGGCAATTGGTTTCCGACTAGTAAATCGTTTGTAGTATCGGTAGGAATTTCTAGCCGTAGCAAGGTATCGACCGCTTTATAATAGGCCACATACTCGACTTCCATCCAGGTAGGCAATTTATCGTAACCATCATTAAAATAACCGCCCCAACCACCATCGCTGTTTTCGACAGAAATATAGAGGTGTTGCGGATCATCTAAAACGCCTTTAAGTTTATCCGATCCATACGGAATATGTGCTGCGGATGGTGCTAATTGAGGTGCCACATTTTTGTCTACACCAAATGAGGTATCTGTACCTCCCATATCGGTACGGCTACCAGAGCCGCTGTTTTGTTTAACAGAGCCACTATTATTTGCTGTAAATCCAGTATTATTTGCATTTGCTGTAATATCGCGATACGGAGCCCCATTGTAATAATAAATAACTCTGTCTTCACTCCAAAACAAACCAAGCGTGAACCACTCTGTTTGTTGTGTCACAGGGGTATCAAATTCTACCCATGCCGAACCACCACTTGCTTTATTGCCAAACCCACTATTATGCCAGTGAGTTACACTGTGCGCACGACGGTCACTATTGCCTGGGAATTCCATCATATCAAATTCACCCAAAGAACCATAGGACCAAAATGCATACCAAGGCCCACCAACTGGTCCTGAATGATATGCCTGTTGTTTTATTCTTATTTTTGCTTCTGCATAACCAAATCGGAATGAATCTGACATAGATTCCCCTTGAATAGAGGTTTCCCCTCCTTTATTGAACAAATCGATAAAACCATCTAGCGGTTTTGTTCTGTTTGGCCCTAAATAAATGACTCCGGTTGTAGAATTAGCAGCGAGTGCTTTTTGAAGCATGACAGAGTTTTTAGTCTCTGTCGTTCGTAAATCCCAAGAAAAAATACGTCTAGCTACAGCTCTTCCTTCGGTTTCCCGTCGCCACATTCTGTTATATGCATAGGCTTCGTAGTCAAGAGATGCACTGGTTTTAAGAGTATCATAATTTGAATAACTCTTATATTGAGTCCATTGAAGTGATAATTAAAGTCATCTCCAATAATTAAACTATACTCATGTTCTGTTGGAGTATCAGACTTGCTACGAAAGTCGTTATTAAAATAAACTGTTTGTGGAAATTCTGCAGTCCTTAACACTCTAAAAGTACTTCCCCAGTATTGCTTAGATTTATCTGCATGCTCTGCATCACCAGATAAAGATAAATTTATGACTAATTTTTCATTTTCATCAGTTTTTTTAGGAGCAACAATGGAAGTATCTACAAACGATAATTGATAATTTTTATTTAAATCTAAGGTAAACTCGGTTCGTTTTGTATATGGAGCATCTACAACTGTTGCAACATCATCTCCATTGTCGCTATCAATGAACGTAGCACTCCATGTTGCTTTTGAAAAATCATATAGATTAAAATCATTCCCTAAAAGCCCCTTAAGTGCAACTTCCATTTCTGCCGCATAGTTAAAGAGAGCCGTTACCTTGGCTTCTGGTACCCCACTATCACTTGTTTTTCGCGCAATACTTAAATGCAAAGGGCTAATGGTTAATGATTCCCCTGCAGGCAACGTCTTAACAGAGAGTGTGAGATCGTTAATAAGTGTTGGATTATTACCCGAATCTAGCGACAAACTAACTTCAAAACTAATCGAGTAAGCAGTATTTGGGTCCAATCCATCGATAACTAATGCTTCTAATTCACCATTTTCAATTCTACCACTAATTGAACCTTTGCTAGTTTCATTGATCAATACATCAATTGCAATATTTCCGCTTCCTGATTCTACTGCATCTTCATAGGCAGCAATAACTTTGTTCTGAATACCGAGGAAAGTAAGTAAAAAACTGGTCTGTGATATTTCGGATGTTTTAAAATCAGACGCTCCTAATTTTACTTCGCCTTCATTTGGAAGAGTAAAAGTATCTACACTTTCGTTTTCATTCCATACAAAAGGAATACTAGTATCATTAAATTTAAGAGTAAACTCTATCTTTTTAGAATAGGTAGTAGCTGGAGCTCCTGCAATTTCAGTTTCTGAAAAAATTGTTGTAGGAAATGGAGAATCTATTTCAAATAGAGATTCATTTTTTTCTTCTTGTAAAAAGGAGTCGTTAGTGGTATCTGGAAACTTAATTTCACTAACTGTTAAGTCAGATAGTTTAAAAGCTGTGCCAGTTGGCAAGAAAGCTCGAACTTCTTCGACAAATGCAGCCTCACTACTAAAAAATTTGTAACTATAGCCTGAGGGGGTCTCGTTACTGATAATAACATCGCTTGCATCTAAAACTATGTGCCCAGGCAAAACAGTAACAGAAGCTAGTCCACTTCGCCCTTCTGCATTAGTTGCAGTAATAGTTGCAGTACCAGGAAAGATCCCTGTCAAAAGACCTGTCTCATTAACTGTTACCGCTGAAGTATTACTACTTTTCCACGTAGCGTCTACAACTTGCGCCCCTTCTAGCGTCACATCAAGCTGAAAAGTATCTCCTGCTCGAAGAGTTAAAACTGCTGGCGAAACAACTAAATTAGCTGCCGCTGGTTTAGGATCACATGCGACTGTGAAAAGCATGCAAAAAATAAATCCAATAAGTAATAAAGTTTTATGTGTATTTTTCATAAAATCCCCCATAGTTAAATTTTACCACAGATATAGAAGTTGTCAAGAAAATTTTTCGTCAAATTAACTACAATTCAATATAATTTTCTTTTTTCATCCTTTCAAACTAAAAAAAGGCACCGCCCGAAAGCGATGCCAATT
>CAYJGX010000027.1:0-8747 GCA_964369795.1 uncultured Spirochaetaceae bacterium
ATTATGATGTAGCTCTTTTAGTAAAAACGTTAAAAGCGTTCAAAGAACGTTACCCCCATCTAAAAATAATTTTAGAGCCAGGTTCTGCTTTCTTGTGGCAAACGGGCCTTTTGCTTGCGCGTGTAGAAGATATCGTAGAAAGTGCTGGAATAAAGACGGCCATATTAAATGTCAGTTTTTCATGCCACATGCCAGATTGTCTTGAACTGCCATATACTCCCAATGTTTTAGGTTGTGTTGATGTTGATGGGATAGTCGATGAAGAGGCCTCTACATTATATAGCTATCGGTTAGGAGGATGCTCTTGCCTAGCAGGTGATTTTATGGGAGACTTTGCCTTTAAAGAGCCTCTTGAAATTGGAGATGCCATTCTTTTTGACGATATGTTTCATTACACAATGGTCAAAACTACTACTTTTAACGGTGTAGCAAGCCCAAGTGCCGGACTCATTTGCAAAAATGGAAAGTTTAAATTAACACGTCGCTATGGGTTTGCTGAATATATTTCATCTATTTAAGCGTTTATTATTACTTATTGATTTCACGGATCACTCTGCAAGGATTTCCCACTGCTAGTGAATTTGCTGGGATATCTTTTACGACAATACTGCCCGCCCCAATAACGCTTCCTTCCCCAATAGTGACCCCGGCTGTAATAATAACACCTGCACCAATCCAACAACCATCTCCTATCGTAATAGGTTTTGCGTAGGTTCTGCAAAAATACTCGCCCAAATCGGGAGTCCAGTTTGGCGTTAGACGTTCTGAAAGTTCTACAGGGTGACTTGCCGTGTTGATGTGGACATTAGGAGCTATTAAGACATTATTTCCTATTGTGATTGTATTGCAGTCAATGAGAGCACAATTTAAGTTGATGGAAACATTGTTACCAATATGAATATTTCTGCCATAACCACAGGTGAAGTTTCGCCCAACAGAAACATTGCTTCCAATAGAGCCAAATAATTTTTGCAAAAGGGCATACCGTCTTTCTCTTTGGCTATAAGGAATTGCATCGTATTCTATGCAAAGCTCCTCTGAATTTCGTTTAAACTCGACAAAAACTTTGTCATGGCAGTTGTATATTTCGCCATCCATACATTTTTCAAGTTCGCTTTTCATTGTTTCCTCCTACTCCTCTAATGATAAAAAGTTTTTTATATTTTCCCAGGCTACTGTAAATTCCGTTTTATCAATCCATTGGGGGTTAAAGCCTCTTCGCTCCATTCCTCTAAACCAGGTCATTTGTCGTTTGGAAAGTCGGTGAATTGAGTTGGCTAGAAGCTCTTTCATCTTGCTTATATCCGATTGTTCATACCCTCCATCGTTATTAAAGAGGAGATCCCCGATATGCCCATATTCCATACCAAATAACTTAAGTCGCTCGTAGGTTGTACCATTGTCTATTAGTTTTTGGACTTCATCAATCATTCCCATTTCTAATCGTTGTTCAAGGCGTTTATCGATTCTTTCGATTAAACTTTGTCGCTCCCACTTCGTAATTAAGATGAGGGGAATGAAATTTGATTGTGTAGGGGTTGATGAAGGTGATTGCGGTTTATCTATTTCTTTAAGGGGTCCTAGAGATTGATGGATTTCTAGGGCTCTTACAAGCCGTTTTACACTATTGGTATCGGTCGTTGTAAAACGAATTGGATCTAACTCATTGAGGATTTTTTGAAGCTCTGCTTTTTCTTTTTTCATCATTTTTTCACGAAATTTGATATCTTCTGCTACTTCGGGGAGCTTAAAGTTTTTTAAAATGGCTTCGATATAGAGTCCCGTGCCTCCACAGAGAATTGGGATCCCGCCGTTACTCTGTATGTGGTTGATTGCACGGGTGCAATCTTCTATATAATTTGAGAGCGTGTAATTATCCATAGGATCTGCAACGTCTAGGCAATGAGTTGCAATTCGTTGGGAATCAATATTGTATTCGTCTAAATCCTTTCCTGTTCCAATATCCATACCTTTATAGACTTGTCGAGAATCGGCAGAAATGATTTCAGTTTGTATATTAAGGGAGAGAAGTTTTTGCGCCACTTTAACCGCGAGTGTGGTTTTCCCCGAGGCGGTAGGACCGCAAATGACAATAATCTTTTTTTCAAATTCATTATTTCCTTGCATTTTTATTTAATTCTCCCTATAGTAAAAGTATGTCAGCAAAGAACCGACTTATATCACGCAAAATCGATAAGGCTATATTCGAGTTTAATCTTATCGAACCAGGGGATAAAATCCTTATCGCCGTTTCGGGCGGTAAAGACTCGCTCACGCTCGCCTACTTTTTAGGCAAAAAGCAAAATGGCTTCCCCATTCCCTTTACCGCAGAAGCGATTTATATTCAGTCCGATTTTGACGGCTGCGCAGCTTCGCCCCAAATGGAAACGCTTTTATCCCAATGGGAAATTCCATTCCATGTCGTTGATGTCCCCGTGGTAGCTAGGCTTAAGCCTGGAAAATCACTTAACTGTTATTGGTGTTCTACCCAACGGCGAATGGAATTGCTTCGGTATGCAAACGAACACGGCTTTAATAAAATTGCTTTGGGCCACCACTTAGACGATATAATCGAAACCTTTTTTATGAATCTCTTTTATAAATCCGAAATGTCAACCATGATGCCGCTCATGCTCTACGACAAATACCCCCAATCCGTAATACGGCCATTAGCTCGTGTTCAAGAATCCGAAATTATCAAATTTGCACGAAACTTCGGATTCTTAGAACAAGCCTCCACTTGTCCATACGGAACCACCTCTAAACGCCTAGATATCAAAAAACTAATATCCACTCTTCCCGAGGAAGAGGGTTCAAAAATTCGCGAAAACATCTTTAACGCGATGGGGAATGTCAATCTAAAATATCTTCCCCATCGAATCGTTCGCTAAAACGAATCTTTTAACAACCTCGGTTAACGGGTTCTCGTTATGCGATGCCTCTAATGTAAATTTTGCTACTTTCTTTATATCGTCGCTTGCGTTACGGACAGCTACCGAAATCCCCGCCGCCTCTAACATTTCCTTGTCATTGGGACTGTCTCCCATCGCAAGCGTTTCATTTACCTCGAATCCCAAATATTGGGTAATCCACCTTAGTGCCTCACCCTTGTTTACCTCTAAGTTGAAGGATTCGAGGTAAATAGGCTTAGAGTAGGTAAGGTGCGCCCTCCCGTCGGTCATTGATTTTATTTCGGGATAGATATTTGCAAGTTTCTCTGGTGTGGAATGCAAAAGTATTTTTGGTGTATCGAAGTCAATAAATTCGTGAACCTTTCCTACCGCCTGAAACGGATCTCCCGTGTGGGATTGATAAATTTCTACTGCTTTGCAATGGTGCGGACCATAAAAAGTTCCATCTTTATAAACTTGTGCAAAAATATTTTCTCTCTCTGCGACTAGGGCTATTTTCTTTGCAATATCTTGATGCAAATATTTTGAGTAAATGAGTTTGTTTTTTTCTAAGTCGAATATTTCTGCACCGTTATATCCAACGATAAAGCGATTATGAAAATCGGGGAAAATTTTATGTGCAACATCTATGATACTACGCGTAGAACGACCCGAGCAGAGCACAAGCGGGATACCAGCTTTGTCTAGTCGGGCCATAGTTTGTTTATCTAGTGAACCTACTTCTAGGTTCTCATTCAAAAAAGTATCGTCTACATCGGTTATGATGATCTTAATTTCGTTTGAATTTACCATAACCGATTGTAGCATATCGACTCTCTTAAGACAAGAGAAGTCTATTCGTATGTAACAGTAATGTTGACATTCCCTGTTGGGCCTGCTGCTCCCACCGTTGGAATTTCGTTAGTTTCAGATTCGATAACAGGTTGTTGAGTCGTTTGAGTTGTTGTGCCAAATGCAGCTTCTGTGCTATCGGTAACACCGGTTTCTGGGTTCGGTGTAACTACTTGACCAGAAACAACAAGTTGAGTTTGCCCATAACTATTTGATGATGAAACAGCACCGCTTAGAACTGCAATTTCTGTGGGTGAAAACTCGAAAGATGTTCCGCGAACAGACGCCGTTGCAATTGGGCTCTTAAATTGGAAGTCGTGTTTAAGTTGTGCAGAAGATCGAACATCGGCTTTTACTTTTCCCGTTGCCAAATATAAAGTTGTTTTTGCATTTCCTTCTGTTTTAGAAAGCTCTTCGATTTGTAAGCGAGATAATTGTCGGACAAGAAGAGTTGAATCGCCAAGGTTGATAGTGGCTGTTGATTTGAACCCTGTCGCAATTGAAGTATTTGTAGGTACTTCCATGCCTACCGTAGCTTTCACCCAAGTGTCGTTTAGAAAAACTTCGACCTTGCCCGTGATGCTTTCGATGGTAGCTTTGTTTTGTGCAAAAAGAGCCCCAGTTGTGATGAGCATAAAAATACTCATTAAGATGATAGTTTTGATTGATCGATTCATATATTGCCTCCTTATAAATGGATCGTAAAATTTAACTCTGTTTCAAGTCGTGGTTTGTCGTAATTTGCTGTAAATGCATCTGCATGTGGGAAAAAGACGCCTGTTGCTAAGAATAAACTAAAGTCTGAAATGTTTAGTAGGGTACACATAACATTTAACTCTGTTCCAAGGTAAGGTGTGCTTGCTTCTGTTTTAACAAATGCTTCTGAAATAGCAGCACTTGATCCCCGTAGGAATGATTTTGCACTTGCTTCGATCATAAAATCTTGTAGGTAAATGTTATCAAATCCAGAGAAAGGTTTGAAAGAGTAAGATAGAGATAGAGTTGCAAGGTTTGACATAAGTGGATTGAATACTGTGTTTAACTGCTGTTGTACAAGAGGATTAAATTGAGTGTTGAATGAACCTGTTGTTGTCATGTCAAAATAATTTTTGCCTTGTTTATTTGAGTCCCCAGATGCATATCGGGCAGAAAAAGTGATTCTTGAGTAGAGTGCTTCATATATATAAGCATACAAGTCAAACCCAACTAAGCCACTTAAAATTGCCTTGTTTTGGTAGCTTTTTGATTCATTTTCGATATCTAGGTAGGCCCCAGTGCTCACATAGGCAAAAGCATTGTAATAGAGATAGGAAGTGATTGCTCCGCGTAAACCTAGCCCTGCATATAAAGTGTTGATAGCTGAACCGTATTCGTTATTTTTAACCGTATCTCCTTCTTTGACAAGATTGTCTTCTGAAAGATAAGGCCATAGGTCTAATTGACCTAATAGATTAAAATATAGGGATTGCCCTAGAAAGAGTTCTGGAACTCGTAATTGGAAGTTCCCTAGAAGTCTAGGTGAACCATGCAAACTTGAGAATTCGTCCATTGCAGTTTTTTGAGCAGCATCTGTAATTCCTTTTGACCAAGATTGCGTTGCATTGACATCGTTGATTCCCATTTTAATGGTGTTCGACCAATTGTAAACTAACCCTGTGTATCCAACGGCAATTTCATATTGATATTTTGTGTTACCAAAACCGACTTTTGCTCCGTCCATGACAGTGACTGCCACTTCTTGTGAAAAATCGGAAAAGAATTGCCGTCCTACTTGGAAGTCTACATAGGTAAGAGAGGAATCCTTTAAGTGATATTTTCCACCAAGAACGAAGCTATCGATGTCGCCAGATGCAAGAAAACCATAATCTTCGGTGGTTTCAAAGTAGTCTGCACCAATTTCGGCATGGGCAGAAACTTTGATGTAAAGAGATTCATCGAAGTAATGATTGAGCCATAGCCCAGCGTAGAGTTTCTCTTCTACAGTGTTTGGAACTTTATTTGCGGGATCTTCTGAAGTATTTGATTTTAAGATAGTTCTATTATTGATAGAAAATCCAAAGTCAAAAGAGAAGGCAATAAATGGGATGATTAGTAATATAAGAAGAATAATTAGTTTTTTCATTATTGTTGCTCCTCTTCATCTGGTTGATAAAGTTCAAGTGCCCATGAGATAAGTCCCATAGATTCGAGTCCAGAAATCTTGCGATATGGACTTTTATCATTTGAATAAACGGCTCCTTTAAAAGCAATTTCTCGTGCAGCTGTTCGTGGACTTGGGAAAATGGACCAACCCGCACCGCCTTTTACATCAAAACTTTTTAGGATAAGAAATGCTGCATCGCCTAAAGTAATCTGCTTTGCAGCGTCGGGTATTTTTTTATACCATTTACTTTCTGCAAGAAAGGCTTGAGCATCTGTTTCGGTCGAATCTAAATCGATTTTGCTTGTTGCCTGCAAAACGAGTAGTGAATAATTCCCGAATGAAGGTTCTTCTGAATTGATGATAGCATCTATAACTTCGTTAGACTGTGCTGTTAGAAAGCTAGTAGAGGCTAAAAGAATAAATAAAAATAGTATAAATTTTTTCATCCATAACTCCTATAGTTATTTTATCTATTATTGTAAAAAAAATCAACTTTTATTTTCTTGATATTTGAAAAAATAAGCTATTTGATGTATAATCAGTTATGTTTGGAGGATTTATGAATAAAAAAATAATTTTGAGGTTGTTAACACCTTTTCTTATTTCGTTGTTTTTTGTTGTTTTAGGGCTAACTGGTGTTTTTACAAGCGTCGACTACGCGTTCTTCGATGCACAACTTCACTTAACAAAGACTCCAAATGAGTCGGATCGAGTTTTACTCATCGATGTGGACGATGCGACTATCGACCCGCACTCTGGAATTTCAACTTGGCCTATTCCTCGAGAATACTATGGGCAAGCTCTTTTAACATTAAAGGAATTTGAAGTTCAGTCGGCTGTATTCGATATTGAGTTTCTAGGGAGATCTCAGCTTGAATTTGCCCCAGACGATTTTCAAAGCGGCTTTGTCTATCCATTGCTAGATAATTTAGATATGATGGACCAAAATGTCGATAGCTATCTTAATGGAATGTATGCAGAGTATCTAGCAGGAAATATATCTCAAGAGCAATTTAAGGGTGCTCTAGCAGATGTGATTGCGGCAAACCGAGAGAGTGCTTTGACAATCAATAGGCTAGTACAAGATTTTTCTTTTGACCGAGATGCCTATCTAGCTCGGGGTTCGCAAATTTTTGGTAATGCCTATTTTGCTTCTGGACTAAGAGCCTTTGAATTAGACGACACTAAGTATCAAGAAGAATTTTACGAAGCTAGTGCCGAACAAATTTTCTATTTAATAGAAGCGGCTCCAGAGCTTTTGACAGCAGATATTTCTAAGTTTCTAAATAGACCTCAATACCTTGCCATGCTTGTTGCATTAGAGCCTCTTTTATCAACACTAACAGCAGATACTAATATAGAAGAAATGGTGCGAACGACAGCACAAGAAAATAATATTCAACTCATGGAAATTGAGTATGCCTTGTTGGCAAATCCAAATATCTTAGCACTTTCGTATGAAATCGCGGCACTCTTGCAGTCTGTAGCTCTTAATAATGTTGTCGAGGACGATAAGGCCGATGTGATTCCTAGCTATCCTTTTATAGAGTTCCCAACCGATGTTGTTCTTCGTGGGGTTAAAGGGATTGCCTTTTCAAACGTAAAAATCGATAAAGATGGAACGAGACGGCGCGTCCAACTTGTTTCAAAAACGGGAGATTTTTATTATCCTCAGTTAGGGTTCTCGGCTCTTTTGACCATGTTGCAAAATCCCACTGTGACGGTTAAATCTAATAGGGTTATCTTAGAAAATGCACTTCTTCCAGGAGAAACAGAGACTAAAACCATCAACATTCCACTAGACAGTGAAGGGTGTATGCTTGTCAATTGGCCACATAAGCAATTCTTAGGTGAGCGTGACGATAATGGCAATCGGCTTCCAGGACGAAAAGGCGAAGATTCCTTTACCCATATCTCTTTCTTAAAAATCCATAAGTCGGTTGCTTTAGAGGAGCATCTTTATAATTTTTTAAGTGGCATATCTATGGAAGAAAGATATAACTATTATGCAGATTGGCAATCTCTGCTTGAGTTATTTGACCAAATTTCTGCCACTAGAAGAGAACTCATCTACGAAAATTATTCCGATGACTTAATTGAACAGTATCGATATATGAAACAAGAGCTCGATTATCAACTAGAGGTACTCCTAAGCCCTCCTGTGCTAGGAATGCTTTTACATGAAGTCGAATCTGGCTCTTATACTGCCGACGAAGAGGCTCAAATGATGGCAATGCATGCCGAGGTGACACAAGCGACCAGGGAGCTAGCAGGTTATTTAGCATCGTACCAGGAAGCTAGGCAGGATTGCGCAAAGCTCTTGCCTGGTAAATTAGCGATTTTTGGTTTTACCGCTTCGGCAACGACCGACTTTGGGGTCACTCCATTCCAAGAAGATTATCCTAACGTTGGAACGCACGCGGCAGCCGTTAATACTATTTTGCAAGAAGACTATCTAAACGAAGTACCTTTTTGGGTCTCTATTTTGCTAGCTTTTATTTTATCCTTTGCACTCTATTTTGTCTTGTTGCCTTTGGCTCCAGTTTGGCAAATTGTGGGTGGTTTTTCTGCGATTATTTTAGTTTTGGTTTTTGATTGGTTCATTTTATTTTCGACAGGATATTACCTGCCTATATTTGTGCCCCTCATGTCGATGGCAATCACCTTTCTTGCCGAAACGGGTATCCATTTAGTGGTCACTTCTAAAGAAAAGAATTATGTGCGAAAGGCCTTTGCCCATTATTTATCGACAGACGTTATCAATGAAATTATGAAAGACCCCGATAAATTAAAATTAGGGGGAGACTCTAGGTATATGACTGCTGTCTTTACAGACGTTGCCTCTTTCTCTACTATTTCGG
>CAYJGX010000027.1:8757-24695 GCA_964369795.1 uncultured Spirochaetaceae bacterium
CAATTGACAGCGGTAGAGTTAGTCACCTTGCTAAATGAATATCTTTCTGCCATGAGTGATATTATTTTAGATTTACGGGGTCTTATCGATAAATACGAGGGGGATGCCATTATCGCCTTCTTCGGAGCTCCAAACGAATTAAAAGAACACGCCTATAATACCTGTTTGTCGGCTATTCGGATGCACAGGATAGAGGCGGAGCTTAATGCACAATTTATGGACCGCAAAATGACTCCATTTCCACTACTCACTCGGATTGGGATTAATACGGGCGAAATGGTTGTCGGGAACATGGGAACGGCGACAAAAATGAATTACACCATGATGGGTTCTGCGGTTAACCTTGCAGCACGGCTTGAAGGGGTTAATAAGCAATATGGAACCTTTATTTTGATGAGTGGAGAAACCTACAATGCAGGTGGAAATAAATTTTTCTGTCGGCGAGTCGACCGAGTGCGAGTCGTGGGTATTCATGAGCCTGTTCAGTTGTACGAGCTTATAGAAGAAGAGCATAATGTGACCGATGCTCAACGCAAGGGGGTAGAGCTTTATCACGAAGCGTTTGCTTTGTATGAAGCACGGGATTGGCACGCGGCTATCGATAAATTTAACCAAGTTTTAGAGCTTATGCCAGAAGATGGTCCTGCACAGAAGTTTATTGGCAAATGTGAAATTTTTGAAAAACGGCCACCAGAAGCGGATTGGGATGGGGTGAGTAATCTAACTAGCAAGTAAAATGAGTGAATTTGTTATTTTGTGTTAATATTTCTGCGTTTTTATTTGACTTTTCCCTATTTTAAGCCGTATAATGCCTTTAGAAACTGGAGGTTTTTATGTTTAAGAGAAATAAACTGTTTACGACAATCATTGCCGTACTACTTTTAATCACTTTTTCAAGTTGTTGTGCACTTGCACTATTTGCAGGGCTTGCATATGGAGTCTATGTATTAGTCGACACATATGGAGAAGGAATCTTTTACGCAGATTTTCTTGCAAATCAAGCACCCAATGTACAGGTCGCAATTAAAGATAAATTAAATGAACTGACAACTGGGGGAACTGCGAGTCAACTAATAACGAGTTTGCAACCTGAGATAGATAAATATCAGGCCAACGCAGTTGCAAAAGCGATTGCAATTATAGATGAAGAGGGACGTACTCCAACTGTGGAGGACTTGCCACCAATCTCTCAAACATTGACAATAGACATTTTTAAGGATCTTTTTAAAGATGCAATTGGAACTATCAATATTTTCTTAGCAGGAGATGTTCAGGGTCAATTTGGAGTTTATGGTGCGGGCGATCCAGTCTTAGAGTTAGCTATACAAGAGTTTACTATTAAAGAAGAAGAAAATTGGGATGCGTTTTTATCGGAACTAATAACGGTCGAATTAGATCTAACAGGTTCCGAACCAGAAGTTTATGCAAATGTTGAACCACCCTTAATTCCGACTGTTGTATCGGTATTAATCTCATATGATGGAATTGTTTCTATATCAGAGCATGATGAAACTGTGGTTCAAATTCTAGGAGATGCTGTTTCTGATACTATCGAGCAGGAAGGGGTTTCTTTAAAAATTATGTTAGATGACTCACAGTCAATTACCATGGAATCATTGGAATCCATTAAATGTGGTAAATTTGAGTTATCAGTCGATAATGTAGATTTAGTGAATCAGTTAATTTCTGCTTTCTATGGTCAACAAGGTAGTATGTAATTGAACAAAAAAAAGACCGAACGCATAGAGTGTTCGGTCTTTTTTTTTGATTAAGGCGAATTTCTTTATTTAAGAACTTCGGATATTTTTTTCATTGCTTCTTCTACATTGGCACGGCTATTGAAGGCAGAAATTCGGATGTAGCCTTGTCCGCAGTTTCCAAAACCCGCTCCTGGGGTGGTGACCACTCCGGCGCCTTTTAAGATTTTGTCAAAGAAATCCCAGCTATCGCCGCCGGTTTTAACCCAAATATAGGGAGAGTTGTCGCCGCCGGTGCATTCGTAACCGCACGCAATCATCGATTCGCGGATGATTTTTGCATTTTCTAGGTAGAAGTCAATTAACGCTTTGACTTCGGCTTTTCCTTCGAGGCTATAAACGGCCTCGGCTGCTCTTTGGATAGGGTAAGAAACGCCATTGAATTTGGTGCAGTGTCGTCGGTTCCACATAGGATGCAACGGTTGTGCAGTGCCCGCTTCGTCGTAACCCATACATTTTTTAGGGACCACGGTGTAAGCACAACGGGTCCCGGTGAAACCTGCTGTCTTAGAATAGCTTCTAAATTCGATAGCCACTTCGTCGGCGCCTTCAATTTCATAAATAGAATGAGGGATGTTTTCGTCTCGGATAAAGGCAACATAGGCAGCATCAAATAAGATAAGGGCTTTGTTTTCTTTTGCATAGTTGACCCAAGCCGTTAATTGTTCTTTAGTTGCCGTTGCTCCAGTTGGGTTGTTTGGAAAACAAAGGTAGATTAAGTCTACCTTTTGGGTAGGGAGGGCTGGCACGAAGCCGTTTTCTGCTGTAGAGTCTAGGTAGACGAGTTTTTGGTAGCGGCCGTCTACATTGTCGCCTGTTCTACCAGCCATGACGTTAGTATCTACATAAACAGGGTAGACGGGATCTGGAACAGCAATGGTAATATCGTGGGCAAATAATTCTTGAATGTTGGCAGTGTCACACTTTGCGCCGTCTGAAACAAAGATTTCGTCTGCAGCAATGTTGCACCCCCGCGTTTGAAAGTCGTTTTTAGCAATTGCTTCACGAAGAAAGTCGTAGCCTTGTTCGGGGCCGTAGCCTCGGAAAGTGGCACTGCTAGCCATTTCGTCCACAGAATCGTGGAGCGCTTTGATAACGCATTTTGGGAGGGGTTCGGTTACATCACCAATTCCCATGCGGATAATTTTTTGGTCTGGATTTTCTGTGGTAAAAGCATTGACTCGTGAAGCGATTTCGCTAAAGAGATAAGAGGCCTTTAATTTGCTATAATTGGGATTGATTTTAATCATTATTTAACTCCTTGGTTTATGAAATTATAAGAAAAAATAGTAAAAAAATAAAGGGGTTTTCACTTTATGTTGATAAATGAGGCATTGCTGTGGATAATTAGGGTATTGGAGATTTTATGAAAAATATTTTGATTGTTTTAGTGGCGTTTTTGATGCTGTTAGCCTGCGAGGTTGCTCTGACAGAGGATGTAATTGCAGAAGCTAACGAATTATTCAATGATGAAAATTGGCAATTGGTCTTTGAGGATGAATTTGCAGGAACAGCTATCGATACAGATAAATGGAATGTCTCGACAGGGGCGGGCTTTGCAGCGGCAACCTCTTGGGGAAAGACGAGTCAGGCCTATGTTAAAGATGGAAAATTGATTATGCCCTTGACCATTTTTGAAGGCGATAAAGAAGCGGATAATTTTGGCAAAGAGTTTCGGGGGTATTATTGATCGATCAAAACTACCCGAAGATATGGAAGTCGAGTATGTTCGTATTTGGCAACTAGAGGCGAATTAATATAGAATCTATTGACAGATAGCAGTGAAATAAGCTATTATTAAGTATATTTTTCTGTAGTTGAGGAGTCCATCATGGCAAAAACCCATAGAGGAAAAGGAACTGTTGAATACGCTAACCGCGGACGTGGTGAATGTCCTGTTTGTAAGAGAACCGCATTAAAAGCTATCTACGATATCGAAGCGGGCGAAAAAAAATTAAAAGTTTGCAAACAATGTAAAGCTGGCGTTAAAAACGGTAAATTAAAAGAAGCATTGGCTAGTCTTTAATTTACAGCCTTTTAAAACAAACAAAAAAAAGCATCGGATTTAGTTTCGGTGCTTTTTTTTTGTATTAATATCACTAGGTTATACCGGTTAGCCGCTGTAGGGGAGCGTAAGCTGCCACAAGCAAAGCTTGGGGCCTGGCCCCGAAAGTGGCGACCGTTTATGAGCCTGTGGCGAATAAACGGGAACCGCCAAAAAAAATGACTATTGGGGAATAAAATCGGCTAGGGTTGTAGACGAATCGCTTTTAAGTTGCATTTGGTCAAAAATTTTATGTGCTATTTGACCGCCAATGTCGGTCGTGGTGGGGCCAAGTTGGACGGCGAGAATATCTAGAACCTTTAAAGAAAAAAGATTGACATGGGGCGAGTAGCTAGGAAAGAAATAGCTATTTTTAACAATAAAACCTTCTTTGACAAAAAGGCGAAGCTGAATATTGACATCGTCGCTTGGGACCTGAAACTCCCGCACTAATTTTCGTAGTGGGATAGGGCTATTTGTCTGATTGTATTGGGTTTGAATCGAATAAAGAATGTTTAGGCCCGTAGAAATTTGGCGGCTTGGACAATCGTCGTAGATGGTTTCCTTATACTGATGAACATAGGCAATTTCCAGGGCAAAAAATAAAATAATCCAAAGAAGGTAGAGCCACATAAGGAAAAGTAAAACCGAAGCAAGAGAGCCGTAAATTTTTTCGTAATTGAAAATAGTATTAATGGCAAAGGCAAACCCACTATTGAGCACACCCCATGCCATGGTCGTTAGGCTAGAACCAATGAAGGCACTTTTTGTTTGGACATAGGTGGATGGAGTTGTTTTAAATAGCAGGAACAAAATGAAGAAAAGCAGCACCCACGGGATAAAGCGTATTAAGAAAAAGTCTGCCGTGGGCGTATTGTTAAATATGCTTAGGGAGAGGCTTTTTAGCCAAGTAAAAATAAATTGCACAACAGTCAGTGCTACACCAATGACTAAAATACTCGTTGCAATGATAGGTGTATAGGTGGCAATTCGGGTTGCAAAACGCTTTCTGTGATAGGAGGCTCGGTAGATATAATTAAAGGAATCGTTAATTTTTTTAATTAGCATCGCCGTTGTGACAATAAAAACTCCGAAACTAATCCAGCCAAATGTGGCTGCCTGTTTGACGAAATCCTCAAAAAGAAGAACAAGCCCTTGCTGGCCTTCTGGGATAATTTGAGGGAGAGCCACCTTTTCTAGCCATTCGTTAATAACCTCGATGTTTACAAATTTTGATGAAGAGAGCAAAATAGTGAAAGAGGCAAAGAATGGGACGATGGAAAAGAGGGTAGAGAAAACCATGCTCGAGGCGAGGATAAGTCCTCGGTCTTTGACAAAGTGGCGTCTAACATTGTTTGCAAATTTAAAAAAACGCTTAATTGTTTCCATAATGGTTTAAAAAGACTCGCTGTGCAACAGGTTTTTTAGCGGGTTGGCTTCCTTCTGTTAGAGGGTAGCCCATGGGTAGGATCACTTGGATTTTTTTATCTGATGGGAGTTGGATGAGGGAGGCGATATCTTCGGCTTTGTTTTCGGTGCGAAGATAGCCATCGATCCATAGGGAGGCGAGCCCGCTTGCCGTTGCTGCTAAGAGTAGGTTTTGCGTGGCGGCAGCGCAATCCTCGAGTTGAAAATGCATGTCGAAGTAGGTCTGCTTTGCTTCCTTGTCGACAATGCAGGCGATAAAGGCGGGGCAATCGGTTAGAAAGGGTTTTCCAATAATTTTAATGATGGATTCTACTAATTGAGGTTGGTCGATAATCACAAATTCGGTGGTTTGAGAGTTGCATCCCGTAGGTGCGAGAATAGCCGTCTGCGCGATTTTGTTTAAGGTTTCTCGGGGGACGGCTTTATTTTGATAGCCTAGTCTGTGTGAATATCGTTTTTTTGCGGTTGTGAAAAAGTCCATGGTATGCTCCCCTAAGTTTTTTTTATTTATCGAATCCAGGAAAGAGTTCGCTTGGCGTGTGTGCTTGGCTTATGAGGGCCTCTAGTTCCTTGGCAATTTCAGGATATTTATCTGCTACATTCTCTTGCTCTTGAGGATCTGTAGCAAGGTTATAAAGTTCTATGGTGCTAGTTGGATTTAAGAAAGCATTGTTTCGCACACCTTTCCAGTCGCCTTTACGAATTCCTTGCTTTCCGCCATATTCGTGAAATTCCCAATATAAAAATTCGTGTACTTGTTGTCCCTCGCCTCCGTTAGTTAAGGTGGGTAAAAGGGAAATGCCATCGAAGGATGGAGGGTTCGCAATGGCAGCGAGTTGGGTGAAGGTGGGTAGAATATCCCAGAAGGCAGAAATATGATTGGAAATTTGGCCTGCTGCGATGGTATCTGTCCAACGAGCGACAAAGGGGGTTCTAATGCCACCTTCGTAGAGATCTCGCTTTTGTCCTCGGAGTCCTGCACTGCTGTTGTGATAATGTGGGCTTGCTCCTCCCTCGGAATGAGGGCCGTTGTCACTTGCAAATAAGATAATGGTATCTTCACCAATTCCAAGTTTGTCGACAAGGTCGATGATTCGTCCGATATCGTCATCCATAAGGCTTACCATAGCAGCCATTTTTTTCTTTGCTATTGGCCAGTTTTTGTCTGCAAATTGGGCTAGCTTTTCTTCTGTCACTTGAAGGGCGGCATGGGGCAGTGTAAAAGGCACAAATAGAAAGAACGGTTTTGAATTATCCGCATTGTAAATGGCTGCATTTTTTTCTATGAAGGCAAGAGCTTCATTGGCAATAAGGGTATGAGAATAGCTTCCTTTTTCTAATTCTTCTTTTACTCCCGTTCTCCATAAATGAGTTGGGTAATAGCTATGTGCTTGCCGTTGGCAATTATAGCCATAGAAAAAATCGAAGCCCTGTTCTTCGGGAGCTCCATGGCTTCCTGGATAACCAAGGCCCCATTTTCCTGTTGCACCCGTTTCGTAGCCAGAGGTTTGTAGCAACGAGGCTAATGTCTGTGTATTTTCTAAAAGAGGTTCTTGTCCCTCGGGTTGAATTTCTTTGTTGCCCCGAATATGGGTATTTCCAGTATGCTTTCCTGTCATTAGGGAGGCCCTAGAGGGGGCACAAACGGGTGCTCCCGAATAGTGTTGCAAAAATTGGATGCCTTCACTAGCGAGACGGTCGACATTTGGAGTTTCGTATTCTAATTGGGAGTTATAACATTTAAAATCTCCTGGTCCTGCGTCGTCGGCTAAAATATAGATGATGTTAGGGCGAGTGCTACTGGCATCTTTAATTTGCAAAAGATTTTCCGCTTGGGTTGGGAAGGTGTTCGGTAATGTATTGCAAGTAGCTGCAAGGGAGGCTGTGAGGGTAGCACTACCTAGCAAAAATGATTTTTGGATAAAAGATTGTTTCATAAATAACTCCACATATTATTCTTTAATTATAAAAGAGAAATGGGTATTTGTCTATTCATATTTTTTGTCTTTGGCAGGAAAGTTTACTTCGTATTTTTGCATGAGGTTAGTTACAAGAGCAAAGAGATTTCGACGGTAAATTTGCATTTTATTTGCGTTTGTGTAGAGCTCCTCTGTTTGGGTAAAGGCTTTGTCAGAAAATTTCTTTAAAAAAGGATAGTAACTATAGATTAGTGGGGTGGGGAGTTCTAAGGTCCATGCGAGTAGACTGTCTGCCTTCGCTTTAGCTGCACGGCGAATAATTTTTTCTAGGTTTTTCCCATTGTCGGTTATAAAGGGAATAATAGGCATAAGGAAAAGATGGGTCTGGCAACCTATTTTTTTGCAGCGTTCGAGTATTTTAAAACGTTGTTCGCTTGTTGCGCTATTGGGTTCGATTCTTTCGCGTAAAGTTTCGTCTAGTGTGGTAATCGTGACATTGATGTGGACAGAGGTTTTTGAGGCAATTTTTTTTAGTAAGTCTAGGTGGTCAAGGATTGATAGGCTTTGTGTCGTGATATAAATAGGGTTTGGATAAGTGTCGATGATTTCTAAGCATTTTCTAGTGAGTTGAAGTTGGTCGTCTAATGGCTGAAATGTTTCGGATTGTCCACCGAAGTGAATCGATTCTCCCGCCCACGATGGAGAAGATAGAAGTTGCTCTAGTAATTGAGGTGCCGTTTTTTTTGCGAGAATTTGATGTCCGAGAAAGGCGTGTTGTTTGTGATTTGCGTTGTCTTTGCAATAGAGGCAATCGAGTTGGCAGCCGCGGTATAGGTCTAAGTTCCAAGTCCATGGCATAGAGGAGTTGTTTTTAGATAGAATCAATTTAGGGTCAATGAGAGTGCATTGTTGTTTAGTTTCTAATTGTTGGCTGTCTAACATTTAAAGTATTATAGCATTAAAATTGATAAAAAAATAGGGAAAAAGTTTTATAATATTGGTACATCTTTCTTGACAAATTACAATTATCGGGTTAATTTAGTGTAAAAGAGGAGATTTTCATGAAGAAAACAATATTATTTTTATTATTAACATTAGTGGTTATGGGTGCATATGCAAAAGAAGTGAGCGGAATTAATTTCCCTGACACAAAAACATTTGCAGAACAAGAAACACCTCTTGTGCTAAATGGCGCGGGCCTTAGAAAAAAAGCTTTTATTAAAATTTATTCTTTAGGGTTATATCTCCCAGAAAAATCAACTGATGCAGATGCAATTCTAACAGCAGATGAGCCTATGGCTATGCGACTTGTCATGATGTCTGGGATTGTAACTCCTAAAATGTTTATCGAGACAACTTACGAAGCTTTCAACGAGGCTACTAATGGTAATACCGAGCCTATTAAAGCAGAAATAGAAGAGTTCGTTTCTGTTTTTAAAGCAGGAATTGCCAAAGGGGATGTCTACGAAATCGTCTATACTCCTGGAAAGGGAATTGAAGTCTTTAAAAATGGGGCTACCGAATCTCCTGTTTGTATAAAAGGAATGCCAATTAAAACAGCTACTTTTGGAAACTGGGTGGGAGTGCGATCCGAAAAAGCTCTTATGGATTTGCGAGACGAACTTTTAGGCAAATAATTTATAATAGTAATGACATTTAATAAGATATTTTTTGTATTGTTTTTAGGGGCTTTTTTTACTTCCTTTGCATTTAGTGGCGAAAGTGAGAAAAAAGGCCCTTCTTTTGTCTGTGACTCGGTTCGTTTTTATGGATACCAGCTAGAGGGGTTTCCAACAATAGAAGATATTGATTTTGATTCTGATAGTATAGAAATTGAATTTGATGAAGATATTGTTTTAAATGATGGATTCTTTGTTAGAGGTTTTGAATTAGCAGGCGAATTAGGAATTTTTTATTCAGCACGTGGAAAAATTGAAGGGGATAATGAAATTCTTCTTTATTCCGATGAGCTAAAAAAAATGAACACTCGCCCCAAATATGTGCGCTATAATTGGCGGGGGAGTCTTAGAGGAAATCTCTTAGGAAAAGAATCTAAAATGCCCCTTCCACCTTTTACAACTGGAAAGATCGATTTTGCACCTATTCGTGTCGCTTGTGTAGGCGATAGCATTACTTTTGGGTTAGGGCTTAAAAATCCCTTGCAAGATGGATACCCCGCACTTTTGCAGCATTTTTTAGGTGCTAAATATTGGGTAGAAAATTTTGGTTCAAGTGGCAGTTGTGTTAATGCATTAGGGACTCGGGCTGGTGCGGAGCGCAGTTTTGTTTCCTTGCCGCTTTATAAAGAGGCAATTGCCTTTTCTCCAGATATTTTAGTCATTAATCTTGGGATAAATGATGTTATTAATTGGAACGAGGGGGGTAGAGAGATTTTTTACGATAACTTTCTATCATTATTGCGAGGATGGATGGATTTGAATCCAAAGATAAACATTTGGATTGCAACGCCACTGACCCCCGTCTTTGAAAATAGTGATCATTATCAACCTATATATTTAGAAGAAATTAATGCACAAATCAATAAAGTCGCCAAAAAAATAAAGGCCAAAACCATCAACCTAAGACTTCCCTTTGAAACTTCGCCCCATCTTTTCCCCGATGGATTACATCCAAATGGAGAGGGAATTTTCGTCATTGCAGAAACAGTAAAAAAATCGTTGCTAGGAGAATAGTAAAATGAATATAGACATGCAGTGGATCCTCTATGTTGTAGTTGGAATATCGTTCGTTAATTTGATGGTTTTAATTGCCTTGCTCTTTAAAAAGAGGGGAGGGAATGCAAATAAAATTTTATTCCTACTAGAGGAGTTGAAACTGCAAACAAAAGAGAAAGAGGCAAGCACGCAAAGAGAGTTTAAACTCAATAGAGAGGAGTTAGGAAAGCAGATGTTTCAGTTTTCTAGCTTTTTTAGAGAAGAGCAGACTCGGTTAATTAAAGAAAACAGGCATTTGTTAGGGGAGGTAGCGACAACCGTAGAAAAACAACTTTCCGCTTTGCAACGAGACAATGCCGAGAAATTAGAAAAAATGCGAGAAACGGTCGATGAAAAGCTTCATAAGACACTCGAGACGAGGTTAGGCGAATCTTTTAAATTAGTGAGCGAAAGACTTGAAGAAGTGCAACGCGGGTTAGGCGAAATGAAAACCTTAGCAACTGGGGTTGGCGATTTAAAAAAGGTTTTGTCGAATGTAAAAACTAAAGGCGTTTTAGGAGAATATCAACTTGAAGCATTGCTCGATGAGCTTTTGACTCCCGCTCAATATGAAAAAAATGTCAAAACCAAACAGGGGAGTAAGGCAAATGTCGAATTTGCAATCAAAATCCCTTCAAAGGCCAATTCGGGAGAGAGTATCTATTTGCCAATCGACTCAAAATTTCCAACGGAAGATTATGAGCGCCTACTTGCCGCCTACGAAATAGTGAATCCTGTCGAAATCGATATTCAACAAAAAGAGCTTAAACGAAAAATAATTAAATTTGCGCAGGATATAAAAGAAAAATATATTGATGTTCCTAACACAACCGAGTTTGGAATTCTCTTTTTACCCTTCGAAGGGTTGTACGCAGAGGTCTTGCGAATCCCTGGTTTATTTGAGCAAATCCAAAGAGAACACAAAATCACGATTACGGGTCCTACCACTTTGTCTGCCTTTATTTCTAGTTTGCAAATGGGATTTCGCACTTTGGCTGTGGAAAAACGCACTCAAGAAATTTGGGCTGTTTTAGGCGCCGTTCGCACCGAATTTGGCAAACTTGGAACCATAATAGAAAAAACACGTGATAAAATCGATTCTGCAAGCAAAGAACTAGATGGCATTGGGGTTCGCTCTCGTAAAATTGAGGGGCATCTTAGAAATGTGGAAGCTCTGCCCGAACGAGAATCGGAGAAATTGCTTCGGTAATAAACTTGCCTTATTTAAAAAATTGGGGTAGAATGAATTATCTTCATGGAGGATAAAGTTGCAAAAAATTTTGTTATTTTCTTTATTATTTTTCGGGATTGTTTCACTTTCGGCTACAGAGATTATCTGCCACCGGGGGGCAAATCAGTTTGCGCCAGAAAATACAATGGCTGCGGCCAAAATAGCCTACGAAAAAGGGGTAGAGTGGATCGAGATCGACGTTCAAAAAAGCCGCGATGGAATTTTTTATATCTTCCATGACCCAGGGTTAAGCCGAACGAGTAATGGAGCTGGTTTACTTAGCGCTTCTACTTCTAAATATATCGATTCCCTCGATGCGGGGAGTTGGTTTTCTAAAGAATTTGCGGGAGAAAAAATTCCTAGACTCGAAACTTTTTTAGAATGGGCAAAGGGAAAGGTTCAAGTTTTTTTTGATTTAAAGACCTTAGATGTTGATGGTGTCGTATCGATTATTAAAAAATATGAATTTGAAAAGGACTGTATGGTCTGGTCTATGCATAAAAGTAAACTTAGACAAATTGCCAAAAAATATCCAGAGATACCCATCAAACTAAACAAAACCATCAATGTAAAGGACTTCGATTCAATCAAACCTAAATATTACGAAGTGACTTTGCAAAATGTGACGCAGCAAGACTACGAAGAGTGTGAAAAGCGTGGCATCCATATGATGTTCTTGGACATGAATACAGGGCCTCATATGGTAGAAAAATTTAAGGAAATATTAAAATTAGAACCTTGGGGTTGTAATTTAGATGATTTAGCTAGTTTTATTAAGGCTAAGGAAGAATTAAAAGATGAAGGAGTTGCAAATGAGTGAGCAAGAAAAGAATGATGTTGTAACAATTAAAGATATTGCAAGAATTTCTGGCGTTTCTACGGGAACTGTCTTTAGGGTTCTGCATAACTCTGGACGCTTTTCGGCTAAGACGGCAGCAATTGTCAATAAAGTCATTAAAGAAACAGGATATAGCCCAAATCAATTTGCTCGCCACTTTTCTAAGTCAACTCGCAGTAAAATTGGCGTTATTTTGCCCTATCCCGATGGGGACTCTGGCTTTTGGAAACAGGCGACAAGGGGGGTGGATGTCATTCGCAAGCAGTTAGCTGGGTTTAAGATTGATATTGCCGTATTTTATTATGATCGATGGCAAGCGTCGAGTTTTTTGCCTGTCTGGAATCAGTTTTTAGAGGCTAAATGTGATGGTCTGTTGATTTCTATTATAGAAGACGAGGCTGTCTCGGATTTGTTGTTGTCAATTAGTGGTAAAATGCCAATTGTCTTTGTCGACACAAAATCGCCCGTGGATATCGAAAAATCGGTATTTATTGGGCAAGATAAATTTAGGGCAGGATTTCTGGCAGGTCGTTTTATTTCATATTATATTTTGTCTAAGGGTGTCCAAACGGGCAAGATTTTAATTGTTAAGCAAAAAATTTCTTCTTCTCGTTGTGATGGTTTTAAATCCTTTTTTAAAGATTATAATTTTGAGGTTGATGTGGTTGTTTTAGAAAACGAAGCAGCTAAGGAAGACTCGTATGCGAAGGTCTTTTCGAGTAAATCAATCAATGATTACTGTGCCATTTTTGTTGGGGACGAAACGGGATTTATTGCTGCCGCGTATGCAAAGCAGGCGAATTTTACTGGCCCCATTTTTGCATTTGATTTGCTGCCTCAAAATATAGAAGCAATCAGAAAGGGGCATTTGAGTGCCGTTATCAGTCAGCGTTCAGAACAGCAAATCGATTTAGGGATTCGTTATTTAGTCAGCGATATTGTTATGCAAAATTTTCCTACGGAAGATGTCTATATGCCACTTATTTTAGTAACAGAGGATAACATCGATGAATATATTATCGATCCTTCTAAAAAGATTGTTCTTCCCTTTTAGATATAAATTAGTAGAAAGGTTCTACATGGAGGTTTTTATGAAAAATACGATTAAATCACTATTCGTTTTGGCTCTTTTCACTTGTTTGCTTCTTTTAGCAGCATGTTCACCCACTTTGGCAACATTAGTGCTTAGTCCAAAAGAAGAAAATATTCGCGTTGGTGAAACTCTTTCGCTTAAAGCTTTTACCACAGATGAAGTCGAGGTGACAGATGTCACTTGGAAAAGTAGCGACACAACAACGGCGACAGTCGATGAAAATGGAAATGTAAAGGCAACTCTTCCTGGAAATGTGAGCATTATAGCGACTAATGCGAAAGGCAATTTTGGGGTAGCCAACCTAACTGTTTTGCCAGACAAATTGGTTATAGATGCAAGTGACATCAAAATAAATAAAGAGACACCCACCGGCTATAGTTATCGGCTTTATGAGAGTGAAGAGGCTTTTGTCGATGAGGTTCGCTCTTTCTTTCCTTCGGATATTGTATTTCAATTATCCGATTTAAAAATTAGTGCAGTAGAGTTTGCAGATGGCAGTAATGATTCGTTCTTACCAGATGGAGAATCTCTATTTACAGTTGGTTCCTCGGTTCCAAGCGAAATATTTGAGGAAACTGCCATTGCAGGCGAGGCTAGAAAAACTTATTCTAAAAAAATCGAATTTACTCTAGCCTATAACGAAACAAGCATCCCTTTTGTGTGGGAAACAAATGCAGGTTTAGATACTTTTACACTTCCAAACGAAGGCGAAGTTCTTTTAAGCGAGTCAAATTTCGTCGTCTCCGATATCACTCAAACAAGCTTCAAACTTAGCTTCCAAGGGATTTTAGAAAAAGTGCTTGCTGCCTATCAAGACGATACCGAAACAGGTGCAGGAACTATTTCTATAGTCGTTAAGTCGGGCACAAAATCTTTAGCCACTATGTCTGCAACACAACTACTTACGGAATCGGGCGAAGAAATTCCGCTAGAATTAACAATCGAAAATTTGACGCTAAATACAGAATATCCCCTTGAGTTTGAAGTAGCAATAACGCTCGAATCTGATAGACCAATAAATGTTATTGATGACAAAATTGTCTTTTCTGTCAAAACACTTGCGCAAGGAAAAACTTTAACGATTAGTCCATTGCATTTAAGTATTGCACGAAAAACAAGTGATAGCGGGGTACCAGAAAATAAAGCAACGGCTCTTTTTAACTATGGAGCCGAGATGGAAGTGGCTCTAAGAGCTCTTTTAGAAGATGAATATAATAAATATAATTTTGCCAAGGCAACATGGAGTGCTACTTTTACAGATAGTGCTAGTGGAAGTGCAATTGCGGATGCAACAGTTGTAAATGCTCCTTATACGAAACGAACAGAATTTACTCTAAATTTAGATAAAGCACATCAGTTGTCTTTTAAAGATGCCTATATCTTAGCACCTAGTAGAACCAATGAAACAGATCAACTAGTCATCAACCTAGAACTTTCTGCAACCGCAGAGCATGAAGATGAGGATAAACAATATTGGGGAAATAGTTTTCGTGTATTAAACAAGGCAGAATTTGCAGAAACTGTTTACTTCGACGAGGATTATATTAAAACATCTACTCCTACGGCTAAAAAATATTCGTTAGTCATTGGAGATGACTTTAACTATCACTTTAATGGGCTCAATTATAAAAAATATTCGACACTAAATGCAGTAAAAGGCAGTGAAAGTATCGACAAAGAAGCATATTCCTATACTCGAATGTGGAATATTCAACTGCAAGGGGATCGAAGGGATTATAAATGGGATGTCCGCTCTACAGAAGTAAAAAACTCCATCATGATGCAGAAAGTACTTGCAACAGATCCTCTTAGTGGAGTGGTTTTTATAGGGCCCGAGCAAACAAAAGGGGTTGGCGGTTTTCTTGATTTAGATGCGTCTCTTCCTAAAGGGACAGTTCTTAGTGGGCAGTCTCGCTCAAAAACGGTTCGTTTTGGCTACTTGGAAGCTAGGGTGCGTGCGAAGAAAAAAGGTTATACTCAAAATACCTCGGTCCGAGGCCCATGGTATGCTTTTTGGATGTATGGTGTCATGTCTGAATTTGACATTATGGAGTTTTTAGGTAAAGAAGAACGCACCGTTGCTTGCGTGACTCACTGGCACAATGGCGAGGGTAAATATGGAGAATTTCCAGGAAGTGCCTATGTAGAATACGATGCTCCAGAAGATTATGAGAATGAATGGTGGACGCTAGGCATCTATTGGGATGAAACAAAGGTTATCTATTACAATAATGGCGAAAAATTTAGAGAAACCACTGCGAACGACGACAATACAGGAGTTATTGTGCAAAATCATAAATCTACACCTGCCTCGTGGGAAGCAGGAAGAGATGGGGATCGTATCACAAATGTAGCTACTAGTTATGGCGTTAATACAAATATAGCTCCGCAACTTCCCTCTGGTATAGATCCTATCCCTTATGGGTCCGATTCCTTAAAGGGAATCATGGACGTTCCCCAAGATATTCATATTTCTACCGAAATTTCAAATAATCCAAATGGCTGGGGTGGCGATTTTGCAGACGGGCATGACAAGCTTCCAACTTGGTTAGAAGTAGACTATGTCGCCTATTATTTACCAGATGGAACTTTTTAGGTTTGTAGTATAGTTTATATGCATCTTAACTTGAAAATAATAGCAACTTAGTTATTTTTTTTTCTTGACAACCCCCATATGTATGGTATAATCCAAGTATGGGGGTTTTTATGAAAAAAACGCATAAAATTTTATTAGTTATGGGATTTATCTTCTGCATACTTTTTACAGTTGCATGTAATCCGGAAACAATTAGCTTGGTTATTACACCAGCAGAAACAACCTTGCGGGTTGGCGAAACGGCAACGCTTAAGGCAACGCTTGAAGGTGTAGATGTAGTAGGAGTTACTTGGAAAAGTAGTGATAACTCTACGGCAA
>CAYJGX010000028.1:0-23430 GCA_964369795.1 uncultured Spirochaetaceae bacterium
TAGCATAGATTTCCACTTTTATATAATCGTCGGCAGGAGCTAATCCTCCTGCCTTTTTATTTCGATACACAGGAGAATATTATGGGTAGCAAAAAAGTAACTAAGGCAGACATTGTAGATCAAATTTATCTTGATGCAAATATCTCAAAAAAAGATGCTAAAGTGGTTATCGAACATTTTTTTGATGTTGTTAAAAAATCATTAGCAGAAGATGGAATCGTGGAATTGCGTGGGTTTGGGACCTTCGAACTTAAACAACGTAAGGGTCGTGAAAATGCACGAAATCCAAAGTCGGGCGATGTTGTTACAGTTAAACCACATTGCGTTGTTTCTTTTAGATCAGGTAAAGAGTTAAAAGCTCAAGTTTGGGATGTTAAAAAAGAAGGAAAGTAGGGAAAAAACGAGCTTGTTTTTTTCTTGCCTATCAACCTTAAATAAAAAGGCTCATTGCCAAAAAATTATTTTATTTTTTATTTCCATTTTGCTATGGACAATGGCATTTCCAGGCTTACTAATCAAAGACGGGGCAGGATTTTTTGGATGGGTCGCTCTCATTCCAATTTTCCTTTTGCTCTTTAAAACTTCTCAAAAAACCTCCGCTTTGTGGGGGTTTTTATTTGGCTTGTTTTCATATTTTTCATCGCAATTTTGGTTGCTCTTATTCAATCCTGTGGCTATGTGGTTTGTAGCGATAACACAAGGACTTTATTTTAGCTTATTGTTCTTCCTTATGAAAATTGTCATTCAAAGGCGTTCGTTTGCTTTTTGTTGGTTACTCGCTCTTTTGTGGGTCAGTTATGAATATTTGAAAAGTCAAGGTTTTTTAGCCTATCCTTTTGGTGTCTTAGGTTATAGCCAATATAAAAGTTTTTGGTTTGTGCAAGGAGCCGCTTTTGGTGGCGTCTGGATCTTATCTTTCTTAATGGTTCTACCGCAAGTTTTCTTAGCAGACTTATTTTCGTCATTTTCTAGTGAATGGAAAAACAATGTACGAAATAAACTAAAAGGGACAATGATTCACTTTTCCATATTTTTTGTGCTTTTGTTTTTAGTCGTTGGTTTAGGACTTATTTCCGTTCCGTCGGAAAATTCTATTCACATTGTCCATGGTACAGAGGCAAAAAATAAGGATTCAATTAGGATTTCCTTGGTACAAAGCAATAACGGGATTGTGCCCGAGCCTTTACTAAATGGTAAGAGAGATAGGCGCGATATGAATTACCGCAAGGCATCAAATTATAACAGCGATTTAATTCAAAATATTTCGTTAAGTTACGATGCGGCAGCGGCTAAGCCCGATTGCATTATCTGGAGCGAAACCGCATTTATTCCTGGAATATACTGGTATTTAAACGGTGGACATGGTTCAGCGAAACTAGCAGTCGACAACTTTATTGAATTTAATAAATCGATTGGAATTCCCATTTTAACTGGAAATTCAGATGGCCGTCCTAAAGATCCAAATTCAATTTATACTTTTTCAAATCGGATCGATTACAATTCAGCTATTTTAGTCGATAATGGCAAGATCCTTCAAACCTATTCGAAGCAAAAACTCGTTCCATTTACAGAAAAATACCCTTTTGGAAGATTTTTCCCGGGTCTTAAAAAATTTATGCAAACAAAATGGGGTTCTAGTTTTTTTGAACCAGGAAAAAAAAATAGCTATTTTAAAATTCACAATTACCAATTTGCTACTCCCATTTGCTACGAAGATGGTTTTGGCAATCTAATCCGTGAAATGACAGAGGAAGGAAGTGATTTTTTCATCAATATTACTAACGATAGTTGGTCAGGTTCGTATGTTGCTCAACAGCAACACTTAGCCATGTCTGTTCTTCGTGCGATAGAGGTGCGACGTCCAGTCTTAAGAGCAGCACAATCTGGGCAAACTTGTGCAATTGAACCTTCTGGCAAAATTGCAGGCGAACTAAAGCCGTTTGTTCCTCAAGTCCTCACCGTCGATATGCTAAAAACGACAACCCCCACATCAATCTATCAAATTATTGGTGATATATTTGCAAAAATTGCTTGCACATTATCGCTATTATGGATTATTCTAATATTAGCAATAAAATACAATAAAAGTAGAGGGCGATAATGGCTACATATAAAGAACCTAGTTACCGATGCTGTACAACGGTGCTTGGCAGTAAAACAAAACTAAAAGGTACAATAAAATTTTCATCTTCACTACAAATAGAAGGTAATTTTGATGGAGTTATCGACTCAGAGGGATTTCTTGGTATTGGAGAACACTCTAATGTCCGAGCAACAGTCAAAGCAAAATCTGCGAGTATTGCAGGAAGACTCTTAGGCGATGTGCAAGTTACCGACAAACTTGAATTATATTCTACAGCGGTTGTGCATGGAAATGTTTCTGCCTCACAAATTCGATTTCAAGATGGAATGGAGTTAGTCGGAGATTGCGATATGCTACGAAATCCTGGAAATATCGATATTTTTTCTGCCGAAACAGATAAACTAAAGGCAAACCTACTTAAGTAGTCAATGTTCGCAAATTTTAATTTCGATCGCTTAATAAATAAATATGGCGTTACTTCCTTAGAAGAACTATTAGTAGCACTCTTGATACAAGAAAAATTATCATTAGCGGGTGCGGAGAGTTGCACAGGCGGGCTTATTTCCTCTAAAATCACAGCCGTTTCAGGCGTTTCATCTGTCTTCGAGGGTGCCTTAATTTCATATTCTAATAAAGTTAAAAATAAACTTCTTGGAGTGGATTCCTCTACTTTAGATAGATTTGGTGCCGTTTCAATTGATGTAGTAAAGGAGATGTTGATGGGGGTGCATTCTCGTTTTGGAGTCGATTCAGGTTTTGCCGTTTCAGGCATTGCTGGACCTGGCGGAGGAACCCCCGAAAAACCAGTTGGAACGGTCATAATAGGAGTCTTTCTAAAAGAGCAGCAATGGATAGAAAGTTGTTTTTTTACAGGGACGAGAGACGAAATTAGAGAAAAAAGTTCTCTTGTTGTGTTAAAAGCACTTATTTTTCTAATTTACAACGAAATATCTATTGACAACACTTCTATTTCAATCTAATATTTTAATATATTTTCCATTACTTTTAATTTTTTAAAAAATCCACACACAATTTAAGGAACAAACTATGTCTGATGATTTATTTGGGCAAGAGGACGCACAGGGCGAGGAAAAGCCCGTAAAGAAAACTCCTCGAAGCAAAGCTAAAAAAATAGCTACAACAAACTCAGAAACTGCTAGTTTAAACTTCGACACCGAAGCACTCCAAGCAGATTCCGAGGCGAAACCCGTTGTTGTTCGTAAAACAGCAAAACCAAAGATTAAAATCCAAACACTCCCTTCAAACGAAGAAGAGACTTCAACTTCGGAATCTTCCACTTTAGAGACCACAATTTCCGAATCTGCAACTCCAGGAAATTCAACTCCGGCACCTGCAGAAACGAATCCTAATCCAGAGGGGGAGGGGGTTACTTTTCCAGTTGCTGGGCAACCCGTTGCACCCACGCAAACTCTAATGCGCCGCCGTTCTGCAATACGACCCACTGCGTTAGGAAATGCAGCTGTTGTTGCTGCCCGAGCAGCAAATGGGGGGGCACCAATAAAATCGGCTTCTCCAAATTCCTCTAATTCACAACAACGCCAATCGCAACGAAATGGCAATAAAAATAAAAACAATCAGGGGAAAAATCGCTTTCCAGTAGAAAATGAGGCCGAAGATGCAAAATTGATTGACGACGGGACAAAAGAAAAATTGTACCTCGATGAAATTGCAAAACTTCCAGTCATTAAGCTACGAGAGAAGGCGTTGCAAATGGGATTAGATGAAGAATTTGTCGTCTCTTCTCGCAAGCAAGATCTTGTTTTTGCCGTGGTTAAAAAACATGTGCAAGAAGGGGTTGTCTATTCAAGAGGGACATTGCAAGTTGTAAACGAAGGCTTTGGCTTTTTGCGTTCTGTTTTTAATAGTTATCTTGCGGGTTCAAACGATATTTATATTTCGCCCACTTTAATTAAAACGTATAACCTAAAAACAGGCGATGACATCTTCGGTCAAATTCGTCCCCCTCGCGACGACGACAAATATTTTGGAATGTTAAAAATCACCGAACTCAACTTTGAGGATCCTGAACTAGGTAAATCCCGAATTCCATTTGAAACGCTCATTCCTCTTTTTCCCGATTCACGAATTAATTTAGAAACGGCTAATGGCGAACTATCGACAAGAATGATCAACCTTTTCTCTCCTATTGGAAAGGGACAACGGGGTCTTATTGTTGCTCCGCCACGAACGGGAAAAACAGTTTTATTGCAAAAAATTGCCAATGCAATTACCGAAAACCATCCCGAAGTCTATTTAATTGTCCTTCTAATCGACGAACGCCCCGAAGAGGTGACCGATATGCGACGCAATGTTAAGGGCGAGGTTATCGCTTCTACCTTCGACGAACAAGCATCTAATCACTGCGATGTTGCAGAAATGGTTATCGAGAAGGCAAAAAGCCTAGTGGAATATGGCAAAGATGTCGTTATCTTACTCGACTCAATCACGCGTCTAGCCCGTGCTTATAATCAGACAGTGCCTACATCGGGAAAAGTTCTCTCGGGTGGGGTCGATTCGAATGCACTTCATAAACCAAAACGATTCTTTGGTGCTGCTCGTAACATTGAGGGTGGTGGAAGTTTAACGATTATTGCAAGTGCACTAATAGAAACAGGTAGCCGTATGGATGAAGTTATCTTTGAAGAATTTAAAGGAACGGGTAATATGGAGCTTATCTTAGACCGAAGAATGAGCGACCGTCGTCTTTTCCCTGCTGTTAATGTAAAACGCTCTGGCACGCGAAAAGAGGACTTGTTGCTTAGCCAAGAAGAGATGGCTAAAATTTGGCTCCTTCGAAAAGTGCTCAATCCTATGGACGACCTTGAAAGCACCGAACTTATCATCGAACGGCTTAAAAAGTCAAAAGATAACGAATCCTTCCTAAAGTCGATGGCTACTACAGATATGGAATATATCTCTAGTAAGTAACTTCATTTACACCTTGACTTTTTTTGAAAATTCAAGTATTTTTAATTTGTGAAACATAATGGGTTATCATCCCATGGAGGCATATAATGAAAAAAGAAATCCATCCTAAACTAAAAATGTCAAAAATTGCTTGTGCTTGTGGCCACGTTTTTGATGTTCATTCTACAGTAGGTGATCAACAAATCGATATTTGTTCAAATTGTCACCCCTTCTATACAGGAAAGCAAAAACTAGTAGACACTGCTGGACGAATTGATCGATTCAATAAAAAATATGGTCGAAAGGCAGAATAATTTTTACTCAATCGCACGAAAAACACCGCTTTTTTTTAAAAGCGGTGTTTTTTTTCTCTACATAAAGATTATTTGCTTGTGTTTTTAGCATAATAGATGTAATATACTTACATGAACAGAATCGTAGAATACCATCAACATCAATACGGTGTCACTCCTGCTGTTGTAGCGAAGGCACCTGGCGTAGTTCGATTATTGTCAACCCTTTTGGGAAACTTACAAGGCAAGGTAATTAAAGGGGCTATTGATCAATTTGTCTCTGTTTCAATTTCAAAACGTAAAGACGATGAGCTTGTAGCATATCATTACACATTAAATGAAACAAAAAGAGGTTCAATTAAATCATTAAAATATCGTCGAGAAGAGCGGTGGTTTAATTTTGTAAAAGGAATTATTCACGAATTAGAACTGCGAGGATTGCATGTAGGGGGAATGAATATTGTTATTAATTCCGAGATCCCCAAAGCGGTCGGGCTCAATTCATCTGCAGCAACTTGTGTTGCTCTAGCCGTTGCTCTTAGAGGGCTCTATAAATTTAAAATTCCAGATATTCAAATGCTTCAAATCTGTTATCTGACAGAATACACTTTTATGCAAAATAAAACGGCCTTGCAAATCGATTCCATAACATCTTATTATGCAAAGAAAGATTCGGTTGTTTTTTATAATTCTCATGCAATTATTTTTGAACATTATCCATTAGGCGCTTTAGCCGACCGTTTTTATCTGGTTAATTCAAAAGTTCGTATTATGTGGGATAAATCGGATTTTCAAGGTTTGCTAGATTTCTGCGGCGAATTGCAAACGGTACTAAGTCGTGAAAAAATTCCATACATAACGTCATTGTCAGATATTACCATCGACTCAGCAGATTTTAAAACAAAATCGCTTGACGAGACTCAGTGGTTGTTAAAGCATGTTTGCGAGGAAAACAAACGTATTGCCGATGCCATTTCGGCACTCGAGAGGGACGACCCAGATGTCATGGCTAGGCTTCTAAATAGCTCTCATGCGAGTATGTCCGAAAATCTTTTCTTGACGACGCCTGAAATTGACTGGTTAAATCATCGAATAATGGATACCCCAGGGGTTTGTGCAACTCGACTAGCGGGACTCGGTCACGGGGGTTGTCTAATTGTACTTGCAGATTCTAATGAGCTTAAATTAGATCCAGCGCATTTTGTTAAATATGAACATATTTTTGGTTACAAGCCCGAGGTTTATCCGCTCTCATTTAAGGGTGGAGTGACTCTTAATTTTTTTGATGAGAAATAAATGAAAATTTTAATCGCTAATGATGATGGCTATCATTTTGAAGGAATACAGATATTGTTTGAAGTCTTGTCGAGGGAACATGATGTAGTGATGGTCGCTCCCGACACAGAGAGAAGTGGTTATTCGCATGCTATCACCTTAGGTCGAGATGTCACTTTTACCAAAGTAAGTGATAAAAAATATTTATGTAGTGGGACACCTGCGGATTGTGTTTTGTATTCCATTTTGGGTGCTATCGATTTTGTCCCCGATTTAGTCATTGGCGGAATTAATCGAGGGCCAAATCTTGGCTCAGATTTGCTTTATTCTGGGACTGCTGCCGTCGCTCGACAAGCTGCACTCTATCATTATCCTTCTATTGCTGTTAGTTGTCATCGCCATCAACCTCCGTTTCAATATGAATTAGAAGCCAATCTGTTACTAGAAAAAATTCCTTATTTATTGACAAAAATCACGCAAAATACTTTTATCAACATCAACTTTCCCGAAAAATTAACAAAAGAAACACAATGGATCGAATCTTCTTTAGCAAATCGAAAATACGAAGATTACATCAAGCTAAAATGTGAACAAGAGGGTTCAAATTGTAAAAGTTTTGTTATCTACGGAGAGCCTATCGATACTGCCGACGATCAACCGACTTCCGATTGGCACGCTGTAAAAGGCGAAAAAATTGCATATTCTGTAGTGAAACTCGAATTGTAGACTTTAATTTTTCATGAAAAAAGTTTATATTTATATATGCAGAGAATTTATTTAGACAATAATGCAACAACGTGTATCGATCCCCTCGTTAAATCGGCTATGGAACCTTTTAATGATTCATTATATGGAAATCCAAATTCGCTTCATAACGCAGGAATCGAAGTACGCCCCCATATGGCTCGGGCTTTAGATCAATTATATTCCTCTTTAAATGCAAACGATGAAGACGATATCCTCATTATGGGTTGTGCGACGGAAGGAAACAATAGCGTTTTAAAAAGTGTTTGGTTTGACCAAATCCTTAAAGGAAACAAAAAGCGCATTATTACGACTCAAATTGAGCATCCTGCTGTCACCGAAACAGCAAAGTTTTTAGAAAGCCTTGGAGCCCAAGTGGTATACTTGCCTGTAAATAATAAGGGAATTGTCGACCCAATTACATTAAAAGAGACCCTTAATCCAGAAACGGATGCGCTAGTCTCTATTATGTGGGCAAACAATGAAACTGGGCTCATTAATCCTATGGCTGAATTAGTCGAAATTGCGCATAATGCGGGAGTATTATTTCATTCGGATGCTGTTCAAGCAGTAGGAAAAATTAAAGTCGATCTTCAAGAAGTTCCTCTGGATTTTATGACTTTTAGCGCGCATAAATTTCATGGACCTAAAGGGGTGGGGGGGCTTTATATTCGTAATGGCGTTCCATTTGTTCCTTTGCTCCATGGTGGAGAGCAAATGGGGGGGCTTCGTAGCGGGACAGTCAATGTTGCAGGTATGATTGCAATGGGTGAGGCGTTAGAAGTGGCTCTTGTCAATCTAGATCAAAAAATAAAAGAAGTTTCTCGGTTACGAAACAAGTTAGAAGATGGCTTATTAGAAATTTCTGATGTTTTTATCATTGGGGATCGAGAAATACGAACCCCGAATACCGTCTTTGCTAGTTTTAAAGGAATTGAAGGAGAGGCAATGCTCTGGGACTTAAATAGAGCGGGAATATGTGCGTCGACGGGGAGTGCCTGTGCGTCGGAATCTTTAGAAGAAAATCCAACCTTTAAAGCAATTGGAATCAGCAAAGACTTAGCTCACACAGGAATTCGTTTTAGTTTGTCGCGTTTCACAACAGAAAGTGAGATCGATGCAACAATAGAAGTGGTTAAAAATTCTGTCAAACGATTGCGTTCTATCACAACGACTCGTTTGTAAATTGACAGGAGGGAATGTATATGGGAAAAAATAGTTTAATTGGTGGCTCTTTATGGGAGCAATATTCAAATAAAGTCAATCAAAGGATGGAGCAACCTTTGTTTCGTGGTGAAATTACCGAAGCTGAGGCGGCTAAACTTGGAGGAAAGCTTATTGTCGCCGATTGGGGGGCAGAATCCTGTGGAGATACGGTGCGCCTTTATTGGGTTGTTGATGAATCGACTCATAAAATTTTAGCCTCCCGATTTAAAAGTTTTGGGTGTGGTACCGCGATTGCGTCAAGCGATGTAATGGCAGAATTGTGTATTGGTAAAACAGTAGACGAGGCACTTGGAATTACTAATATCGATGTAGAATTTGCAATGCGAGACAATCCTGAAACTCCCGCAGTTCCTCCGCAAAAAATGCACTGCTCGGTTATGGCATACGATGTAATTAAACAAGCTGCGGCACTTTACAAAGGCGTCGATATATCTACTTTAGAAGATGAAGAGATGGTTTGTGAGTGTGCTCGGGTCACGCTTTCTACCATAAAAGAAGTCATCAAACTAAATGATTTAAAGACAGTAGAAGAGATTACAGCCTATACAAAAGCTGGTGCTTTTTGTAAATCGTGTGTCAAACCAGGTGGGCATGAAAAGAAAAAATATTACTTGGTGGATATTTTACGCGATACTAGGCTCGAAATGGAAAAAGAGCTAGCAAGTGCTTCTTTAGCTTCTACTCAAGAAGAAATCTCTTTTCAAGCGATGACCCTTGCACAAAAATTAAGATCAATCGAGCAATGCTTAGATAATAATGTTCGCCCACACCTAGTTAGAGATGGCGGAGGAGTTGAATTGCTTGAATTAACCCAAGAGGCAGACGAATTTAAACTTTATCTTCGTTACCAAGGGGCCTGCCTAACTTGTGCGGGTAGCGTAGGAACTTTGCTTTTTATTCAAGAACAACTTCAACAAAATATAGATAAAAAAATTGTTGTTTACTCCGTTTAGTTTTTATGTTATAATGATATAGGAGCATTATATGAAGAAAATTTTATGGGTGCTGTTTTTTATACTTGTCCCCTTATTAACTTTTACTCAAATTATAGATATGGATGCAGCGCTCGCAGAAGATTTTTTTCGCAATGGAATAGCCGCATTTCATAATGGTTTTCTAAATAAAGCATATATTAGCTTTGAGCAAGCTCTTAGCAAAAAACCAAACACTCCAATATATCGCTTTTGGTTAGGCGAAACCTATTTTCGAAATGGGTACAATGGAAATGCAATAGAGGTTTGGGAAAGTTTAATAGCAGATGGATTTGAAGTTGCCTTTTTGACTAATAGGGTGGAACAAGTTCGGCGAATGTCGGCATCACAGCTCCCTATTTCCGATGTGAAATGGACCCTTTCTCACGAAGTTGAAGGAGAAGTCAATGGGATAAGTTATTTTGCAGGTCCTATAGCCATTTGTCCTAATTTAGAGGGGGGCGTTTTTGTTAGTTCTTATCTAACTGGGGAAATATTAGAAATAACCACCAATGGGATTATCAAGCCTTTTTACCGAGATATCATTATTCCATATAATCGACCTTTTGATTTAGTGACCTATAATCATCAAAATTACTATCTTTCAGAGATGGGCAAGGATTCAATTTACTCTTTTTCCTCTAAGTTAACAAGTTCAGATTCTAAGTTTGGCGAAAAAGGAACAGAAGAAGGGGCATTTAATGGGCCTCAATTCATGGCGGTCGATAACGAAGGTTATCTTTATGTTTCCGATATTGGAAATGGACGTATTTCAAAATTTTCTCAGTCTGGCGATTTTATCTTGTCGTTTGGTAGTAAACAAGGGCGTTTTCCTGGACTACGGATGCCTTCTGGTATTGCCTGCCATGGCGACTTAGTTGTAGTAGCCGACCAAAGGGATAAGGTGATTTACTACTTCGATAAAAGTGGAAACTACTTAAATGAATTAGGGCGAGGTCAATTTGAATATCCTCAAGGATTAACCTCTATTTCAGACAATGAAATTTTGGTGGCGGACGGCACGCGTCTCTTGCTCCTCGATACCGAATTAGAACTAATAACCGAACTTTCAGATTTTAACCAAAAAGCAAAACAACTAATTAAAGCAAATATCGATCTAAATGGAAACATAATCGTTTCGGACTTTAAGCAAAATTCAGTCTACTACCTAACAGATAGATCTTTACTCTATTCTGGTTTATATATGCAAATCGAAAATGTTAATAGCCGCGAATACCCAATGGTAGAATTAACCTTTACTGTTAAAGACAGCTTAGGGCACCCATTTTGTGGGCTCGATCTAACAAATTTTATTTTAGAAGAAGAGGGACAAAGAATTTCTGAATTAGAATTTCTCTATTCCGATGTTATTTCTGAAAATGTCTCCATTTCGCTCCTTATGGATTACTCGGAAGCGGTTCAAAGCCAAACAGAAGAATTAGAATCTGCCATGAAGGCAACCTTTTCATCTTTGCGAAGAGGAGATTATTTTGCACTTCTTTCAGAAGATGATAGACCCGTCTTGCAAGATGAAATTGCATTTAATAATGCAGAGGATCTTGCAGGTGTTGAAGGTTTATTAGAAACTTTACTAGATGAAAATATCGCTCACGATGAAAATGGTCGCTTTGATTTAGGTGTTCACGAATCGGTTAGTCGACTCTTAAATTTTACAGGAAAGCGAGCTATTGTCTATATGACCGATGGAAAGCTAGATTCAGAAGATTTTAAAGATTATAATTTAACCAAAATTGAAAATTATTTAGTTAATAACAATGTTGCATTTTATTATGTTCAAATGACAACAGAAATGGGTAGTGGCCATGATGAACTAGAATATTTAGCTAAGAAAAGTGGGGGGAAAGGATTTTCGATATATAGCCCCATGGGGTTAAGTGAAATGATGCCAACAATTCGAAGTCGACAAGATGGACGTTATAAGATAAATTATAGGTCACTTTCTAATGATGATTACGGTAGGAAATATTTATCGTTGCTATTAGAAATTAATCATTTTAATAGAACGGGGAGAACTTCGTGGGGTTATTATTCACCCTTAAACTTTAGTGATAACGACTAATTTATTTATCGTTTATCATTCCTGCAATAAAGGCAGATGGGTTTGCTAGCACTTCTTCTGTTGTGCTATCGCAACACTCTGCTGTTATTTCTGGGTGATTAGAAATCCAAAGTTCCAAATCTGCTTGACTCATTGAGTCTTTGTTGGATCTCATTTTTTCTAATTCTTCGAGTGCCTTTTCAAAATTTGCGTCTGTCATAATTCGCTCCAGATTAAAATTTTTAACTAAGCTAATTGTAGCATAAGAATTGTTGTTTGAATAGGAGGAAACAAGGTGAAAATCGATTTTCATACACATATTTTTCCAGAATCGGTTGCTAGTCGTGCCATTCCACATCTAGCCGCTAAATGTGGGGGGGAACCTTTTGCCTCTGGGACTTTAACAGGATTGCTTGCCTCTATGGATGAAAACGAAATAGATATTTCTGTATTTTTGCAAATTGCAACTAACGAAAATCAAATGCAAAAAATCAACGATTTTGCTATCAATGTTATGAACGATAATCCTAATAAAGTAATTGCATTTGGTTCCGTTTTTCCCTTTAGTGAAGAGGCCGTAGGCGAGTTAAAGAGGATTCATGCAGCTGGTATTTGTGGAATTAAACTCCACCCAGAATATCAAAATTTTGAGGTAATCGATCCTCGCCTTTTTCCAGTTTATGAATTTTGTCAAAATGCAAATATGACAATTGTTTTTCACGCGGGAATCGATCCAGCCTATAGAGAGCGACTTAATGCCTCACCTAAAGCGTTACGCGAAGTTGCACTTGCTTTCCCAGACTTAAAAATCGTATGCGCACATTTAGGTGCAATGTTCCTTTGGGATGAAGTTCCAAAGCATTTGTGTGGGTTAAAAAATGTTTGGTTTGATACTGCATGTGTTGGGCGATTTGTCACGAAAGAGCAATTTTTAAAGATTTATCAATCTCATTTTAAGGAAAATTTTCTTTTTGCAACCGACTCTCCATGGAGCAGTCCTAAAATAGAAAGCGATTTCATCGAGAGTTGTGGACTTTCTGCGGATGAAATCGAGGCAATTTATAGTAAGAATGCAATTGATTTATTGCATAAAAGTGGATATAATCTAATATAAAGGATTTAATATGGAACAACTTTTTTTAATGGGAAATGAAGCGATTGCTCTCGGTGCAAAAGATGCAGGAGCAGCGCGCGGAGTAGGGTATCCTGGGACACCTTCTAGTGAAATTTTAGATTTTTACAATAAATACGGCGGAAAGGCACAATGGTCACCTAATGAAAAGGTAGCTGCAGAAGTTGCTTTGGGGGTAGCATTTGCAGGTGTGCGTTCTTTTGTAACGATGAAGCACGTAGGACTAAATGTTGCATCCGATGTTCTTTTTACCTGTGCATATAGTGGTGTTGATGGAGCTCTTGTCTTTGTTGTCGCAGATGACCCAGGAATGGCTTCTAGCCAAAATGAACAAGATACACGCCGCTATGCTGTAGCCGCTGGTGTTCCCTTGTTAGAACCATCGGATTCGCAAGAAGCATACGATTTTACTCGACTGGCATTTGAAATATCCGAAAAGTGGAAAATTCCAGTTATTCTACGGGTTACCACTCGTGTTTGTCACTCTGGAACAATTGTCAAACCACGTGAAGCTACGGCCCCTTTGGCACCAAATTATAAAAAGGATCCCTCTACACATGTAATGGTGCCAGGATTTGCCCGACCGGCTCATGTTAGACTTCGAAAAAAATTAGATGAAATCCAAGAATGGAACGAAACAGAAGGTCCTAATCAAATTCTCAAAGGAAATAATAATCTAGGACTTATTGCAAATGGTATTGCCTATCAACATGCACGAGAAGCATCTCCATCAGCCTCTGTTTTTAAAGTAGGAATGAGCTATCCATTACCTATGAAATCTCTTTTGTCCTTTATCGATCAGAATGAAACAAATATGGTGATAGAAGAAGGGGATGCCTACATTGCAGATGCTGTAGTGGCTGCAGGTGGGGCACTTACTCGGGCTCCGTTTAGATATCGATTTGGAGAGCTTACGGTCAATCGTGTTCGAGCAATGATCAATCTTAACGATGAAGAAGAATTTACTCCACCAAAAGGGATCCCACCAAAGTTATGTCTAGGATGTCCTCATATTTATTCCTTCGAGGTATTAAAAGAATTAAATTGTATTGTATCAGGAGATATTGGTTGTTATACTCTAGCGGTTATGCCACCATTAGCTGCTATGGATAGTCAAATCTGTATGGGAGCGAGTTTAGGGATTGGGTTAGGCTTACGATATAGTTTGCCCGAAGAAGAGGCTCGGCGTGTTGTTAGTGTCATAGGGGATTCTACCTTTGTCCACAGTGGCCTAACGGGTCTTGCTGAAATGGCCTATAATGTTCCAGAAACAGGTCATGTCTTACTTATTTTAGATAATTCAACAACAGCAATGACTGGACAGCAAGAACACCCAGGGACCGGAAAACATTTAGATAAAACTCCAGCGGATGCTTTAGATTATGAGACGGTCGTTCGCGCAATGAATATCAAAAATGTATTTGTTATGGATCCCCTCAAGGATAAAGAAGAATACAAAGCAAAATTGCAAGAAGCGCTTGCTAAAAATGAATTGAGTGTCTTCATCATGAAGCGCCCCTGTATACTTGCAATAGTAAAACAAAAAGGATAATAATATGATCGATAAAAATACTGTTACAAATATTAAGTTAGTCGGAATTGGGGGGATGGGTGTACTTAAAGCATCACTCATTCTTGCAGAAGTTGTTTTTAAAGAGGGCTTTGCAGTCAAAAAGGCAGAAGTTCATGGTATGAGCCAAAGAGGTGGGTCGGTTTGCTCCGATGTTCGTTTTGGAAAGGAAGTTTTTAGTCCAATGATTCCAAGTGGCGAAATAGATATTTTAGTTGCCATTCAAGAGGACCAAAAAGAATTATACCTATGGGAATGTAACGAAAAAACGATTATCATTACTGCGGGGCAATTAGATTTAACTCAATTACCCAATAAAAAAGCTTGCAACATTGCGATGCTAGGCCTTCTAAGCGGGTATTTAGATATTTCTACCGATTCATGGCTTGAAGTGATTAAAACTACTTTTAAAGAACAATTTTATGATGGAAATAAAAAAGCATTCGAATATGGAAGGTCATTATGGAAAACTCAAAACTAAAGGAGCTAGTAGCTCTCGATTTTCAACCCAAAGATCAATTAGAAGCAACTCAGTTAAAGCGACTTCAAGAAGTTGTAGAAAAAAACTATAATGTTGTCCCTTTGTTTAGAGAACGAATGGATGCAAAAGGGTTACCACCCGATTGTATTAAAACGTTAGCAGATATCAGTAAATTACCGTTTACAGAAAAAAACGATTTACGCGATACCTACCCACATGGTCTTTTTGCAGAACCAATGAAAGATGTCGTGCGTTTTCATGCATCAAGTGGGACTACGGGAAAACCCATTGTTGTAGGTTATACGCAAAATGACATCGATACTTGGACATCCGTTGTTATGCGTGCCTTGCATGCCGTTGGAATGGACGACACCGACATAGCGCAAGTAGGATACGGATACGGACTCTTTACTGGTGGATTAGGAGCACATTACGGTGCGGAGGCACTAGGTGCTACTGTTATTCCAATCTCAGGCGGCAACACGGAACGACAAATTATGATGATGCAAGATTTCGATGTTACAACGATTCTTTGCACTCCAAGTTACTTTGTCTTTCTAATTGAAAAAATGAAAGAAGCGGGTATCTCTTTTTCCGATCTTAAATTAAAACGAGGGATTTTTGGTGCCGAACCATGGACTCTCGAAATGCGAGACTACATTGAACGAGAAACTGGCATAAAAGCCTACGATATTTATGGTTTAACAGAAATTATAGGCCCTGGTGTAGGAATCGAATGCGAAAAACAACATGGTTTTCATATTTCCGAAGATCATTTCTTAATGGAAATAGTCGACCCAGATACTGGGGAACCTTTGCCAGATGGAACATGGGGGGAACTTGTTTTTACAACCTTAACAAAAGAAGCCTTCCCAATGATTCGATACCGAACTCACGACATTACTCGTATTTTTGCAGAATCCTGTGAATGTGGGCGAACAATTAGACGAATCGATCGAATCCAAACGAGAAGCGACGACATGATGATCATTCGGGGTGTCAATGTTTTTCCATCTCAAATAGAAGCAGCTATCATGAAGGTCGCAAAAGCAGAACCTCATTATCAAATTATCCGAACTCTAAAAAATAATTTAGAACAAATATCGGTCGAGGTAGAAGTAACGGCTGCTATGTTTAGCGATAAACTAGGCGAACTAGAAGAAGTCCAACGACAAATTGCCCTTGCTATCGAGCACACTGTAGGACTTCGTGTCCCCGTACGTCTTGTCGAACCTGGAACGATTGCTCGTAGCGAAGGAAAAGCAAAACGAGTGATCGATAAAAGAAGTGAAGGAGATAAATAATAATGACGATTAAACAACTTTCAGTTTTTTTAGAAAATAAACCTGGCCATCTATCCCAATTGTGTAATATTCTAACAAACAAAGGCATTAACCTACTAAATATGATGATTGCAGATACTAAAGACTTTGGGATTGTACGTATTATTGTTAAAGAATGGGAAACGGCAAAATTAGCATTCGAAGAAAATGGATTTACGGTCACAGTAGTCGATGTTGCCTTAATCGAAGTCGATAACCAACCTGGAGGACTTGCTAAACTTTTAACCTTTTTTGGTGAAGAAAATCTGGGTATCGATTATATGTATGCCTTTCCACAAGCTTTTAGCAATAACCAAAAATCAGTAATCGTCATCAAATTCAATGATCTCACATCATCAACATCAATTTTACAAAAAAATAAAGATAAAATAATTGGAAGTTCAGAATTTTACAAGGAGATAAAATGATTCCAAAGGATTATATTTCAACATTGCCCGTGTACGAGCCAGGAAAGCCTATCGAAGAGGTGGCTCGAGAATTGGGTTTCAAAGATATAGACGAAATAATAAAAGTCGCTTCAAATGAAAATGAACTTGGCCCCTCGCCAAAAGCAATCGAAGCAATTAAGGCACATGCAAGTCAAATGCATCGATACCCAGATGGCGGAGCGTTTGCTCTTAAAAAGAAAATGGCCGCAAAGCTTGGCGTACAGCCAGAAAATTTAATGTTTGGTAATGGAAGCAACGAAATTATCGAACTACTAGGAAATATTTATCTAAGTAACGAGACTAATTGGGTCTGTTCACAAGGGGCTTTTGCAGTATATTTTCTAGTAGCAAAATTATTTAATAGCAAAGCCATCATGACTCCAATGATCAATTTTGCACATGACTTAGATGCCATGCTCGATGCAATTACACCCGAAACACGAGTCATTATTGTATGTAATCCTAATAATCCTACGGGGACAATCGTTTCACCTAAGGCCATTTATGAGTTTATCGGTAAATTGCCTCCACATGTTCTAGCCGTATTTGATGAAGCCTACTTCGAATATTTGTCCGATGAAGACAAACCCGACTTAATATCACTCATTAAGAAAGGTGCTCAAAATATTATGGTGTTGCGAACCTTCTCAAAAATTTATGGTCTTGCGGGTCTTCGAATTGGGTATGCCATTGCGCACCCAAATCAAATTGCCTTGCTCAATAAGGCACGGCAACCCTTTAATGTTAATTTAATGGCTCTCGAAGCGGCGCATGCTGCCTTAGACGATAACGACTTTGTTAAAAAAGCTCGATTGCTAAATAGCGAAGGCTTGCGTCAATTTGAAGAAGCTCTTCCGAATATAGCAGGTGGACTTGAATGGGTTCCTTCGTATGCAAATTTTATTCTGGTAAAAACTGGAAGAGGGCGGGAAATTTTTGAATTGCTTCAAAAGAAGAAAATTCTTGTCCGTCCAATGGACGGTTATGGGCTTGCAGATTGGATTCGAATTACCATCGGTACACCCGAACAAAATATTAAAGTATTAGAAACTCTTAAAGCAACACTCGAAAAATAATTTCCTCAAATCTATTTCTTTTATTTGTTGACAAGTTACATATTCTGCATTATCATAAATCAACTTATTTTGATGGGAGACTATATGCTTTTTAACTCATTTGAATTTATTTTGATTTTCTTTCCTTTGGCATTGTTAGGCTATTTTTTATTAAATAGATTGTCAATGTTTACTTTAGGAAAAGCGTGGCTTGTAGTGGCGTCGCTTTTTTTCTATAGTTACTTTAAATTTGAGTATTTTTTTATTATAAGTGCTTCTATTTTAGTTAATTATGGGCTCAGCCGTTTAATCTATCTGCTTAAAGAAAAGATTTTCTATAAAAAATTGGTTTTGTCCATCGGACTTATTTTTAATATTGCTATCATTGGGTATTTTAAATATACCGATTTTGGAATAGAAATAATAAATTCGCTTTTTGGTACCGATATTCAATTGCTCAATGTTTTACTTCCGCTAGGGATTTCATTTTTCACATTCCAACAAGTTGCTTTTTTAATCGATTCATATCGCGAAACAGTAAAATTATTTTCGTTTATCGATTATGCCTTGTTTATTTCGTTTTTTCCACAACTTATCGCTGGACCCATTGTTCTCGCAAATGAAATGATGCCTCAATTTGAAGAGCCAGAGAAAAAGCGCTTTAATTTTGATAATGCAGCTAAAGGTCTATATATCTTTTCTATTGGGTTAGCAAAGAAAATTATTATTGCTGATAGCGTTGCTCTTTTTGCGAATGTGGGTTTTTCAATGGCAGAACTAAATTTTTGTGAAGCGTGGCTTACGAGCATTGCCTACACCGTTCAACTCTACTTTGATTTTAGCGGTTATTGCGATATGGCAATTGGGATTGGCCTCTTTTTTAACATTAAATTACCCGTCAACTTTAATTCACCACTAAAGTCAACATCAATTCAAGATTTTTGGCGACGATGGCACATGACTCTAGGACGATTTTTTAACTTATATCTTTATCGACCATTAGGGGGCAGCAAAAAAGGCCAATTGCTAACTATACGAAACTTGTTGATAGTCTTTTTATTTAGTGCAGTATGGCATGGAGCAGGATGGAATTTCATTATTTGGGGGATGCTCCATGGTTTTGGAATATTGATATATAAATTTTATCGCTATTGTTGTGGAGATAAATTTAAACTCAATAAATATATTGCTATTGCAGTAACTTTTCTTTTTGTAAATATTACCTTTGTCTTTTTCCGATCACCGGAACTAGGAGGAGCTATAGAAATTTTAAAGGCTCTATTTGATTTTAAATCGATTCCGGTTGGGCTTTCTGATAGCTACGATTTTGCCATGTGGGCTCCTACATGGGGTGAAGGGTTTACCTATCAAATGATAATATTGATGGCTTCATTAGTCTTAATTTTCTTTGCTAAAAATTCTTCAGAGCAGCTTGAAAAATTTAAATATTCAGCTTGGAATATTCTGCAAATCATTATTTATTTTTTAGTAAGCTTTTTGCTTATCAACCGTTTAGTCAACTTTTTATATTTTAATTTCTAATTTAGGAGGATTTTATTATGATTACGAAGATTTTTAATGCAAAGACTTTTCTATTTATTTCGTTAGGAATTATTCTTTTAGGACTTGCAATCATTTGGGGGATTGGGTTTTATTTTGATTTTGATCAGGTTTATAGTATCAATAACAATGTTAAAATGGATAACCAGAGAGTTTTAAATCCAGGCATTGCTCGAAATTACGATTACGAAATAGCTGTTATTGGAACCTCAACTTCCGAAAATATTTTGGCCGCTGACATGCAAAAGGCTTTTGATACAGCCAAAAAAGGGGTCAATCTTGCTATTTCAGGGGAGACAGCCTACGAAGGTTACCTTATGCTAGATACCATTTTAGATGCTAAAAAAGCAAAACATGTTGTTTTTGGGTTAGATCATTTTAGTTTTGTCTATCCGTGGGGTGCGACTCGTGTTGCCTTGCAAAAATACCATTGGACTAAATCGGCATTTTTGCGCCCTTTAGCACTTTTTTCTACCTCTACCATTACTAATTTGTGGAAAAAAGAACGATTTATGACCTATCCCAATCCTAGTTTAGGCGAAGATTGGATTAGCGAACATGGGTTTTGGGGAAATGCGGATTTAATTTATTCAGCCGAGCGTTGTGTCAGTTTTGATCTTGCAGGTCCTGGGATACAGAATTTAGAACATATGGCAGCATTGCACGATACTGGTTTTACTTTAGAGAATTTTCGATCGCATTTTGATCGATTTTATAACTTAATTGAAAAAAATCCAGAGACAGAATTTACAATTTATTTTCCGCCCTTGTCCATTTTTTGGTGGTATTGTGTTTATAAAGAAGAAAAGCTCGAGATTGTATTAGATTTTAAAAAATATATCGCCCAAAAATCCGATCTTCTGCCAAATATTCGTCTAATTGATTTACAATTAACCGCCTCTGGAATCGATTTTGATTTAGATCGTTATAAAGATATGACTCATTACGATGCAGCCGTCTCTAAAGAGACAATTTATGATATTGCTTCAGATAAGTATCGAGTTTTTATTGATAGTTATGACGCTGTTTTAGCAGAACAGCGAAATCTTGTATTGCAAAATGTCGACACCTATCGTCATTTAGCACCAACCATCGATAAAGCAGTGGCAGAAAATCCAAATATTGGGAATTAAGACATTTCTGGTTTCTTAGGTTGGAAATTTTCATGCCCGTCTATGAAAGAGGTTAAATCTGTGACGGCAAAGTAAATTCTTGCTTCCCCCTTTTCATTTTGCGTAAAAGTGCCATTTAGCTTGATTGTTTTTGCTTCATTATTTTTTGTGATAATTTGGCTTACAAATTCGAGGGTGGTATCTGGGTCTATTTTACTTTTTCCTATAATATATTCAGCAGCTATTGCTCTATCTCTAGGCTGAACTCGCTCCATTCCACGGTTTTGAAATAAAGTTCGCACCTCCTCCCGAGTATAACCAATGATATCGAAATAGCAATCATTAGCTTCTATAATGGTAAAATGTTCATCAATTTTGCAAATTACAATACCACAGGGGACAAATGAGCTGGCAAAGCGGGTATCGTTAATATGTTGAATAAGTGGGATTGCTTCATCTATTTTTTGACTGTTTTGCATGATCTCTTTATATGTTGATTCAAATTCAGCAATCGGCATAGGTCTATTGTAAAAATATCCTTGAATAGCATCGCAGTTCATAGAACGTAGAAGCTCGACTTGTTCATTTGTTTCGATTCCTTCAGCAACAACATACATTCCTAGACTTTGTGAAAGTTTGATAATTCCATCGATGAGCATTCCATGTCTACGTGACTTTCCATCGCTTGTAAAAAAACTTTTGTCCATCTTTAGTGTTGTTACATTTAGACTTTTTAGCATAGCTAGTGAAGAGTAACCCGCACCAAAATCGTCGATAGAAGTTCTAAATCCTAGATCATGTAGTTCTTTATAAAGGATTTCTAATTCTACTTCTTGTTCTATAGAAGCTGATTCTGTTACTTCTATTTCTATAAGGTCATGGGGAATATTGTATTTATCGACAATACTTGTAATATCTTTTACTACAGTTAAGCGAGATAAATTAACTCTTGAAAAATTAACAGAAACTGGAATGGGATTTAGTCCCTTATCGATCCATTCTTTTATTGCTAGACAGGCTTGGTCTAATACATAATAGTCGATTTCAGTGATGAAGCCATTGTGTTCAAAAAGAGGTATGAAATCATTAGGGAGCATAATTTTTCCTTCCGCATCAATCCAACGCACTAGCGCTTCGGCTCCAACTAGATCATCTTGTTTAATGCCAAATTTGGGTTGCAAGAAAACTTTAAATTCATTTCTTGCAAGTGCAGAGTGCATTTTATTCGTTATATCTGCGTCGGATAGTAGCTTTAGTTTGAAGTTTATGTCGTAGTCACATAAAAATTCACCAGGAGTCGAACGGGCTCTTTCGTGTGCAAGTGTTACTTTGCTTAAAATTTCTGATGGATTTGACTCGCCAGAATTTATCTTATAACGTCCACATTTGACTGTGGGGTGGTGGTCGATAATTTCTGGCATGACTTTGTCATAGAAAGTTGTACAGTCATAAAAAATAGCCTCTACATCGTCTAAAAGTCCATTGCCAGCAAACATGGCAAATTTATCGTAACCAATTCTTGCTGTAATAAGAGATGGTTCTGTAAGAGTTTTCGAATAATCGTGTATCGTTTTTAAGACCTTATTTCCTATTTCATAGCCATATAATTCGTTAAAGACTTGGAAGTTTTCGATATTAAATATTAAAATTGCATATTGATCTGTTTTATTGTTTTTTAGTACTTGTTCCATTTCTGTGCGGAGCTTTAACATGTTTGGTAGATGAGTTAAGGTGTCGTAGTTGATAATCCGTTCTAGTTTCACGACGGTTCTAAAGTGATAAATTAGGGAGTAAAAAATGAGTACAATTAGCAACCAAAAAATAACTAGGCAAATTAGATTGAGTTTATTTACAGCACTTGCAATTTCGCTATTTAAAACTTCCGACTCAATATTGATGGCTAGGGCTAATCGAGTCATTTCAATTGGCATATAAACCATAACTTTACTAATGCCATAATAGTCATAATAAAAGCTACCACTTTCTTCCATAATTATATCGTTTTGAGCATTTTGCACATTTTGTAGACCCATTTCGATAATATCATTTTTTGGAATTTGAATATGCCCTATATGTCCTTCACTTGATGAAAAAACAAAATTTAAATCGGTATCGACTAAAAAGACATCGCCTCTGCCTTGGGTTTCGGTTCGATAATGTTCGAAGAAGTCGTTCATGGAGATCTCCGCAAATAAAACGGCAGAAATTTCACCATTTTTGACAACGGGGACGGATACACCAAATATAATTTGATTGCGTTCTATTGAAATAACAGGAGGGGAGATGTAGTATTCATTTTCTAGCGCTTTAATAAAATGTTCTTTATTTAAGCAATTTTTTTGTTCATTGAAGTTAGAAACAGCATTTCCATTTAAATCTATATAGTAGACAAAGTCAAATATTTCGACTAACGATTGTTCATTTAAAAAATCTACGGCATTTGCAAGTGTAATATCTTGTTTGGCAATATAGGTGGCTAAAAGTGAAAGATTTATTTCTGATTCAAGAATTTTCTCTTCTAGTGCATATTCGTGATGTTCGCCAATCTCCTTCATTTCGCTAAGCGTTGTATTGATGATGGCTTCATCCGCTAGTCTTTGAAACCAAATAGCCAAAACGGCAATAATCATTATTGCAATTATAATATTGATGATGGATGACGTACGTGATTTAAAAATTTTCATTTTACCCCTTTTTTTTTAACATTAAAATAATGCCACAATTTATTGCTACCTACATAATGCTAGCATGGTGTAATAAATAAATCAATGTTTAAAAAATTGAATATCCAAATTAAGCAAGAAAAATTAACAAAATTCTGTTATATGTGATACAATAAAATAAATGGTTTAGGAGAAAAAATGCTTTTAACCGATAATGAAAAATATCTTGCAGTAATCAATAATAAAGAAGAGTTTGACTCTCTTTTCTATTATGCAGTAAAGTCAACTCAAATTTATTGCCGTCCTTCCTGTAAATCTAAGAATCCTAAAATAGAGAATACTTTGTTTTTTGATAGCGCCCATGAGGCAGAGGATGCTGGGTATAGAGCCTGTAAACGGTGTAGAAGTGATTTGCTTAAATTTGACCCTTCAAAGGAGATTACTCAAAAGGTTAAAAATGCCATCGAAACCATGTTTTTAGAAAATACAAAATTATACCATGAATT
>CAYJGX010000029.1:0-11818 GCA_964369795.1 uncultured Spirochaetaceae bacterium
TTTATCGTAATTTTTAGCTAATACACCCATTTAATACTATTATACTCCAATCAAGCAGAATTCTCAATAATTCTAACTAGTCTTATACTTAATGTTCGGTATTTTTGATTGAAACTTTTAGTCTTTTATGATAATATTCTTGTATGATTGATGCAAGACTATTATTAAAATTTATTAACAAGACTTCAGTGTCTAAAATACTCTATTCTTTTTTACTTATAGCAATTTTACCAACCTTAGACTTTTGGCTCTATATCTTTATTTCCACACTAATACCAGGGTATCACAATCTTTTTCTCGCGTCCACCTTTGGGTTTTCGCTTTTCTGTTTTTTTATCTCTTTTGCAATTGTGCGATCCGAATTGACAGAAATAAAATTTTTAATTAAAAATGGTGTTTACCCTAAAAAACAATTTCAACGACTAGCAGGTAGCTTTATCACCACTTGGTTGCTTGTGACTCCTGGCATTATAACCTCTGTCGTTGGGCTAATTTTTCTTATCCCAGGACTTAAAACGCTTCTTGGAAAACTCATTACTCATTCCTTCCAAAAAGACATGAAGTCTGTTTACGAATATATCAAACTCTACGAAATCGAAATTTAATTTTCTATTTCTTTAGTTTTTTAAGCCGCATTTTTTCTATTCCTACTAAAATTTCAAATTTAAGATACGAAAGGGCAAGCAACCACTTCCATGGCAGTAGCAGAGAGAGAAACGAGGTTGTCTTTTTCCTGTTCCAATCATCCACATTCTTAGGTTTGTTCTTCGCAGACATAACATCAAAGGCGTCTGGGGCTACAAGCGACAGTCCCTGAAATTTATCTCCATTATTTACAATCCATTTTTCTGGGTTTTTTATTCGGCTACCCACAAGTAAGAAATTTGCACCCGCCTTTTTTATTCCCATTAAAACGGATTCTTCTTCCGACTTCACATAGTTTCCTTTATATCGGCCGACAATTTTAACGCCTTCAAATGTAGAACGCACATGCGCTGTCAACTTCATAATTTCAGGAGAATTTCCTCCTAAAAAATAGGCTGAGTAATTTCGTTTTTCTAAAATACCTAATATTCGGACAACTAAATAAAAGGGGTAAAATCGAACATGTTCTGCACCATAAAGCTTTTTTGCTGCCTTAGCAACGGTTGCCGAGGTAGTAAAAACCAAGTTTGCCTTGTTTATAAAAGAAGGTTTGTTTCGTTTTAAAAGACGCCTTTCGCGCATAAAACCTTTAAAATCCAGAAATACGGCTTTTTTTGCCTCTATACTCTGAACTTCACGCAAAATAACCGACTCAAAATCTTCTTCGGGAATATTCGTTAAAGGAACTCCTAAGAGTTTTATTTTTTTTTCATTTCCAAGCACCATGCATCTTTCTCCAGTAATAGTAGTGAAATAATAGACAATGCGGTGATTGATGCATTTTCTGCCCTCATTACCGTAGGTCCCATCCACATAGGTAAATAATTTTTGTTTTTAAATAGCTCGAGTTCTTTATCTGAAAATCCACCTTCTGGACCCACAAACAGTACTAACGAATCCGTATTATTATTTCGGCTTAAATAATTAGCGATATGAGAATGAATTGTTTCATTCCCCAATTTTTTTTCGTGGCAAACGAGGCCAAATGAATTAGGATTTGCCATAGAAAAATATTCTTCCCAACTTGAACAATAGACCACTTTCACAAGTTGAGAATTTCCGCTTTGCTGTCCTGCCTCGGTTGCAATCTTTTGCCATCGTTCTAAGCGCCCTTTTTCTCGTTCTTCCTTTACAGAGTAGACAGAGTGTTCTGCTCGAACAATATATATTTGGCTTGCACCCACCTCGACGGCTCGCCGTATCACCTCGTCGTTCTTTTTGCCTTTAAGCAAAGCAAAAACCAGTGTCATTAGAAACTCGCCTCTTTTTTCAATAAGGGGCGAACCCATTTTTAAAAAAATTTCTTCGTTAGAAAGTTCGCATACCGTCGCGGTGCATGAAATATTGTTATCACATAGAAGATCGAGTGCATCGCCTATGTCAACTCTTCTCACTTTCGATAAATACCGCGACGGTTTCCCTCCGAGTTTAAAAATTTTTCCCTCTTCGTAAAGCTCATTTACAATGAGTTGTTTCATTTACTCAAAACCTCTACCGCTTTTTGTAGAACAATATCGAATTCTAAGTCATAAACGGGTGGAAAATCCATTTTTCTGTGGTATTTATTTCGGATAAGTTTTCGAATAAGTCGGTCTTCTAAATCAATTTCTTCGTCTTGCAATTTATTGAGAAAAGCAGGAATTTTTGCATCGGCTAGCTTCTGATCTGGATTTTCTGCAACAAATTGATCAATATATTTTTCTTTAACTAATTTAGCAAAGTCTTCGATTTCTTCGTCTGTAAAGTCCTCTTCTTCTATTTCGATGTCGGGAGTGATTCCTACCTCGTGAATATTCTTTCCTGAAGGGGTATAATACTTGCCAACAGTAATTTTTAACGAATCTCCATACTTCATATTAAGGGGAACTTGTACAGAACCCTTTCCATAAGAGGTGCTTCCAATAATGGTTCCCCGCTTGTGGTCTTGAATCGCTCCTGCAAAAATTTCGGATGCAGAAGCCGACCCCTTGTCGATTAAGACGACTAACTCAATATTATCATCAACAATGGTTTGATAGCTATTTGCCTTAATTTCCTGGTCTTGAAAATCGGTTCCCTCTTTATATTTTGTAGAAACAATAACCCCTTTTGATAAAAACATATTCCCAATTTCGCCTGCGGCATCTAGCAACCCACCGCCATTTTGCCTTAGGTCGATGATTAAACTTTTAAAGTTTTTTTCTTTAAAGCTTTTGATGGCCTCCTCGATGGCGTGTGAAGTATGTTGAGTCCAAGAAATAACTTGCAAGTAAGCAATATTATTGTCGATCATGGCATATTCACATGTAGGAACTTCGATTACAGCTCGTTCGATTGTGACATCGAAAACAATATTTCCTTCTCGGACAATGGTTAGCAATACTTCGGTTCCTGGTTTTCCAGTTAATCGAGCAACAGCTTCATCGCTAGTGAGTTCTGCAACCGATTCACCGTCTATATGCGAGATAAAATCGCCTGCATGGATATCTGCCCTATAACCTGGAGTTCCTTTAATTGGAGCAACAACATTGACAAAGTAGTCGGTTATTGGTGATTCTGGCGTTAATGCTTTTGGGTTTGCCTTGTTGATATAGAGTCCCACGCCACCGAAGTCCCCCCGAAGCAGTTCTTTTTGGACCGATTCGAAGGTTTCTGCATCCCAATAGGTGGAATGCGGATCTTCTAGCCCAGAAACCATTCCTGCGAGTGCGCCTTCGTAGAGTTTTTGTGTATCCACTTCGTCTACATAATATTTTTTGATCAGCTCATATGCTCGATTGATTTCTAAGATAAAATCGTCGGCAAGATAAACTTTATCTCCCGAGCTATTGACCAAATATCCACCTTCTTGCTTTGAAGCTGAACACGCACAGAGCGCAATAATGCTTGCAAACAGGACAAAAAACCATAAAACACTATTTTGTTTTTTCATCAAAAATTCTCCTATACTATTCTAGGATTATACCATATAATGTTGATATTGTTAAGGAGTAATTATGCGAGTCGTTCCTATCGCAAGTGGAAAAGGAGGCGTTGGCAAGTCTCTTGTATCTGTAAATCTCTCTATTGCACTCTCTCAGGCTGGTTTTTCTGTTCTTTTAGTCGACTTAGACTTAGGAGCCTCTAATGCACACACCATTTTAGGAATGCGTGCTGTAGGAAAAGGTCTTGGTCATTTTCTATCCGAGCCCCGAACTAAAATTACCGACGTCATTTCTCCAACCGAATACGACAATCTTTTTTTCCTTCCTGGAGAAGGAGAAATTCCGGGCTTTGCAAACCTCTATGCGAGTCAAAAAAAGAAAATCCAAAACAATCTTTTTTCCTTAGAATATGATTTTATCATTTTAGACCTTGGTGCAGGAACGGGCCACAACACTCTAGACTTCTTCCTCTCTTCCGACGAAGGAATCCTCGTCATCACCCCCTCTCTCACATCAACCTTAAATGCCTATCTTTTTCTTAAAAACGCAATCTTTAGACTCCTAGAAACCTCATTTCCTGGGAAGTGCGAGGGAAAAAACTATCTTAAGTCTCTAAAAAAACAGGGAACCCACCTTCAAAACATCTACCTCCCCAAACTTTTTTCTAGACTCGAAGAGATTGACCCAGAAAACTACAAAACTTTCATCAAACGCTTTAACTCCCTTCAACCGCGCCTCATCATCAACATGCTCGAAGATCCAAAAGATGGCAATAAGGCAACGAAAATCCGAACCTCGTGCCAAGAATATCTTGGAATCGAGCTTGATCACTTCGGAATCATTTACAAAGATCACCTACAAGATATCGCCCTTAATTCCCGCCTCCCTATCATTGTTTACAAGCCACAGTCTGTCATTTCGCAGGCCATTTACCGTATAGCAGAGAAAGTGGTTGCCTCTGAACCTGGCGATGTTCACACGATTTCGGACGAAGAAATCTCAGAAAACTACCACGTCGCCGAAGGCGAAGCCGAAAACGACTTTTTAACCCGAAGCGAGGAAATCAAAGAGCTTTTAAACTCTGGTGTTCTCTCTCCTGGTGATCTAGTCGAAACCATTCGTACACAGCAATACGAAATTCGCTCTCTTAAAAAAGAGAATTCATTACTCAAGCAAAAATTAGTTACCCTACTAAAAAAATAAGACAACACAAAAGAGGTTTTTATGTTCACAGCTTATCTAACTTTTCCAGATTGGATCAAACCCGAGATTATTCCAGGTATCAAATTAGGCTCCTGGTACGGTCTCATGTATCTCGTAGCCTTTGGTGTCACATGGCTATTATTTTATCATCAAGTCAAGCAAAAACGCTTTCTACTTGGTTTAGACCCTTACGACGACCCTAAGAAATTAGAAAAAAACAAAGGCAAAAAACTTTTACACCAGCGAAAATATTTTAGCTGGCTAGCACATCCTATCAATGCTCCCCTTTCAAAACCACTAGGTTCCGATTATTCTACAGCGACCCTATCTAGCTTTTTCACATGGATAATCATTGGGTTGCTCATCGGCGCTCGCGTATTCTCTGTCTATATCTATTCCGATGATCGTCTCGACTACCTCATTAAGCCATGGCTTGTTTTTTGGCCCTTTGAAACCATCAATGGAAACTTTACCTTTACAGGGCTTCGGGGCATGAGCTACCATGGCGGCGCCGTTGGTGTTTTTGTTGCAGGATTTATTTTTTGTTATGTCAAACGACTTCGCTTTTTTGAAATGGCAGACATGATTATCATGGGAACTCCACTAGGTTACACCTTTGGACGTCTTGGAAATTTTATTAATCAAGAACTCTATGGACGTGTCACCGACAGCTCTATCGGGATGGTTTTTGATACCGCAGAACGCTTTTCCGCTAGGACCCCGTGGGTCAAAGAGATCGCTAGCGAACTTGGAATGAACCCTTATGGAATGATCAATCTTCCTCGCCACGCTACCCAGCTTTACGAAGCCTTTTTCGAAGGGATTGTCTTGTGGCTAGTATTATGGTTTATCGTTTCTCGCTTTAAAAAACACAACGGCCAAGCACTTGGACTCTACTTTTTCGGATACGGATTTTTCCGCTTTATAATCGAATATTTCCGAGTTCCCGATGCAAATTTAGGCTATGTCCTTAATTTCACCTCTCAAAGCACTTACAACACAGCCATTGAACACCCTATTGGTTGCATCACCATGGGTCAAATTCTTTGCTTCCTCATGATGCTCGGCGGCCTCGCCTACTTCTTTGCCTCCCCTTGGTTTTGCAAGCTAGAGGAAAAGATTGTCAATCGCCCTGTTAAAGAAAAGAAAAAGAAATAATTTCAGGCAAGAGTTTCCGCATTATAGCGCGGAAGCTCTTTTTTTTGCTTTTGGGGGTTACCCCAAAGTTTGCTATTTACCTCTCCGACATCATTAATGAGACTCTATAATTTCCCATTGACAACAATTGGGACTTGCACATCTCCCTTATAACTCCAATCGGTCACGACTCCATCTTTCCAACTGAAACTAAATTCTGCACCGCCACGAACCTTTAAACCCTTCACGCTTCCTTGTTTTGCCCATGCATCTGGCAATGCAGGAAGCAAAACAATTTTATCCTCATGCGACTGAATAAGTGATTCATTTATAGCTCCCATAAGACCTAGGTTGCCATCAATCTCCCAGTCCGATTGTATAAACTGAGTAGTCGCATTGGGGTTTAACCAACTAGAAAAGTTGCCTTCCAACACTCGCTTCATCTTGTTCCCCTGCCCAAACCGAGCGTAAGTATTTGCAGGAAAGGCAGCACGCCATGAAGCCTGCCCCTCTTTTAATCCTAATTGTCGTTTTTCAAGCATCCTATTCATTGCCGCAACCAACTCGGGGGAACGGCTCGCGCTAATTTTGTCCGAATAAATGGCTCCTACCATGGCAAGCATTTGAGTTGGATCGCTCTCTACATAGTTACCTCTGTTATCTTGATGCCACTGCTTGATTTCACCTTTCCGATTTATCTCGACATCTATCATCTTCTCTAGCATCTCTTGAACTCTCACAATACGAGCATTATCAACATCATCAATCTTAACGCTAGCCTCTAAATAATCCTCAAATAATTGGCGAACAATAATTGTTGTAGAAACAGCACCCGAACACAAAATAACACGTTCGCCATTCCACTTTCGTCCCATATTTTCAAAATAAATATCTGGGTTGGCAAGCCACTTTCCTGTCTTTGGATCTTTCACAAGCGAACTAAGCCAAAAATCCACTGCCCCCTCTTGCAACTTGACTATTCTATCAAGCTTATTCACATCACCATCAAACTTCCATAAATCATAAAGCTCGATCATTGTCCATGCAGCCGCACTCGGAAATGCAGACCATAAAACATCGCCATCACTTGGAGTTGTTTTTCTCCAAATATCGGTATTATGATGAAAAACCCACCCCTGCGCCCCCCACCACTCTTTTGCGACTAAGGCACCTTCTACTGCAGCTTCTTCAACAAGACGAAGCAAGGGCTCGTTTAATTCTGTTAAGTTTGCAACACCGTTTCCAATATAATTAAACTGCATATTACAATTTGTTGTATAATTTGACGACCATGACGGATTTAGTTTATATGACCAAATCCCTTGTAAATTTAAGGCTTGGCTCCCCTCTCGGCTCCCAGAAATAACAAGATACCGCCCCATCTGATAAAAAAGCTCATCTAATTCCAAATCCTCTTTTTTATAGTTTTCGCGCACCCGCCTATTAAACGGCTTATCACTCGTTATCTCTTTTCCTGTCAAGTTAAGTTCCACTCGGTCAAAGAAACTTCTAAAGTCTTCTTGATGTTGCTTTTTAAGTTTTTCGTAGGGATTCTCTTTTGTCTCAAGGAGTCGTCTTTTTGCTATTGCAATATAATCTTTGCCCTCTTTACTAGGCGAGCGATTAAAGCCATTATACGAAGTTTCCACCGCCATACGAATCTCTATCTCTGTCGCATTTTCGATGTGCATTTGGCTTTCAAATTCGTTTTGAGAACCATTTGAGGAGACCTGCGCAAGCGAAATAAAGCGAGTTCCTTTTTGCTCGTTGCTTGTATCGTATCTCAATTGTGGATCGGCCGCATAGTGGGGGTCAGCAACCATCGGCGCTCGCCCTACCATCTTTAATAAGCCATTCTCCACCGAAAGATTTTTTTCAAGCTTCGAATTAAACGATATTTCCAAAGCAATAGGCATTTCCGAGCTAATTTTGATAACGGCCACTTGATCGATAGCAGAAACAAAAACTTCCCGTTGAATTTTGTTCTTGCCCACCCAATAGGAGGTGGTGGAAATTCCCTCATTTAAATGAAGGGTTCGTTGATAATTATGGATGCGTTTGTCGTTTGTAATTAACTTTAGCTTTAGTTGGCCCACAGGCATATAGGCCGCAGATTTATTCCCTAGCATCGTGTTGTTGCCAAGTTGAGTCGCCTTCCTGTGTCGCTCTTTAAAAATAAGCTCGCGAATTTTAGAAAGTGCCGACTTGTGCGTGCTGCCATCCATTAACGGAGCGGGCTCACCAGACCACAAGCTATCTTCATTGATATGAATAACCTCTTCGATAGGGTTCCCTTCTACCATAAGCCCAATACGCCCGTTTCCAAGCGGAGAGGCAGCCCTCCATGGAGTGTGGGCCTCTTTATCCATTGCGGGCAACTGATACCCCGTCTCGACTATGTACCCTTCCGCTGGAATATCCTGCACAATTGTATACTCTTTTCCAAAAGAAAATAGAGTGCACATCAACATCAAACTCATCAATAAACATTTGTTACAACTTCTCATAGCAAAATTTTACGGGAAGATTTATCCGCTGTCAAACTTTTATTTGCCATTTTCGCATAGATGATAGCGGATTATCTAAACCGAAGGTTTAAACAAAACAGCCTACCGATAATTTCAAATGCAACTACGGATAAACATACCCATATTCAACATCGTAAAATTTTCCAGAAGGTTTTCCCGTATTCATATCTATTTTAGCATTCCAATCTTCACCCCAAGTTGCAACCGCATCTTCTGGAGTTAAAAATTCGACTCGAACAGTTTGTAATTCTGGACTATAATAGCCAACACTGCCAAGGCTTAATTCAATTGATTCAGCGGTTGCTGTTGACGGAAGTGTTATTCTTTTTGCGAATAAAGAGATGGCCTCTATAATTTTTATTGTTTCTTGATTTTTATGTTTTACAAATTTTGGTACGATTACATCCTCGATATTACTATAAGTTATTATAGAGCCAATATGCTCTTCGCTATACTCATACTGAATCATTCCTTTCATATAAAGTGTTACATCTTGAGAGATTGTTTCTGTCACGTCCCATCGTTGTGTTAATTCTTTATCCTCGTATAAGGTTCCATAAATATAACTATACTCTGTTAACCCTTCTTCTATACGTCTTTGCTCTAAATTTTGTTGAACTGTCTTTATCGTAAATTGAGAACCTTTTTTCACAGGAATATAGTCTAAAAAGAACTCTATGTCTTCGGTCTTGAAGGTAAAACAAACAAGGGCTTCATCATCCCATGTTGCATATAAGATATTACTATAATACCAATCACTAGGGGACAAGTCAAAATCATATTGGTTTCCGCGCTCTGTACGCCATCCAGTGAAATTTGCGCCCGCTTTTGTTGGGGGCTCTGGAATAGGGATTAAAGCATCTTTTAAAACAAATACAGAGGCAACCTCGGTTCCTCCCATACTGTTAAACTCAATGAGTTCCCCTTGACCCGCATATAAAGTTATATTCTTTGTAACTACATCGACACCAAAATTCCATTCTACTGTCATCTGCGCATCAGTATACCATAAACCATTATAAATACCACCATACGTATTTTCTGGATCTATTGGCTTTGAAACGTGTTCGCCATCTAAAACAGCCTCTGTTTTATAAACTGAGTCCCACTGACTTGTGTTTTTATCAAAGGTTACTGTCCATGCTTCAATCCATTTTGCGTAAAGTTCGACGGAATGTGAAGAAGAAGGAGCATTCCATGCTGAAGTTCGAATTTTATTAGGATCTATTTTTTCACCTCGTTTAACTTCTATTTTTACTGTGTTAGCTTCTGTAGCTCCATCATATATAATAGTTACATTGAAAATAGGAATTTCACTGACTTTTGCATATAAAGTCATATTTCCTGTCGGCTCATCTACTTCAAAATTCCATTCATCCTTCCAAGTCCCTTCATCTGTAAACCAACCTAAAAATTCATATCCATCATTTATCATAACATCGCTAGGAGCGTTGACTGCTGTCAATTTATCCCCAACAAAGACAACTTGAGGCTCTACAATATACCAAGACTTAATATTTTCCCCAATATCAAAAAAAATCTTATAACCTGCGTCCCATTTTGCATAGAGTTCTAGGTCTTCTGTTATTGTATAATTGCTAAAATCCCATTCATTTTCGAAGGTACTATTATCAGTATACCAAGCAACTAATTTTTCCTCTTCTTTAATTGGGTCTATTGGTTTATTCGCTAATCTTCCTTCTAACACTTTAATTGCGCCAACTCCAGAACCGCCATTCGTATTATAAATTACAGTAAAGTAAGGTTTCCATTTTGCGTATAAAACCATGTCTCTTGTAACAACATCATTATTAGAATTCCATTTTTTATTAAGATTTTCATCTGCATACCAACCTAAAAACTGAAAATCTTTTTTTGTCGGTTCTAGCCTGTAATCAATCAATTCATTTTTATAAACTTCTTGATCTGCAATATAACTACCTCCGTTGCTTTCAAAAGAAACAACATAGCTTGAATTCTTTGTCCATTTTGCATAAAGCGTTGTCGCTTGTGCGACTGTCTCTTCGTCAAAATTCCACAAGCTTGTAAATTCAGAATCTTTATACCAACCATTAAAAAGATATCCTACTCTTTCTGGCTCATCAAAACTAGGAATTTTTTCACCATTTTCAATTGCCATCGAAGCCATCGCATCAGCACCGTTCATCTCAAAATTAACTACAAAAGCTCCCTCTATCCAACGAGCATAAAGCTCTACATTAGCATCTACCGTTGTGGTCGCAAAATTCCAATCTTCCTCATATCCTCCCCAATCTTCTCGCACACGATAATATCCAAAAAGCTCTTTCCCCTCTGGCTTAAATGCCGAAAAGTTTTGAATTTTCGTTATATCAATTTTTTCACCTTCATAAACAGTTAAAGTTGTTGTTTTATCCGACGTTCCTTTTTCGCCATAATTAAATGTAACAGTAAAGGATGCCAGCTCTTCCCACTTGGCAAATAAAGTGATATTTCTTTCGACTAAATCGAGGAAAAAATCCCACTTTGTTTCTAATACATTTTCTTTATACCACCCAATAAATCTATGCCCCTCTTTAACAGGATCTGCAAATGTTCGCAGAACCTTAGCATTTTTTTGAACTAACTGATTAGCAACCGCTGTTCCTCCATCCACATTAAAAGATACAGTACATAAATCTAAATTTTCTTCTGTCGTATTTTTCTCTTCCCACTTCGCAAATAAAGTAATATTTTCTGTTACCACATCAGAAGCAAAGTTCCATGGAGTATTGAATGTGTTTTCTTTATACCAACCTATAAAGATATCATTGTTCTTTATAGGATCCTCTGGCCTCTCGATTTTCTCATTTTTGACTATTTTTTGGGAAGGAATATCACTTCCTCCATTTGTGTCAAAAATTACGTTAAATTCTTCCGAACCACATGCTACTGTCAACATTAAAATAGCACCTAGCAATAAAAAAGCATTCCTTTTTTTCATTTCTTTCTCCTAAATAACTTATTATTAATAGTATTGCGAGATAAAAGATTTGTCAATTGTTTTTTATCTTGAGTAAAAAAAACCCATTTTATAAGATCGTAATACTTCGAAAAGATGTCTCTTAGTCGAAATCGCAATTAAGCCAATTTGGGCGAAGGATGGAAATGATCTTGCCTTGCAGCAAAAATGCCAGAAAAGACAAAGTCTGACCTGGCATTTTTTTCCATGCGGGCTACGCAAACCAGACGGATTTCCCGTACCAGTCGCCCGCCCCAAAGTTAAAATGAAATGAGGGTTGGCAAATTATCTAAACCGAAGGTTTAGCCGAATCCGCCTAGCCAACTTAATCAAAAACTTCCTGCTCCCAAAAGAACAGGAAGTTTTTACCTTTCCTTGTCAAAATCGCAATTGAGCCAATTTGGGCGAAGGATGGAAATGAT
>CAYJGX010000029.1:11918-19853 GCA_964369795.1 uncultured Spirochaetaceae bacterium
ATTATCTAAACCGAAGGTTTAGTGAAATCACTTTACAGACTTCGCTAAAATTGGCTAAAAGGCGATTAACTAAAATACTCATCCCCCGTCCCATAGTTTTCGGTAACGAAGTCGACATCTTTGTCCCCTCGGCCAGAAAGATTGACTAATATTGATTTTGTCGGATTTTCTTTTGCAAATTTTAATGCGAAAGCGACCGCGTGCGCACTTTCTAATGCAGGAATAATTCCTTCATATCGACTTAGCTTAAAAAAAGCTTCTAGACACTCCTTATCGTTTGCATAAGCATAATTAACGCGTTTTGAATCTTTTAGCATACAGTGTTCGGGTCCGCTTCCTGGGTAGTCTAGACCTGATGCAATCGAATAGACGGGCAATGCTTCGCCTTTTTCATCTTGAAGTAGGTAGCTCTTAAATCCGTGTAGAATTCCTGGAGTCCCAAATGCCATCGAGCATGCATGTTCTCCCACTTCAAGCGATCGACCTGCTGGCTCTACACCATACATATCAACATCTTCATCCTCGATATAACCCATAAAAAGACCCGCGGCATTTGAACCCCCGCCGACACAAGCACAAATCGCATCTGGATGCTCTCCTGTCATTTCGAAAAATTGCTCTCGAGCCTCAATTCCGATACATCGTTGGAAATCCCGAACCATAAGAGGGAATGGGTGAGGTCCCACAACCGAACCAATACAATAAATTGCATTTTCTGAATCTTTTAAATAAGCTTCAAACGCCGCATCGACTGCCTCTTTTAATGTTTTTAAGCCATGGGTTACAGGAACCACTCGTGCACCTAAAAGTTGCATTCTAACCACATTAGGGTGTTGTTTTGCAATATCCACTTCACCCATATAAATATCACATTCTAAACCAAAATAGGCAGCCGCTGTTGCCAAAGCAACCCCGTGTTGACCTGCACCTGTTTCAGCAATTAATTTCTTTTTCCCTAAGTGCTTAGCAAGTAGCGCTTCTCCCATGCAGTGATTAAGTTTGTGCGCTCCTGTGTGGTTTAAATCTTCTCGTTTTAAGTAGATTCGGCCGCCATAAATTTCGGATAATCTCTTACAAAAGTAAACCGGTGTCGGTCGCCCTTGAAAGTGTTTACGAATAGATCGCAACTCCGAAATAAATTCATGACTTTTGCTAATGGAAAAGTAGGCATCCCGAATTTTTTCCATTTCTGCTTGTAGTTGAGGTGGGATGAAAGAGCCACCATACTCTCCAAAAAAACCATCATTGTTTGGATTTTCTTTAAAATAACTCATGTTTTTCTCCTTAGTTTTCAATTTGAATCATCTTTGTTTCTATCAATAGAAACGATCTAAGTATAAAATACCATGGTTTTGCGTTTCTGTCAATAGAAACACGAAATAAATTTTCTTTTTTTTGTGTTTTTGGAATTTAATCCGCAATAATATTTTGGCTCTTTTCTGCTAAAAATTCAGCATTCTCTTTAAGCTCATTATAAACTTTATAAACTTGAATTTCTTCGTGTCGACCACGAAGTACTTCTCCCCAGGTTTCACTCGTAGTAAGATTTAGTTTTGCTTTTTCCTTAGTTTCCGTCGAAATAAGAATATCCCCTACGGGCGCAATATGTTCTAGCCTAGAAGCTGTATTAACCGTATCACCAATCATGGTATGGTCAAATCGATTGTGAGCCCCAACATTCCCTCTAATGACTGGCCCCGTGTGGACACCAATCCTAAACTCGATCGGCAGTCTTTTTTCGCTCAATCTAGCTTCATTTTGCAATTCAATTTCTTTCTGAACAAGAACCATGGCCCGAACGGCATCTCGAGGGGATTGAAAAATTCCATAAAATGCATCCCCAATAAATTTGTCAACATCTCCGCCGTTATCATAAATATGTCGGGTGACCACTTCGTAAACGACATTTAAAAAGCCAATGACATCTCGCGGTTCAAGATTTTCAGACATTTTAGTAAATCCTTTAATATCTCCAAAAACAACGGTTGCCTCGGTTTCAACTTCTTTTACATCTAGTTTTTGATTTTTAGCGCACTCTTTCGCCACATTCCAGATAGTTCGCGATACATACTTTTTAACAACATCCAAAATAATAAAGTCGCTAATTGCCTCTTCTTTTAGATTAGAGGTATCTAAGATTTGTTCGTTTAAAAATTTATTATTTAAAATAAGAGGTCGCAAAACAATCATGAAAAGCTCGGCGTCTAAATTGTCTAACGATACAACCTGTTCTGCCCCTACGCCATAAAAACGTTTTTTAACTTCGACGCAACTGTCTATGTCGATGACCATAACTTGAATTTGTTTGACCATGTCTTCGGCTTTAATCATGGAAAGAGCTTCATCTGCTCCCTCAATGTTGGAATCTAAGACTAGTACCCCAATAGGAATTGAAAACAAGTGATCATAGGCGGCCTCTAACTTCGTTTCATGAATCAAATTAAACTGAATGCCTAAATCTAAAATTTCGTTGTTATAGCTTTTTAACCATGAGTCAATTGGTTGGGAACCAACATATAAAAGGGTAGATTTCATAAGTTAAGTATAAATACTATCGAAAGACAAGTCAATGCGATTTCGGCGAATATACAGAAATAACCTTAAATCCAAATTTCTTTTTCATTTTTTCGCAAATCGATCTTGCCCTCAAGTTCGAGCTGGCGCAAATAAGCGACAAAGCTTGCTGTTTTTTCATCGACATCTTTGCGTCGCATCTGCCCAAGATAGATTCGCTCTTGTTCGATTTGCGATTTTCGCGTCGCCGAAACATTACTTAATATTTTATGTTCAATCTCTGCTGATTTTCCTTTAATGAGTATAGCCAAATCTGAGTCCGAATAGCTAGCTAAGATCTTTTGCATTTCAATATCATCAACATTGACAATCATGTCAATCGTCCAAATTTTTTCTTTAACGCCTAAGTATAATTTTTCGTCTTCCTCTTCAAGTTCAAGCAGAATTTTCTTTTCTTCGTCTAACGACATATATTTTAAAATTCCAGCAAGCGCCTCTTTGCCATCTTTTTCTTCGGTAACAATTTTGCCTTGCGTCCGCACCTTTTCTTTAAGCGCGGTTTCGACAATTTTCATCGAATCGAGATCCAATTTTTCACATTTTGCAATTCGCTTGATGATATCCACTTTCTTAGATTTTTCCATCTGCTCTAAAAAACTTTTAGCCAATGCGGGCGGCAAAAAAGGAACAATGGTTGCTAACACCAAACTAGATTCCTTTTTTAAAACCATATAAACTTGAATCGGCTCTAAATCCTTTAAAAAATCGAAAGGCTTTTCTTGCAACTCTGGTGGAAGCGATTTTTGAAGTCTTCGCCGACCATCTTCCTCTCCAAACGTATTGACCAACATTCTACGCGCAACATCAATTCCCCCCTCTGGCAATTTTTGTCGTTCTTTAATAAACTTAAATTCGTCCATGATATATTGCGCTTCGTGCTTATCTATGTGCCGAATTGTAGAAAGCTCTTCTGTGATTTTTTGAATTTCATCCTCTGGGAACTGACGCAAAATTTGAGCCGCATCATCCTTATTGATTAGCATTAGAAATTTTGCCACTTTTCGGTATCCGTTGCCTTCGTCTGTTTTAAGAAAGGCTCGGTTTGCCGGCTTGCTAGCAGGGGGCTCTTCTTCCTTCGGTTTTTCGTCGCCTTCTAGTTTTGCAAAGCCATATTTAATAGCATTTTTGCGCTCTTGCTCTCGTTGATAATAAAGTTCCTGGATTGTTGGGAAAACCGCCTTTTGGACGGTCCGTTGCTCGGGGGGTACGGCTGGTTTCGTCTCTGAGTCTGCGCCCGATTGGAATTGTCGATAAATCTGCAATTTTTCTTCATCTGTCATAACATATTTTACAACGAAGTTTGACTCTGGTCAATCGTTATTTAGTTCTTTTGGGCGTATCCTCTTTTGTGCACGCACAAAAGAGGTCGCGCTTTGCGACGCTACGGTTTTTTGGTTTGCCGTACATTCCCAAGGGCAAACCAAAAGAACAGCCGACTTGCCTATGGCAAATCGGCTCGTCTCCAATCGCTTACGCATTTATTTTATTTTTACAAGCGAGCCAATTGTGATATTCGAATCGGTATCTCGTTTTAAAATCTCTATTTCGCCTGTTGCAAGATCCAGCTTCCCAAGAACATTTTCCTCGGTCGCATTAATTTTCCCCGTAAAAGAGATAAACTCTTCTCTTGCAACCATTGATTGAATACTGTAATCTTTCATTGCATCATACGAGTTTTGTTTTGACCAGTCATTAACATTAATTTTAATAAAACGAGGATCATTTCCTTTAACTCCATCTACATATAAGAATTCTTCGTTTTGGGCAACCTTATAAACACTATCAAATTCTGCTTTAAGAATTCCACTTGCAACAGAAATTTCCTCTTTTTCCCCGTCAAGCAGATAAATCTCTGTCGCTGTCGAGTAACTATTTCTTCCAGTAGCCAAAAAATAGGTTTCTCCACTGTATTCAAACACAATATTATCATATTCATTCGTAGAAACCTTTGCTTCCCATGAATCACTCCCATCTGAATCTAGCCCAATGAGAGTATAATCCGAATATTGAGCATTGTTATTTTCATCAAGAGAAAGAGCCTTATAAGTAGACCTCGATTCTCCTCCCCCTGCAGAATAGAAAAATTTTTCTTGTGCAATGAAAGAATGTTTGCTCTCTAGCTCTTCAATCTCTCCGTTCGTTTTATATAAAAAATTAATTTGAGCTTGTTTCGCAGCTAATGCTTCGCACAAAAGATTCCCATCTTCGTTTATTCCGTGCATTCTTTCTATTTCAAGATCTCCCAAATCTACTTTTTTTGTAGTCCCTGCAGAACCAGAAGCTATATCGACCTTTGTTAGGTTGTAATCTAAACTACTATGCGCACTCTCTGTCAAATAATAGAGGGTTTCCGCTTTCAAAATAAAATTGTATTTTTTTGTTATATTATACTGAGGTAGTCCTGCCTTTTTTAAGCTAATCGCCTTGCCAATTTTTTTATCTATCAAATAAGCATCAATTCGATTGTTACCACTAGAATCTTTAAAACCAACAGCGAAATATTGATCATTGATATTTTCAACATATTCGACATTCTCTGTAGTCACTTTGACTTCCATGTCCAAAGCGTCCATGAAGCGAACGGGGAAAGTATTTCCTTCTCCATCTATCTGATACAAAGTATTTATACTTTGTCCATTTTCTGATGTGTAAAGATACAAACTCTCTACCGTAGTCATATCTATCTTTGTAATTTGGCTAATCCTAGTTTCATCATCACATCCTAAGATTCCCAAAAATATTAAAACTAAAAATTTTTTCATCCTTACCCTCTAGGTAAAGAGATTAACTTTTCACTTCGTCTCTGTCAAGGAGGAACATTTAAATAAAAAGGCAAATTCGCTTCTTGTAATTGCATAATCCTTCATTAATGTTTAAAATAAAACAACTTTTATTATCGAAGGAATAGCTATGATTGTATCAATCGACTGGATTCGTCAGTTTGTCAACCTCCCCTCCGAGGTCAACAACGAACTTGCAAAAAAATTTACTTTGGCTACATGCGAAGTTGAAGATGTTAAATTATTAAATGAACATTTAACTAAAGTCATCGTTGTCGAAATTTTGGCAACCGCACCCCATCCAGAAGCAGACAAGCTTCAATTGGTAACTATTAATACGGGAAACGAAGAAAAGGTAATCGTTTGTGGCGCTCCTAATGCAAGGGCTGGAATTAAGGTTCCTTATGCACCTGTTGGCACCACGCTTCCAGGAGGCTTTACCTTAACCGCAAAAAAAGTTCGGGGAATTCTTTCGGAAGGCATGCTTTGTGCCGAAACAGAGTTAGAAATTGGAAACGACGACTCTGGGCTTAAAGAATTTCCTGCTGATGCTCCCGTAGGGCATACACTTGCAGACTATTTAAAAATGCCTACCGATATTTTATTTGACATCGATAATAAATCGCTTACCAACCGACCCGACCTTTGGTCTCAATTAGGAATGGCTCGTGAATTTGCAACTGTTTTTAAAACCAATCTGAACAACCCCTATAACGAAAGCTGGGAAAAGGCGCTTCTTGCTAAAATTCCATCAACTCCCTCGCCTGTAGCACACTCCATTTCAAAAAACAGTTGCTGTAAAGGCTATTGGGGTCTTGCCGTTAAAAATGTAGCGGTTGGAGAAAGCCCCGAATGGATGCAACGCCGCCTTATCGCATGCGGAATGCGTCCTATTAACTCGATTGTCGACATTTCAAACTATGTTTTATTAGAACTTGGTATTCCAAATCATATTTTTGACCTAACCACCATTCGTGGCAATAAAATCGATGTTAAACGCCCCGACGCAGAAATGGAATTTACCACGCTAGACGGTCAAGTCCGAACGGTTAACCCTACCGACACTCTTATTTGGGATGCTGAGGGGCCAGTTGCCATTGCGGGAATTATGGGTGGTCTAGATTCTGGAATTAACGATAACACAACAACTGTTTTTATCGAGTCCGCAAACTTTATCGACGCCGAAGTTCGTAAAACCTCTACCCGTTTAGGGCTTAGAACCGACGCTTCGCAACGCTATGAAAAATCGCTTGACACCCACCTTCTTAAACGTACTTCGCTACGCATTTTTGAACTTCTTTTAGAACTCAACCCGAATGCACAAGCCGATGGCGCCCTCTCCTATGTCGGGGAAGATCTCAATCAACCTAAATTAACCATCAACCTAGAAGCTTCAAAAATTTCACGGGTTCTTGGTAAAGAAATTTCAAAAGAAGAGCAAATCGACATCTTAACGCGTCTAGATTTTATTGTTGATGATAGTGGCGATAAACTTTCTATTCAGGTTCCAACCTATCGGGCGACAAAAGATATCGAGTGCGAGGCAGACATTATCGAAGAAATTGGCCGAGTCATTGGATACGACAATATTATACCTACTCCTCCGCTAGATGCCGTCCTTCCTGTTGCCTTATCTAACGAAAAAAAGCTCGCGCGCAAGCTTTCAGACTTCATGATTTACAAACAAAAAGCATTTGAAGTAATGACCTACCCCATGATCGGCGAAGCTCTTTTAAAGAAAACCGCTTGGAGCGACCTTAACGAAGAACTAGAGCTAGTCAATGCCATTTCTGCCGACCGAAGCAGAATGCGCCCTTCGATTGTTCCAACCATGCTCGAATCGATTGCCCTAAATAGCAAAAATAAAACCTTTTTTACCGCTTTTGAGTTTGGTCGCTCCTACAAACCTTGCGCCAAAAATTTCTCTATGGAAGAAAATTGGTTTGCCACAGTATTCTACGACCGTAAAAAAACCCGAATCCAAGAGGCAATTGACTGCTGCGAAGAAATTTTAAGCCTGCTCAACCTAAACGGCAAAATCGTCGAAACTTCAGCAAAAGATTTTTTCCCAGAAAATTGGATTGGTCTGCACCCACACGAAAATTTAAGCATCCAAGCACTCGGAAAAACAATCGGTTCCATTTTTTCCGTTCATCCTTTACTCAAATCAAAACTAAAAATTAAAGGACAGGCGACCATACTACTGCTAAATTTATCAACCTTCGAATCAATAACAGCAAAAGATAAAACCGCATACAAGCCACTTCCTAAATTCCCTGGGTCGGAGTTCGACTGTACCGTTATTGCAAGCAACGACGTTCCTGTAGCGACTTTAGTTGATGTTATTAAAAAGCTAAAAATTAAAGAGGCAGTCAAAGTGACAGTTGCAGATATCTTTACTCCGAACGAGAGCGAAAATGCAATTACCTTACGAACACACTTCCTCGACCTAGAAAAAACACTCGATTCTTCTTTCCTAGAAGATTCAAAAAACAAAATTATTGCTAGCTTAGAAAAAGCGGGTTTCCCACTTAAAAAATAGGAGTCTCTATGCCAAAGAAAGTTTTACCTTTATCCGAAA
>CAYJGX010000029.1:19953-21973 GCA_964369795.1 uncultured Spirochaetaceae bacterium
CTTTCTGCGAAGACAGGAATTACGGGCGAAGAAATTATGTTTACGAGTAACGACACGCCTGCAATCGAGTTTCAAGAAGCGGTAAAAGCGGGTGCCATCATCAACCTAGACGATTATTCGCATATCGATTTTTTACAAAAGACAGCCGGTATGCCAGAGCTTATCTGTTTTCGCTATAATCCTGGCCCTTTAAAAGAAGGAAACGCCCTAATTGGGAATCCTCAAGATGCAAAATACGGCTTTACCCGAGAACAACTTATCGAAGGATACCAAAAATGTGCAAAACTAGGGGCTAAACGCTTTGGTCTTCACACAATGGTTGCTTCTAACGAGCTTAACTATACCTATTTTATCGAAACGGCAAAAATTCTATTTGAATTAGTAATTGAAATTAAAGAAAAAACAGGAATTACCATTGAATTCGTTAATTTAGGTGGAGGAATCGGAATCCCTTATAAAGAAGATCAAGAAGAGGTCAACTTAGAAGCGGTTTCTGATGGAATTAAAGCCGAATATGCAAAAACCATCTCTCCCGCGGCTCTTGATGGACTTAGAATCGTGATGGAATGTGGTAGAATGGTCACGGGTCCCTACGGCTATCTCGTATCGACTGTTTTGCACCGAAAAGAAACCTACAAAAACTTTATCGGCCTAGACGCCTGTATGGCAAATCTTATGCGGCCGGCACTTTACGGGTCGTATCATCATATTACCGTCCTTGGAAAAGGTGAAAACGACGAACAAGAAGTCTGCGATGTAACGGGTTCCCTTTGCGAAAACAACGACAAATTTGCAATCGACCGCCAAGTCGCTAAAATGACCCCAGGAGATCTTGTTGTCCTCCACGACACTGGTGCTCACGGCTTTGCCATGGGATTTAACTACAACGGCAAGCTCCGAAGTGCCGAACTCTTGCTAGAGGCCAACGGAGATATTAAACAAATCCGACGAGCCGAAACAATAAACGATTACTTCGCCACTTTGGATTTTAGTGATTTATAAGACGCCAAAACGCTATAGACTCAAAGACGAACCCCTAAAATTCTATAGAATTTTAGGGGCCTTTTTTGCACATTTTTACTTCTGCTTTTTTAAATTTGCTACTTACTTTCGTTCTATTACTTTCCTAATAATGAATTGTAATACCACCAATATTTGCGGTCAAGCGAAAATAGAGCCTAGTTTGAAATTTTAAAAAAAAGTTAGAAAAATTTTAAATGGAACTCTTGTAATAACCTAAAATTCTGAATTTATCTGCACTGTTTGCCACTTTTGCAAGCGTTTCTTCGACCGCTTTTGGTTCATTATTGATTTCGAGGTCGAGGTAAAATTTGTAAGCCCATGGTTTTCCGTGTATTGGGCGAGATTCGATTTTGCTTAGGTTGATGTTTGCCGCTTCAAAAAGTGAGACAATTGAGAAAAGTGAGCCAGGTTTATCTTGCAAGCTAAATGCTAAAGAAATTTTGGTATCTTGCGCCGTTAGCAGTGCTTCGCCTTTTTGAATAACAACAAATCGGGTGTAGTTATTTGGATTTGTTTCAAGCCCACTTTTTAAAACAGGCAATTTCCATAACGCGGCGGCGCGAGCGCTTCCAATCGCCGCCGATTCTTTGCTACCCTCGTCTAAAACGCGTTTGACCGCACCCGAAGTATCATAGACAGGGATCCGCTCTATTTGAGGGTAGGCATCTAGAAATTCGGCACACTGCATTAGGGCTTGCGGGTGTGAATAGACGCGTTTTAGCGTATTAATGTCGCTTCCCTCGAGGGCAATTAAATTATGCTCTATTCGGATGCGTGTTTCGCCCACAATTTTTATATCGGGATACTGCAAAATTAAGTCGTAGTTTTCATGCACAGAGCCGGCAAGCGAGTTTTCAATTGGGAGCACACCGTATTCACATTCACCATTTAAAACGGCGTCGTAAACCGATTTGAATCCAGTGTATGGGGTTGGAGAAACCTGTGTGCTATCAAAATATTGTAGCGTCGCCGCCTCGGAGTAGGCGCCATGCTCTCC
>CAYJGX010000030.1:0-5581 GCA_964369795.1 uncultured Spirochaetaceae bacterium
AGCTATTTGTTTAACGAAATTTTAAAATAGAATCAAAACCCTTTCAGGGGAAAAAAACCTTCCTACTAGCACGATTCTTAAGTCTACTTAGCAGTGACAAAACCAGACCTTCAAGAAAATTACTGCAAATTGAAAAACCCTTGGAAAGACAACTCAAAACCTGTTTTGTCAGAGTCTTTACCAAGGGGTTTTCAAGATGGTTGTAGGCTTTTGTTTAAATGTTTTCCTTGTCGCTGTAGAATTAGAACCCGATTTTTAATTTGTTTTTGGCGACTTTGCGTAGCGAAGAAGACAAAAACATTCCTTACTCCCAAAGCGTTGCACTGAAAGGGTTTTGATACTCACTTAACAATTCTTTTAAACAAAGATAAAAAACTTAAATAAGGCGAGTGCAGGCGTATCATAACCAAAGGTTGTGTAAAAGCCTGCACTCGCCTTATTTAAGATAGCTGTAGCTATTTGTTTAACGAAATTTTAAAATAGAACAAAACCCTTTCAGGAAAAAAACCTTCCTACTAGCACGATTCTTAAGTCTACTTAGCAGCGACAAAACCAGACCTTCAAGAAAATTATTTCAAATTGAAAAACCCTTGAAAAGACGACTCAAAACTTGTTTTGTCAGAGTCTTTACCAAGGGGTTTAAAGATGGTTGTAGGCTTTTGTTTAAATGTTTTCCTTGTCGCTGTAGAATTAGAACCCGATTTTTAATTTGTTTTTGGCGACTTTGCGTAGCGAAGAAGACAAAAACATTCCTTACTCCCAAAGCGTTGCACTGAAAGGGTTTTGATACTCACTTAACAATTCTTTTAAACAAAGATAAAAAACTTAAATAAGGCGAGTGCAGGCGTATCATAACCAAAGGTTGTGTAAAAGCCTGCACTCGCCTTATTTAAGATAGCTGTAGCTATTTGTTTAACGAAATTTTAAAATAGAATCAAAACCCTTTCAGGGGAAAAAGTTTAGCGCATCGCTCCAGAATACCTCTGTTGGAAATCCCCAATGCGGTTTGTTGTAATCGGCAATATCTCCCGCCTTCTTCATTTCATCAACTAGTATTACTTCTAACTCTTTTACCTTTTCCTGATATTCAGGGAGCTTAGACAAGTCGTTCATTTCGTAAGGGTCGTCTGCGAGGTTAAACAATTCGAATGTTTGAACCGAATCAACATTCCAAGCAATAAGTTTCCAATCATCGACCTTAACTGTCCGTGAATAGGTTTTATAAGCAGAAAACAAAACTTCCCGCTCATTGTACGGAGAGCCATCAAAAAGAGGCTTTAATGAACGGCCAAAGGTCACTGTTTCTGGAATTTGAAGTCCTGTTAAATCACAAAGGGTAGGAAAAATATCTTGCAAATAGCAAGCTACTTCACTCACCTCGCCCTTAGGAACCCCTGGACCTGCAAAAATGAGTGGTATCCGAATCGATTCATCGTAGACATGCTGTTTCCCCATGAGTCCATGGCGACCCGCTACCGACAAACCATTGTCGGCAGAATAAATAATTATCGTATTTTCATAGAGACCCTTTTCCTTCAACGTCGCAATAATTTGACCAATAGCGTCGTCCATGTGCGTAATCATGGCATAATAATCGCTCGTGTGTTTTTGATAAATTTCGTGAGTTCGTGGATACGCATCTAAAACTTCGTCACGAATATGAAGTTCCCCTGTTTTCACCCGTGGCATTGGTAAAAAGTCCGGTGAAATTTCTATGCTTTCAGGTGGATACATTTCGTGGTACTTTTGCGGAGCCTCACGAGGGTCATGTGGAGCGGTAAAGGCTACATAAGCAAAGAAGGGGCGATCACTCTCATAATTTTGGATATATTCAATAGCAGAATTTGCAATTAAGTCTGTGGCGTGATCTTTTTCTTTGCGGCACGACGCACCCCAAGGGTAGCTTCCCCTTTTGTTAAATTGATGCATAGGCATCGCGTATTGATTGCCCATTCCACCAAAGAGAATGTTTTCGCCATAGACGAAGGAGCGTGCAAAAGAAGCTGGGCCATTGTGCCATTTGCCAGTATGAAATGTATCGTACCCTTCGCCCAAAAGAGTCTCTGGCAAGGTTTCATGCTCATCCGAAATATAACTGCCTTCGCGATTGATTTCATATAAATCGCGTCCTGTCATAAGCTGTGCTCGAGAAGGCATACAGGGTGCTCCACAAATGGCTCCCCGAAAATGCGCTTCTTTAAAAAGAACCCCTTCGCTTGCCAATTGATCTAAATGTGGCGTTTTAATTTGGCTATTCCCTGCACAAGCGAGTGAATCGTAATTGTGATCGTCACTGAGAATAAATAAAATATTTGGACCCGTTGCCATCTTCTCTTCATTCACTTTCGCAAGGTTCGTTGCACAACCAGTGGCAACAAGACTTGTTGCTAATGCTCCTCCCACCCATTTTCCTAATTCTTTGTTCATTTTATTACTCCTTTAATCATTTTTTGTTTTAATAATATTTTTGGTGTCAAATTTAGTTTGTCGGCAGCCTCTCGCTTGCCCTCTTTGTCTCGATATAAGATGGATGCGGCACCTTCGGGAGTTATCACAGAAAAAACAGAAGTTTCTGTCATATAAATATCTTTTCCATTAGTCAAAGCCAAAGCACCCCCACTTCCTCCTTGTCCTGTAATCAAGCTATAAAAAGGAACCCTTATTTCATTTTGAAATTCGAGACACTTTGCAATGGCATGCCCAATTCCACCTCGTTCGGCCTCTACGCAAGCCCTTGCGCCTGGGGTATTAATAAAACTAAAAATCGGGATTCCTATCCGATTTGCAAATTGCACGGCCCTAAGCACTTTTCTGTATCCAGCTGGACCTCCCATCCCAAAATTGTTCTTTAGATCCGTTGCTATCACTAAAAAACTTTTATAATTTCGTATGGCCAAGCCCACCACAATCGTTGCATCTTCCTGAAATAAACCATCGCCTGAAAAAGGGAAAAAATCCTCAAAATAATTTTCGATTAGTTCTCTTCCTGATAACTTTTTTGGATCTCGAGCGAGCATGACCTGCTCCCACGCATTTACTTCATTTAGTTCATTTGAATTGTAGACAAGGCGACCAATGTCTCGAAGCAATTCCTGGCACCCCGCTCTTTTTTGCCAATTCCACTTAAATAAAGGACTAATTCCAGTTCGTACTGGCGAACCAACAACCGCCTCATAACATCGCGTTGCTGGCATAAAATAAGATAAAAGTTTTCCTAATAATGGGCGAATTTCTGCCCGCTCTACAACGGCATCTACTTTTCCAAACGCAAACGCCGCTTGAGCATTTTGTTTAAAATCGCCTAAATCTTCGCCAACAGATTGTAATACTCTTGGGCCTGCAAATCCAATGAAAGCCCCCTTTTCTGCTAATGTGATATCTGCAAGGCTCGCTCCGCTGGCCAACATTCCGCCTGCAACAGGGTCGCTTAATAAAACGATAAAAGGAACGCCCTTCTTTTTTAGCAAACGTGCTCCCGATGCAAATTTCCCCATCGCATACAGCGACTGAACACCCTCTTGTAATCTTGCTCCGCCAGAGGCAGCAACAAAAACAAAGGGAATCCCTTTGCGTGCGCATCGCTTCATGTTCATATACAAAAGCTCTGCCGCCTCCATATTAAGCGAGCCTCCAAAAGAAGAAAATTCCATAACCGCAAGCGACATCTGCCTGCTCCCCACCTTTGCCCAGCCAACTATTATATTTCCAAGCGCTTGAAGCTCTTTCCAACTCCCAGAATCTGCAATCATTTGTACCCACAAAGCAGACGAAAGTCTTAAAGCTAGCCCACATTTGGGACATGAATAATGCGAAATTCTAATTTTTTCTGGAGTCGTCTTGTGTTTGCAATGATTACATTCCATATAATTAGTTTACCCTATTTTTTTAGAAAAATCTATTTTAATAAAAAATAATTTTTCTTGCAAAAGAGTGATTTTAAAATTATAATATTTTATGGAAAATATAAAAATCATTTCACTCGGGGGTTCTATTATCGCTCCCGACCAACCCGATACTGAATTTGTATCAAAATTTTATGACGTTGTTTCAAACTACTTAAATGAAGACCCCAACCGAAAACTTATTTTTGTTGTTGGAGGTGGTGGCCCTGCACGTATCTACCAACAATCTGCAAAGGCCCTTCAAAACAACCTGACAAGCGAAGAGCTTGACTGGATTGGCATTATGGCAACACGTCTCAATGCACAATTTGTTAAAACTGTTTTTAAGAAGTATTGCTTTAATGATGTCGTTACCGACCCTACAGCACCCTTTGAATTTGACGGTCAAGTTCTACTTGCAGCTGGCTGGGTTCCTGGTTTTTCTACCGACAACGACGCCGTATTGCTTGCACAACGATTTAATGCAAAAACGGTCATGAATCTTTCTAATATTGCCAAAATTTATAGCGATGACCCGAAAACAAATCCTAACGCCCAACCTCTCGACGAACTTTCATGGGATCAATATAAGGCAATGGTTGGGACCGAATGGACACCAGGGAAAAATTGCCCTTTCGATCCAGTGGCAACGCAAAAAGCCTCCGAATTAGGCCTTAAAGTCATTACCGCATCTGGAAAAGATCTAGCAAACATCAAAAATATTCTAGAAGATGAGCCGTTTAACGGATCTATCATTCGTTAAAGTTTTTTATTTAGGAGAAATAAATGAAAACAAAGATTCGTTGCGTTGCGTTTCTGGTTGCCCTTTTTTTTATAGGGTGTCAAACAGCAACTCTTCCTGTCATTCCGACCATTGATTTTACAAACGACGAACTAACGGCGCTTGAAATCATTATTCCAGAAGAACAAAAAACCTTTACCATCCTACAATTTGCAGATACCCAGATGTCTACCTTTGAAGAGCTTGAAAAGGTAAAAGCACTAATTAACAAATTGATGAAGAATAGCGATCCCGACTTAGTTGTCCTAACGGGGGACAATACCGCAGGCAAAATGGGCACCGAGATTCTTCATCATTTTATTGAGTTCTTAGACACGCTAAATACCCCTTATGCTCCTTCTTTTGGAAATCATGACCCCGAATCCGATAGCCTAGAAACCCTAGGCAAAATTTGGAAAGAAGGCAAAAACGCTCTCTTTAAACTCGGACCCATCGAAAAAATTCAAGGCGTTGGAAACTATGCCATCAATATTATTCAAAACGATACTATTAAGCATTCCGTTTACATGATTGATAGCAATCAATATCGAACCTACTCCATCAAAGATAAAATCCAAAGCCAATGGGGAGGTCTCAAATATGACTATCTCTACCCAAGCCAAATCGCATGGTATGCCGCTTCGGTTAATTATCAAAACGAATTAGCAAATAGAATCATACCCTCAACCGCATACTTTCACATTGCAATTCCTGAATACAGAGCAATTGAACTTGCGAAAAAAGAAGCTATTATCATCCCACAAAACAGCTTTCAAATTGATCCTATCCGATCGCCCATTATCAATACTGGGATGTTTTCAAAAATGCAAGAGCTTGGTTCTACAAAGGCAACCTTTGTTGGACACGACCACTACAATAATTTTGTCTTTAAATATCAAGGTATCATACTCGGTTATGG
>CAYJGX010000030.1:5681-10517 GCA_964369795.1 uncultured Spirochaetaceae bacterium
TATCAAAGAGAACTAGATCCACTATTTAACTTAATACAAAAGCTAGTTGACAAAGCGAAACCAGATCTTATTGTCTTTACGGGTGACAATACCGCGGGGTCTAACGGAACGAAGTTATTACTTCAAATTATCTCCTTCATGGACTCTTTAAATATTCCCTATGCGGCTTCTTTTGGCAACCACGACAACGAATCCGACTCTCTCAACACTCTCTCCGATATTTGGGCAACTGGGAAAAATGCTCTCTTTAAAAAAGGCCCCTCCGACAAAATCCAAGGTTATGGAAACTATGCCATCAACCTAATTCAATCCGACGAAGTTAAACACTCCGTTTATATGATTGACAGCAATCAATATCGAACATTCTCCTTAAAAGAAAGAATACAAAGCAAATGGGGCGGAACCAATTACGACTATATCTACCCAAGTCAAATTGCTTGGTACGAAGCTTCGGTCAACCATCAAAACGAACTTGCAAACAAGCTCGTTCCTTCTACTGCCTTTGCACACATTGCAATCCCCGAACACCGTGCCTACGACAAAGCCCCCAAAGAAAACATTCTTATTCCTCAAAACAAATATGCTCGAGACGTTATTTCTGGTCCCGTCGTCAACACGGGCCTTTTTGCGAAAATGAAAGAGCTTAATTCTACTAAATCCTTGTTTGTTGGCCACGACCACTATAATAACTTTGCCTTCATTTACGATGGAATTATTCTTGGCTACGGCCTTAAAACCGGCCGTGCTAGCTATCACAATAAAAAAGTTCAAGGTGCTACTCTTGTAACCCTAACCAACGATTTTACCACCGTTAACGTTTCCCAAATTTGGGAAAAGGATCTTTAATGTAATATTGACAAATTTTATTTCTTACATAATAATATTTTTGGAGGCTAGATATGAAAAAAATAATTATTTTAATTAGCATCTTCTTTCTTATGATTGCCTGTTCTTTGCCTGTCGTTTTGCCCGAGGTAGTTGGGACCTTAGATGATCAATGGCAGTATAATCGGGAAGATATCGAACCCATTTATAAGATTGCCGACAATGTCGTCGTCTATCCCTATCTCCCACCCGATTATGATCCTACGAATGCTCAAGGTTACTCTGCCCTTTTTATTTTAGATGGAGATTCTCACTTTGAGTTGGCAACGGCCTATTATTCAGAATTGCTAGAAACCGATGAATGTGATCCTTTGCTCATTTTCGGCGTTGGTTATGGCTATCCCGATGCCTATTCTGGAGGAGGTCGGTTCAGAGATTATGCAGGACCCGATTATCCTAGCATATGGGATGGAAGCATTGACAACTCTAATGTCAATAGTGATAATTTCTATAAATTCATGATCGAAAAGGTCGTTCCAGATGCTAAGAAAAATTACTCTATCAATGATGACGAAATTGCTCTTTTCGGCCATTCTCTTGGAGGAGCCTTCACTTACTATGCCTTTCAAACTTTTGATCGCTCCGGAATCGACAATTATACAAGCAGCCCATTTTCCTACTTTTGTGTAGGTGACCAAGGCACGACAATTGGAGATTTAAAACGACTTGATGCTTTTTTGCAGGCCCCAGAGACAAAGATCTCAGTTTCAAATCCTAGGAAGATATCTCTTTATTTTCTCTATGGACCGCTTGTCAATCTTACGTCTATCATTATTCTCGAATCTATGATAGCGGATCTAAATACCAAAAATTATCCAGATCTTAGTGTCAACCGATTTTATCCACTTAATGAAGATCACGCTCAAACAATGCACAGTTATATCAAAAACGGACTGCGAATTATTTCAAATGCTAGCGGTGGATTTAAAAAATATGGCGATGATGGTGGCTATATTTTGACGGAGGTTCAACAATGAAACGATTTTTAATTATCCTTTTTTTCTTCGCCTCTTCTCTTTCACTCTATGCTAATGGCACTATACCAGAAGGCTTACATATGGCCCTTGACTTTCAAGCTATAGGAGGCAATGGTGTTGGGCAAAAAGATGGAGCTCCTTACATTGGAGGTGGTTTCGCCTTTCATGGAAAGATAGACTATACTTTCTGGAATGTTGAAAAGGCTAGTGGTGCCTTGTCGGCAGGAGTTCAGTTAACTCTTCTCGCTGCAAACGATGCCTTTGTGTCGGTTGTGGGAGAAAATAGTGGACTTGATAGCAATCTTTCTTTTTTAGTTGATGAATATTTACCAAGTTTAAATTTTTCACTAGGTCACACCTTTTCTTTTTTAGATGACAGAAATTTATTTTTAGGAATTTATGGCCTTTTCGGGTATGCTTGGAAAATTGAAAAGTCACGATTGAATGAAAATGACAATGCTTATTTCAACCCTAGCTCTGTTCCTACTGAAGCCTTTCTTCAAAGTTCCACTGCAAATGTTGCGATCATGGTTGACTTAGGATACAATTTTCATGAAAATGTTGGTGTCGTTACAAGTGGCACCTACATTGTCCCAATAAGCCCTGGTGTAACAGGAAACTTTATTCTCGGTATTGGTTTGCGAGTCAACCCATTTTAATTCCGTCTAATCGATACAACCGACGCCTCTTTACATTAAGCGGACTTTAAACGTAATCCCTGCAGTCATTGCCGAGACGACATCACTAATCGATTCAGCTAAAAATAAACCCCAGACTCCTAAAAGAAGCCCCTCTCCAATTGGAATCTTTGGCAAAAGCAATGCCAAAGGTACCATCAATACTAACTTCCTAAAAATGGCAAAAAATGCCGATATTTTTGCCATCCCAAAAGAGACAAAAGCTTGCTGACAAGAAATTTGAATCCCCATAAAAGACATCCCAAATAGAAAAACCCTTAAAGGTGTTTTCCCTAATTCGATTAAACTAGCATCACTTGTAAAGAGCCCTATAAAAACCTGAGGGAAAATCAAAATTACGGCAATCATAGCTGTAGAAAATGCGGTACTCGAAATAAACAAATACTTAAAACATTCTTTGACCCGATCCATTTTCTTTGCCCCATAATTATAACTTAAAATTGGCTGAGCCCCTTGCCCCATCCCAATAATGGGTAAAAAAACCAGCTGTATTAAACTAAAGAAAATAGACATTAAGGCAATGTAACGGTCATCTCCATACAATAACATCCCTTTATTAAAGACAAGTAAAACCAACGCCTCGGTAATTTGCATAACGAAGGTCGAAACTCCTAACGACAAAATGCCACCGACAATCACCTTGCTTAACTGCAAATTTTTAATCCGAATTTTTAACAAACTGTGGCGACTTAATAGAAAACCTAAAATAAAGAGAGCTGAAACGGCCTGACTGATAACCGTCGCAACAGCTGCCCCTTCTACTCCCATCTCCAAAGTAAAGATAAAAATAGGGTCTAATATAATATTCAAACCACACCCAAGCGCAATAGCTATCATACTAATATGAGAAAACCCTTGGTTTGTAACAAACGAGTTTAATCCAAGTGCAAACTGAACAAAAACCGTTCCAAGCAAATAAATAGACAAATAACTGCTTGCATATGGTAGTATGCTTTCGCTTGCACCAAAGGCAACCAAAATAGGATTCTTAAAGAAGCTTAAAAAAACGGTGAGCACCAACGAAAGAATTATCAACAAGCAAATACTATTTCCAAGATAGCGCTCTGCCTCTTCTTTGTTTCCTTTCCCCATTGCCAAAGCCGATCGCGGCCCCCCTCCCATTCCAATAAAGGCAGCAAAGGCAATCACCGTTAAAATAACAGGAAAGGTTACGCCTAATCCCGCTAACGCCATCACCCCTTCGCCCGGGATTCGCCCCACATAAATTCGATCGACCACATTATAGAGAAGTTGAACCAACTGCGCGAGTATGGTTGGAATTGCCATTTTTCGTAACAATGGCCTAATTGGCATAACGCCTAACTTGTTTTCATGCATATTCAACTTTATCACAATATATCCTTTTATTCAACAAAAAGCCCTAGTCCGTGGCAAGTCAGACTAGGGTTAAGATTATTTTTATGAATAAAGCATAAAGGGGTTTTAGTCGGAGAATCCACCATCCATATTTAAACCATAGTGGTATTTTAGGGTAAATTTATAGGAAGTGATTAAATATTTAGGACCTGCTCCTTTATATTCTTTTGTTATTAAACCTATTAAATCGGTCGCTTGCATTTTTGCAATACCTCCTTCGGTTGTTCTATATACAAAAACTCGTCCAGGAAAAGCGCTAAACGTTCCCGCCATCATATCATTTACCCAAACCCAATCTAAGAAACCATTTTTATAAGCTCTAAAACGGCTCATGGAATCGCGATAAATTCGCCAGTTTTCTTCAGAATTAGGGTGCCCATACCCCGTAAAATTTTCAGGATTCACATAGGAGTCACTAACAGTTAAAACATCATCAATATTCTTTGCGGTTCCTGCTATATTTTTCCAATTACTCGTTTCCGAATCCCAGCCACCGTTTTGCTCCACAAGTTGGCCATCCATATAGTAACGAACACCCCCTTCTGTATTAGGTTGAATTACAGGTATTCCTCCGTCGCCACTCATAGGACCCATTGGGATAGTTACGTTATAGGTCTTAATTAAGATGTCCCAATCGTGGGGTGCCACGGCATCTTCATCTGTATTCGTAGGGCGCTTCACTCTCGTGGCTTTACCTTCTGAAAAATCGATATAATAAATATAGCCAGAATCATTAAACTTAGGAGGATCCAATAAATTTGTAGTTAGAGTTTTGTATTCCAAATTTAAATCTTTAAATTCACTATAGTAGGTTGTTTCCTTTGTTGCAGATGCGTCACGAGGGTATTCGTCTGCATTGTCGCCCATCCCGTCGCCGTCGGTATCTGCCCACTCTGTAG
>CAYJGX010000030.1:10617-21962 GCA_964369795.1 uncultured Spirochaetaceae bacterium
TCTTCGTTGTCGCCATAGCCGTCGCCATCACGGTCTAGCCATTCGGTTGGGTCATCTGGATATTTGTCGTCTTCGTTGTCGCCATAGCCGTCGCCATCACTGTCGAGCCATTCGGTAGAATCGGTAGGGAAGGCATCTAATTGTAACTTTGGATCGCTTGTGCTATCGTCTACACTCATCCCCTCGTTCCATGAATCTGGATATCCGTCGTTATCGGTATCTAGACTAGCTGCAGGGTCATTGGGGAATGCGTCTTCTTTGTTTGAAACTCCATCTGCGTCTTCATCACCGTTAGGGCCATTAGGATTTTGAGCATCGGCATCATTTGAGTCATAGCCTTCAAGTTCTCCAGTATATTCTACTTCATCCTTAAATCTGGGAACCCCGTCGCCATCAACATCGACCCAAGCATTCGCATCTTTAGGAAATTCATCTAATGAGAGCTCTGGATCGGAAATGCTGTCTGCAGCAGACATTCCTTCATTCCAAAAATCTGGGTATCCGTCGCCGTCGGTATCTACACTTGCTGCTGGATCATTTGGGAATGCATCTAGGCTATCTTCTATTCCATCGGAGTCTAAATCCGAACCACCACATGAAAAAAATAATAAAATTAAAAGGAAATATAAATACTTCATTTTGTTAACCTTCCTTAATAATAAATTGATTAAGTTAATATAGGTTAATTTTTTCTTCGTGTCAAGAAGTCTTAACTTATTAAAAATCCCAGCCCGTGGCAAGTCAGACTGGGATTAAAAGGAGTAAACCCTTCTACATATAGAGAAGGTGGTTTAACTTTAGTACACTTAATATTAGTACGGAACAGAGATTAAGTCAAGTAAATTTAACTTTATTTTTGTTTTTTTTACAACAACCGACCCGACTTATGCCAGATGAAGAAAATAAAGATTCTGAAATCCTATTCCCATTCAATCGTTGCCGATGGTTTAGGACTTAAATCATAACAAACTCGGTTGACATTAGGAACTTCTGCTAAAATCCGCTCTGTCACCTTGTGTAGAACTTTCCAATCGATTTCTTCTATAGTAGCCGTCATTGCATCGATAGTATTGACCGCCCTAATAATAACTGGCCATTCGTAAGTTCGCTTGTGATCCCGAACACCCACAGACTTAAAGTCGGGAACTAAGGTAAAGTATTGCCAAACTTTTTTGTTTAGTCCAGCTCTTGCAAACTCTTCTTGCAAAATTGCATCCGATTCACGCACTGCCGCTAATCGGTCACGTGTGATTGCGCCAAGACATCGTACCCCGAGTCCTGGTCCTGGAAAAGGTTGTCGATGAACCATTTCTGCGGGCAATCCTAATTCTAGCCCGCATGCACGGACCTCGTCTTTAAAAAGTTGGTACAATGGCTCGACCAATTGAAATTTCATATCTTCTGGAAGCCCGCCTACATTATGATGGCTTTTAACCGCTTTAACCGTCTTAGTTCCAGATTCAATAATATCTGGATAAATAGTTCCTTGTGCTAAAAATTCGATTCCGTCAAGCTTAGCCGCCTCTTCATCAAACAAATATATAAATTCCGCTCCAATAATTTTTCGTTTTTCTTCGGGATCTTCTACACCTGCCAATTTGTCTAAAAATCGATCCGTTGCATCACAATAAATAATATTCGCATCTAGCTTATTTCTAAACAAATCGACAACCGCTTCGCTTTCATTTTTACGCATAAGCCCGTGATTTACGTGAACACAGGTAAGTTGTTTACCAATAGCTTTAATTAAAAGTGCCGCAACAACAGAGCTATCTACACCGCCAGAAAGAGCAAGCAGCACCTTTTTATCCCCCACTTGCTTCCGAATGATTTCAAGTTGATCTGCAACGAAGTTTTTCATATTCCAGTTTTTAGCCGCTTTCGCTGTTTTAAACAAGAAGATTTTTAGTGCTTTATTAAAACATTTCATACAACAAGGAAAACTTTCAAGTTGAACCGCGGCATCCTTAATTGAATCGTATTCGATTGTCATGACAGGAATTCCAGCTGTAACTAGCTCTGGATTGACCGCAATTTTTTCGCCATCGATTACATTGTTTGGACCACCATTGACAATAATACCCTTTACATTAGACAATCCATTTAAGAAATCTAAGGTAATGTCATGCGGATAAATTTCGCTATAGACGCCTAAGTCTCTAATTGCGCGAGCCACAACAGTATTCTCTGTGCTTCCTAAATCTAAAACAACGATCATGTCTTGTTTCATAAAATCTCCTTCAACACTATATTTGTATATTATCAAATAGAATAATTTTATTAAAGAGATTTATATTTTTTTTTGGGGTGCCCTGCCTATGGCAGGTCGGTCTCCAGCTCCCAATCTTTTCGCATGCGAAAAGGATTTCCGCTTACGACCTCACCCGTTTTTCTGACAGAAAAATTTTATTTAAACGGTCTCTCTCTGTTAGAAAATTCAGGTCGATAATTCCCCTCACTCTCCAATTCTTGAGTCCAACCATTATATAGCCAGGATTCTTGCATCTCTTTTGCTGCCCTCTCATATTCTTCTCTTGTTAATAGGCGCCGCATTCCAGCTAGCTTTCCTGTACAATTAAGCGCTTTATGAGCTGGATAATACTGTGCCATGAGGCTAACCGCAACCCCTGCCCCAATTTCGTCGCTTAGAAACTCGAATACAGCTTTACTTTCTGCAAGTCCGTCGGGCAAAACCAAGTGGCGAACGATGAGCCCCCGAGAAGCAACCCCATCTTCATTTATAATGAGCCTGCTCCCGACTTGCCGTTTCATCTCACGAAGTGTCTTTTGTGCAACCGAGATATAATTAGGCAATCCCGAAAGCTGCATTGCAACTATATCGTTTCCGTACTTGAAATCAGGCAAATAAATAGAAACAATTCCCTCTAAGAGTTGCAACGTTTTGACCGAATCGTAGCCATTAGAATTATAGACAATAGGAAGTCGCAAGCCAAGCTCCTTTGCCCGCTTTATAGCAGGCAACAGAAATAAAACAACGTGGCTAGGTGTTACCAGTCCAATGCTGCTCGCACCTCGGGTTTGCAGTGCCACCATTTCTTGTGCAAGTTGTTCCGTAGTGTAAGAATTAAACGAAGTAAATTCGGGGTGTTTTGCGTCATTGTGAACTGGAAGAAATTCGGGATGCTTTGCGTCATTGGGAGCTAGAACAAATTCGGGATGCTTTGCGTCATCGCTACCGCACAATTTATCCGAATTTTCTTCCCTTTGGCTAATTTCGTGATTTTGACAAAAAAGGCATCTCGCGTTGCAACCCGTAAAGAAGAGGTTCCCTACCCCGTGATTACCACAAAGCACTGGCTCTTCCCCTAAGTGCAATGTGATGGTTCCAAGGCTAAAAGAAAATTCTCCGTTTTGCAACACCTGCACCACCGAACCGCAATAACCCACTTCGTTTTTTAGACGATTCACCCCGCAGTTACGAGGACACATGGTGCATGCAGATAAGGTCGACTGAGTTTGTTTAATTCGTTTGTTCCATTCTTCTTCGGAGAAATCCCAATACATACAATTATCTTAACTAGAACTGCGGCATCGGTCAAGCCATAAATATTAGAATAAAAAAACCACGAGAGCGTGCTCTCGTGGAACAATTTAGTAATCTTCTTTAGAATCCGGGGTATGCACGCCCTTCAAATGACCAGTTAACACTAGTATAGCGGTCAAAATAGGTATTCTTATTTGAACCACTACTTGTTGTTCGCCACCACGTAAATCCATCATTTAGATATTCTAGCGCCATAGCCCCTTGCCCTTGCACTGCGGAAGCATTAGCATGCAATGTGCTTGAAACTCTCGTTCTATTCCACTTCGCATATTTAATCTCGAAGAATGAGTCTTGTGGGTGAATTCCATGCAAATAAGTCCCTCCATATAGATAGGCTGTAATATATGTCGATCCTGACCACCTAGGTGTTGCAACTTTAATTTCATGCCCATCTAAATTTTTATTTGGCCCACCGAACCCTAATTTAAATGGCCTCCAAGATAGAGTGACCTTCACACCTGGTAAATCTTCAATATGTCCTCCATCATTAGAGGAACCATTGTTGCTAGTAAAGACATCAGCCTTTGCCCCTGAAAATCCATCTAGCCCCCCATTTCTTGTTAGAATATGTCCAGACACTGCACCTTTTGCGGTAACATCGTTTGCAGCATTTCCAGCGTCTCCGAAACCCTGTTCCCGATGCTCATCTGCAAAAGAAACTCCAACTCGGTAAAATGAAACTTCCCTAGCTAACATGACTAAAAATGCAAACTCTCTTGGTGTTAGTGCTGGCCAACCGTAAACAACGGGGCCTACAATTTCATCCGTAACTGAAGGATCCTTATGTTTAACAACAACTTGATAATCTGCTCGTGTCATTAAATTAATGTCAAATCTCTTTATCTTATTGCTGTCTTTGTTTGGATTCGCTGAATGATTCATTGCTTTACGCACAATCCAATCCCATTTTAAGTAATGAAATTCCATTTCACTTGGGGTTCCATCTGTATCATAGATTTTTTCCCATTTCCCCATAGAATCCATTTGCGCTTGAGTCCGTTCATACCATGGGTAAGAAGTTCCTCCGCTTTGACTTGTATTTTTATCTAGCGCAGCAATGAGTTTTTCCCCGCTGTCATTCACATCATACATTGTATCCCATTGTGTTACTGTAGCTGTTTTTAATGTATCAGCTGAAAATGGATATTCAAGTGTTATTGTTTTTTCCCAAGAAACAGCTGCCGGATTTGGATTAGTTAAATTTGTGTGAGACGATTTATCACTGCGTGTTGCGTTGTGTCCCTGATATCCTCCCCCATAACGATAAGTCCGCCGTACTTGTACTTGAAGATTATCCATATAATGGCGATCCGTTGCAGGAACAGTCACTTCTAATTTAATTTTACCATAAGCCTTATCACTTGAGCGGTCATTATCACTTACTGTTAACCAACCCGCAAGGTCTAAATCGAGGATATAGCCAAAACTTACAGTAGGTTCAGAGAGAAAATAATTTCCAGAAAGTTGACCTTCGTTTATAATGTTTTGGTCTTCTTTTGCATCTCTATTTATTGCGAATACTTTGTAGTAGTAATATGCCATACTATCCGTTGCTGCATTATCTAAATAGCTAGTGCTACTCAGGATATTCATAGCATCAACATTTATTTCGCCATCAAGATTTGCCCATTGCGTTCCATTCGTTGGTAAATATTCCCAATTAGCACCCTCTAAAGCTTCCGCACTTAAACTGGTACTATGTGGGCCGCTTCTAAGCAACATATATTGATCAGCACCAGCAACAGAATCCCATATTAGTCGAAATTTGCTGTCGGAACCATTCTTGACTATTCTAAAATTCGTAGGCTTAGCTAGCAAGTAGCCATTACTTGCTTCCCGAATAAAGTTTGAAAATTCGCCATTAATGGGTGCTTCCCCAAGTTCTTGTATCCCTCGAATCCGATAATAATAATTCGTATCTGGAACGGCTGCTTTATCATAGTAATATGGGTTCGCATCAAAATCACTAGCAGCGACTTTTGCAAGAAAAGATCCATTTCTATCACCTGAATCATAATCGTTTTGATCTAGTCTATATATTTCATAATGAGTTGCCTCTAGATCTTTAACCCATCCAACTCGGATTGCACTGCTATATGAACCTTTACTTACAGAAGACAAAAAGATTTTACCTGGGCGTCCATGATTGATTGCTTCCGCAGAAATTGTCAACATAAATGACCCAGATGTAGACCAATTACCAGCAAGATCACGGGCCTGAACATATAAAGTCCAATCGCCATATGCTAAAGCAGTCGTTGGAATATACCCTAAAGTTGAACTTGGCAGTGAGGTCCATTGCGCTGGATCCTCTGTTGCAAATCCACTTTGAACTTGATACCTAAACTCTGCTACCTCGTCAATATTCGCATGTTGCCATGTCCACGATGGCGTTGTATCACTCGTAGGCGTCCCCTTCGTTGTTACAATAGGTCGTGCGGGTGGTTCTGTATCAACAGACAAGGAGATTGAGGCTGCGTCACTCCAATTTCCTACTTCATTTTGGATACTAACCCAATAAGTTTTTAGTCCTTGCCCAATTGGAAAATATTCGCCCGGTTGGATCGCGTCTAGTGCATTACCACTTTTGATAGTCCAGTTAGCTCCTTCAATTGCCGTATATCGAATCGCTTTCACCTCTGCTACATTTTCACCGCTTGCTGGAGCCCAATTAATAATAGGAGTTTCTGTATTAATATATGAGAGTCCTCCTAAATTAATAATTATGTCATCTGGATTAAGTGAAAGAACTGGAGGTTTTAGTGCAGAGGTATTTAAAGTCAGTGTATGCTGAGCCTCTAATGATGCATTTCCAAAAGAGTCAAAAGCCTTCACTTTCATGGTTTGTTGTCCATCACTTAGCGCCACTAAGCTTTTAACAAAATATTCTCGCCCAATCTTATAGAACGACCATTTTCCATCTGAACTTTCTGGAATCTCACTCCATGAATTGTCAAATTCTTGAAAATCGGCAACAGGGATATCTGACCAGTCGCTGTTAACTGTTACTGAGAACTTCGCAACATCCAATATGTTTGCATGTTTCCATTTGAGCAATGTAAATTTATCGCCTGTAAGTAAGGCATTTCCTGTTAGATCAACAGGGTCTGGGCCTTTTAAATCAATTAGCACTCTTGATTCGCCCCATGAAGAATAAACACCATTAATCATTTTTACTCTAACACTAAATACTTGCTCTGTGATTTCGCCTTCGGCACCAAGATTAGCAAGAGAAGTGTATGTCTCAACAAAACTAGCTGAATTTGTGATTATTGTAGCGTCTTCATCATTTAATTTATATTGCATTTCGAGAATATTTGATGGAAACTCCCATGTCCAAGTAGGTCTTCTGTTATTTGTCGGATTATTACCTTCTAAGACAACTGGTGGTGCCGGAGGAATAATAGAGCTGATTCCAGTCTCTGTCGTTCCGATCGCGGACCAGTTTCCAATAAAATCACGTCCTCGTAATCCAAATACATAGGGTGCCCCTAAATCTGTGTCGGCTGCCGTTAAATCACTCGCTGGTTGATAGGATCCTGGCGTAAGCACAGGAAACCATGCACCACCATTGATTTGACATTGATATTCATAAACATCAGCATCAACACTCCAACTCCATGTAGGCCGAACATCGCCAGTAACCTCTGGACCTGTTACCACTGGAGTAATTGGTGCTGTTAAGTCAACTTCAAATGAAAAGACACCTTCCTCTGAGTAATTCCCATCGCCAACATTATCTTTGGATCGTACATAAAAAGCATATTTTCCCTCACTTAACCGCTCCTCGCCTAAATAGCTCTTACTTAAAACTGTATTAGAAACCTCAACCCATGCGCTATCGCCCAACTTATACTCATAGCTATTGATACTTTCTGTATTTTCTTGTTCCCATTTGACAGTAATAAATGGATCTGCTGTTATCCAATTCCCTAAGCCATCTTGTTTTGCTCCAACCAATGTGATTATTGGAGCATTTGCTGCTGCTGTATTGATTTTAATAGTCCAATCCCCAGCGACAGATTCGTTTCCTAATATATCTTTTGCATAAACTTTTAAATAATATCCTTCCTCTGTATTAGTTGTTAATTCAAACGAAGGCGAAAAAGTCCACACTCCACTTTCTCCGTCATCAAGTGCGACATCAAAATCGCCTTGACCGTTAAAGTCACATCTAAATCCTGCAACATCTTCTACACCTTCTGGTAAAGACCAACTCCATGTCGGCTTAGTCTCATTCGTTAATGTTGCTCCCGAAACAATAGGAGATTCTGGTCCTGTACTATCGACAATAAAAGTATAAGATCCACTTGGAGACCAATTTCCAGGTGCTTCGTTAATTAAGTTTTGAGCTTGAACATACAATGTATGCTCCCCATCTCCTAATTCATTGTTAGGGGTGAAAGCCGTTGTGTTAGGTAAGACATTTTGCCATGCTCCTTCAAACTCTCCATTTAACTGATATCTAAATTCATTGACGACCAAAGTGTCGTCCGCCATAGACCATGACCATTGTGGTTGTCGTGATTTTGTAACATTGCGTTTCCCATCTTCATCTATTTCAGGTGAAAAAACTTCGGGACGAACAACAAGAGGAGCATCAAGTGCAGTTAAATTTATTTTAATTGTTTGAGATATTTCTTCGCTCCAGTTTCCTGCTAAATCCCCTGCCTTTAAGTAGAGAGTCCAATCTCCTTCAACAAGCTCTTGGACTGGTTGAAACATTGCAACATATTTACTTACTATAGTGGCTTCTGCACTTTCATCTATTCCATTAGAAAGACGATAAGAAAACTGATCTGCACCAGCAGGAACAGCCCAACTCCATACGGGCTTATTATTCCTTGTTTCTGTAAGACTTGAAGTCCATGTTGGTTGCTCGGGAGCTTGTCGATCCACAACCACTTTATAACTTGCAACAGAAGATTCAAGCACCGTTTCCTCTACAGCATAGATCGCCTTTACATAAATGACATAGATTCCTGTTTCTACATTCGAAAGAGAAACTTTTGTCTCTGTGCTTTGTTTCCATTCCCCATCTTGCCCTATTCGGTAAAGATAGTGAGTCGCATTTTCTACGGGTTCCCAACTAAAGTTAATTGTTTGAGCATTTGTGAACTGACTTTCTGATATAACTGCTGGGCTAAATAAAAAGTCTACTGTCATAGTACACGCAAAAAATGTCATTACTAAAAGTAAAACTATTCCAATTCTTCTCATCTCTTTCATAATATACTCCTTTTTTAATTAGCTGTTGGATAACTTACTACTTGAATTGCAGTGTCATCAAAATAACACCCACCTGCATCTCTATTATTACCCGTTTTGACATCTGTTTTTTCCCATTGAACCGATACTAGCCCATCTACTTTTGGTGTAAAGGTTATCTCGTGCTTATCCCATATTGATGAAACTTGTTCTACGTGATCTTGAAGTGTTGACTCATTAAAAGTGAGTCCGTTTTGTCCCTGCACACGCAGAATTAAATGCCAGCTATTGTTTTTACCACTCATGTAATGGAAAAAACTGCTTCCTGTTAGTTTATAGGTGACATCCTTGAAAACAGGAATCCCTGTTTGTGTTAAAGTTCCCCTAACACGGGTAACCCAACAAGCGGGACTAAATAACCCACCTGAAGGTTCAGTTTGAGCGTTACGTGGCATAAATGCAACCTTATTGCCGGCAGGGTAACCCGAAGGTTTGGAATGATTTCCAAAGTTCCCATTTACAGAATTGCTGTTGCTAGTGACAACAATACCTGCATTTATGTCAAACTCTTTTCCTCCAAAGATAGCTGTTGTCCCCGTCACTGGGCCATTCCAAGAACTCCATGCTCCTTTCACATTAAATTGATAGACACTCCATTTCCATCCTGTTGCAGCTGTACCATTGCTACTTTCAAAGTTTCCATTTACTACTACAGGTGTAGGAGGTGCTGCGACTGTTAGTGTTTGCTCAAAAATTCTTTGATTATCGAGAGAATCTACAATTGTAAGGGTTCGTTTTTGGGTCCCCGCGATTCTATTACTGAATTCGCCCTCCGTTTCATTTGTTTTAAGAAGAGTTGTAACGTCTATTCCTGCAACTTCAATTTTTTTAGGAGGAACGCTTCCTGCATATTCAATATTATATGAAGACTCAACAATCGGAGTCCCACAAACAGTTTCTGTCTTTGTTGCGTTAGACCAGTTCCCGGCTTGGTCTCGCACCTTAGTGTACAGAGAATATTGACCACCGCCTGAATCTGCTGTCAAAATTGCAAACCCGCCTTCTTCTATAGGCATTATTGTCCATCCATCAGATGCAACTTCAGGAACCCCATTTCCATTCCCAATTTTATATGCATAAACGGCCTGTTCTTCCGGTGATGTCATAGTTGCATCGAACTGAAGAGGGAATACTATTTTACTTGCATCGACAGAAGGAGGCAATGGCGCTGTTCTATCTACTGTAGAGATAACAGAAACAGGGGAACTCCAGTTTCCCGCACTATCTCTAACTTCTACGGTTAATTTATATGGCGCCTCATTTGTTAATAATCCTTTATAACTTGTTGATGTTGTTTCTGCCATCCAGTCAGCAGGGGCCTCTCCTTCTTGCAATTTATATCGATAGGCACTAGCATCACTTGGGCCCGCCCAACTCCATATAGCCTCACTACCATTCGTCCACGCCTTGTCTACTGTAAACGATGTGACAGGATTGGGTGCTACTGTATCAACTTTTAGCGGTCCTGTAACAGAAGGAGACCAGTTCCCCGCATCATCTCCTGCTTGTAAAAATAAAATGTAGTTCGCATCCACTAGCTCTTCTGCAACAGTGAAAGTATCAATTGTTGAAGCCACTTTTATCCATTTATCTTCATCCTGAGTTCCAAGCTGATAACGATAAAAAGTTGTATCTGTTGAACTTGCCGCCGGAATCCAGTTCCATGTTGGAGTCTTTACATTTACCTCTTGATCATAATCACCGAAAACAGGTCGCTCTGGAGGTAGTAAATCAATTTCAATGAAATATGTTCCATTATTTGACCAATTACCTGCTACGTCCATCGCTTGCACAAAAACTTCGTGATTACCCGACGCATATTCTTTACTCATCTCGCCAAACTTCTCTGTTGTTTCAATCCAATCTGATTCTGCTTCTGACGACATCTTATAACGATACTTTTCAACATCGTCCTCTTCTGGATGAGTCCATGTGAATGTTGGTTTTTTAATATTGGTAAGTCCATTGATATAGCTAGATGAAACAACAGGAGAAACAGGTGGTTTTTTATCAATGATAGTTGTGTCGGAAGCGCTTTTTGACCAGTTTCCACTAGCGTCCGCTGCTTGGACATACAAGGTAATAGATCGCTCGCTTCCCGTAGGCACATCAAAACCACTATTAGGAGCATAAGTTAAAATTTTTGTAATTGCATCATCAAAATCTTCTACGCCAAGTTCAGCTTCCCAGTTGTCTGTTCCGTTGAATTGAACCCTGTATTTTGCAACATCGGTAGAGTCCGCAGGCGTAATAACGAATTCTGGTTTAAGTTCTCCAGTTCGCTCTGCCGTCGCAAGAACCATCGGAATTTCTGGTGGCAAATAGTCAATGGAGACAAATTGGTGTGCAACTGCTATCGCTGTTCCACCTTCTTTACCGACAACACAATATACAATTTGGTCTCCACCCCGATAGGCAAACTTTGCTGTTTGCCCTTCTGCATCAGCAGGAACACCCTCTACAGGAACTTTATTATTATACCATTTATAAGTTAACACATTTCCATCAGGAG
>CAYJGX010000031.1:0-6927 GCA_964369795.1 uncultured Spirochaetaceae bacterium
CATTTGCAAAAGCCTCTCTAACTTCGCTAGCCTCTTTAATTGAGGTTTCAAGTGTCGCAAGGGCTTTTGACGGGTCTAAAGTTGTGTCGTCCACAGGGGGACAAGCAGTAAAGATAAATATGATAAATAAAAAGCAAATAAGTCGTTTCATTATAATTTTCCTTTTGTAAGGTTAATTATAACTTAAAAGTTTATTTTTGTATAGGGTGATTTAAGCTATATTAGAATTCTCTAAATAGGGAAAAATCGCCTCGAGTGGGAGGCCAATGACATTGGTGAGACTCCCATTTACGCTGGCGACGAGGGTTTTGCCTTCTTCTTGGATTTTGTAGCTACCTGCGGCATCGCTCCATTCGTTTAGTTCTAAATATTGATGGATTTCGTTGATAGAGAGGGGGCGAAAGGTCACTTTGGTGGTTGTTATTTTTGTGAGAATTTTGCCGTTTGGGAAGCGCAGGGTCCAACCCGTTTTGACCTTGTGTGTTTTGCCAGAAAGGCTAGAGAGCATGGCAAAAGCCTCGTTTTTGTCGGCGGGTTTTCCAAGGATGCTTTTGCCTAAGCAGACGACGGTGTCGGCGGCGAGGATGGGGAGGGTTAGCAGGGCGGAAGCCTCTAATTTTTGTTGCTTGCCTTCCCGTTGCCCGGGTTTGCTGGGGGGTGTTGTTAAGGAAAGTTGATGATAAACAGCCATGGCTTTTTCTTTAGAGAGACGTCTCACGAGTTGGTTAGGGTTTTCGTTTCGAGGTTCTTCGTCTATTTGCGGTGCCATAATGATGGGTTCAATTCCCACGGCTTGAAGGAGTTCCCTTCGCCGAGGCGAAGCCGAGGCTAAAATAATGCTTTTTTTTGTCTTGTTCATTTTAAGATTATAACATAAAAATTAAAGATTGTTGCTTGACTTTTAAAATTAATGGGTTATAATAAAATAACACATAGACAAGGAGAAAATAATGAAGAAAAATTTATTATTAGTGGCTTTATTGCTTTTAGTAAGCATCAGTTTGTTTGCAGCTGGAAAAACAGAAACAGAAAAGGTAGAAGGCAATTTGCCAGAATTTGTACTTAATCCTCCAAAAGCAGAAAATGCTATTTATGGTGTAGGGTATGCAAAACTAGCTAGAGTCGACCAATCTTTAACTACAGCAAAAGCACGTGCACGAGCAGACATTGCTCGACAAATTGGTGTTCAAGTAGAATCCGTACTTACCGATTACTTCCAACAATCAGGAACAGTCGAATCTTCTCAAGCAATCGAATTTGCAGAAGGAATAACCCGAGAAATCGTTAATCGAAAATTAGGTGCAACTGTAAACGAAAAAACAGAGCAAGACAAAGACGGTGGTATTTGGGTTTTAGTTAGCTTCTCTAAAGACGATGCATTAAATGCATTCGAAGAAGTAGCAAACTCTTTTGTTCGAAGCGAAGAGGCAGCTTACTCAGAGTTTAAAGCTCGTGAAGCAACTGCAATGTTAGAACAAACATTAAATAGCAGCCCAACAACAAGTGAACCTGTAAAAGAATAATAGGTCTTTAATTTTTTAAAAAAGCAAGTCGCTATATAGGTGGCTTGCTTTATTTTTTACTAGGAGTTTTTTATGAAAAGAAAATTTATTATATTAATGGTATTATTGATAACTCTTGTCAGTCTACTAGGGTGTGCGTCTACCCCTTATTGGTATCGAAATGTTCCAGAAAATGCATTTAGATTCTATGGTACAGGTTCTTCGGACTTAGATTCGGCAGAAAAATCACGAAAGTTTGCAGTAATGCGGGCACGAGAAGCAATTGCAAGTCAAGTGCAAGCAACAATGCAAGAAGTTGCGACCGACTATTATCAAGAGAATGAAAAGGCGTCAAATAGCCAATCGATTGCTTTTGTTGAGGCGATTGTGCGACAGGTGGTCAATGTCGAATTAAAATATACACATATTGACAAAGTCTTTGTTAGCGAAGAGGGGGTTACCTACGCCCTTGTCTATTTGAAAACAAGTGATCTACGCAAAGCGATAAAAGAAAAGAACGATCAACTTAAACTGCTAGCAAAAATAGATCAAGATAATGCTAAAGCAGGAGTGGATTCTAACGATTCAGAAGCACAAGAGATTCCTACCCAAGTGAGCGACGATGCACAACAAATTTTACAAATTTACATGAACTCATTGCCCGAAGGGGACCAAGAATAAGGTATGAAAAAGTTAGTGCTGGTTTTTATTTCTCTTTTGTTTGTCACTTCTTTGTATGCGGCTAGGGCGTCTAAACCCGATTGGGTTAGACGCCATCCCACCGAGAAAGAATTTTATATTGGGATTGGTTCTGCAAAGTCGACTCAAAACAACGAAGCAAATGATTACCAGCTTGCTCTCGAACGGGCACGCAGTAATTTAGCTGCAAGTATCTCTGTCGAAATTATTTCTGAACTAGAAGTTAGCTCTCACTCTATCACAACGACCCATCAACAATCGCTTATCACCGAGGAATACAAAGAAAATATCCTTCAATATGTGACAAGTAACTTAAAGGAAGTTGAAATCGTCGACAGCTGGACCGATAAAAAGAGCGGGACTTGGGTCTACCTACGGCTAAGCAAAGCAAAGTATTTACAACAAAAAATGCAGGAGATGGCAGCTGTTTCAAATCGTGTTTCCGCATTGCTTCAACAGGCAGAAAAAAGTTCCTTTGCCCAGCATTTAGAAATTTTATTTGATGCATGGGAAATTGTCGACAACTCTTTTTATTCACAAGAAATTCAATATTTTAAAAATAATATTCGCTATACTCTCATTGATTATATCGAGCTACAACTTATCGATTTATTAGAAAGTGGATCGCTTACCGTTCATTATCCAAAAGGCAAAAATTGGGAAATAGGCACACCACTTCCAGTTCATTTTGAATTTAGGGTCGATGGGATTATCTCAAAAATACAAACGGGTAGAGTCTCTTTTTCGATTTCGCATAATGACAAGTTAAATATGGCTCAGTTTTTAACCGATTCAAATGGAAAATATGCGCAACCACTCTATTTAGAGGCAGGCTCACTTGCCCATGGCCAGCAAACTTTTCTTTGTCAGCTTCAGTTAGAAAAAAATCAACCTATTATAGATCTCTTGCAACAAAAAGAGATTCTCCCCACTGCAACTTTTTCACTCAATGTCATCTACCCCCAAATGGGTATTGTCATATCTTCGTCCTCGGGGGCAGGTGATTTAAGTAGCTCTTTAGCTTCTATTTTGCACAAGAAAGGCTTTCCCTTAGAATTTGTTCCTTACAAAATAGGCCATCAAAATTTAGTCGCAACTATTCGCTATACCGTAATGCCAGTAATGTTCAAAAATCAACCTATTATCACTAAGGCTCACATCAATATAGCCTATGAACAAGATGGAAAAAGACTTTTTTCTTACGACTTTCAAGAGGTTCGTGGGGGCGGAATATCCGAAGAAAATTCCAAATTAGATGCAAATTCGAAAATATTAAACCAAATAGAAAACGACCATGCATTCTTTGATGCATTTATGAATATTTATTAATTATTTTTCCAAAAAAATGTCCAATTATTAGTTTTCTCTTTATATAGATTGTAGATCATTTAAAGGAGGAAAAAATGAATCTAAAATCTATGCTGCGAATGCGGTTTTTCGTATTCGCTATTATTGTTCTTTTCGTCGCCACTTCTTGTGAATTAGACCCGAGTACTAACGGCGAATCGAATCTTATCGAAGGTCCAGGAGAGACTACTCCTGTGGCGCCCCAACCAACCACTGCAATTGAAAAAGAGCCGTACTTAATGCAACTAGGAACGCGGGATAATGGTTCTAAGCTATTTGGAGCTATGGCAGATACCAGTTTTATCTTTTCGTATTATTCATTTAGTGAAGTCTACGATAGCATCCTATTTGAAGGAAATTTGTACCTATATCAATACAATGGAAATACATCGAGGATATACAAAAATGCAGAAGTCATTTTTGATTTATATCGGTATAGGCCTATGAATGAATCACGATTTTTTATCAATAATGATAAGCTATCTTTTGGACCTATCGTGCTTTATTGTACTGGGGGAAGTTGTAGTGGCTGTGAGGTGTGTGAGAGTGGCGAAGTGGAAAGTGGTTTTGTCCTTTACTATTTGTCTGATAGAGAGCTCATTAGATTGCCAAATTATTCTTCCACATCTAGCCTTGTGGCGATGGATTCAGATGATAGGGATATAGTCTTGCTTTATCAAAATGGATATTCCTATACATTTGTTTCTTATCATTCACTATTTGAACACATTGATGCAAGTGGAATTGTTGTTGATTTTAAACTTGAAGATGGAGAAATTACTTATTGGGGAACTGATATAGTCGATCCCGAATCTGGGATTAGTGCGGGCGTAGTTCAACGAGGGGAGAATCAAGAGATTTATACACAAGACTCTCGGTATATTTCCCTTGTAGCGGATGCCAAGGTCTTTAAAGATCAATTAATTGTCATTGAAATTAACTCACCTGTGGAGAAAGGAAGTGAAGGTTTTGATTATCTGTTGCGAGTTTATAAAGATGGCAGTTTGATTAAAGAGCTTGAATGCAACTCTTTTTCAGCGATGATGCCAAAGATTGTTGTAGAAAAGGAAAACTTTTATATTTGCAATTTATATTCTACCGAGGGGAAAGGGGCTGTTTTAAAAAATGGCGTTTCATTTGAGAATCTTTTTGCTGAAGGGGATTTAGTGCAGTCAGTGTGCGAAATTTCAGAAAGAGATTATGATTTTTTTAAAATTGTTTTCTAGGAGGAGTATATGAAGTATAAATTTAGTTTAGTTTTATGTGTTGTTTTAATAACTGTTTTCCTTGCATGCGAAATAGGAATAGAGGATGAACCAGTCGTTGTCTCTCCACCTGAAGAAACAGACAGCGAAGGGAAGCCTATTGCTGTAGTGCAAGAAGAAAAAATACTCCTCTATTATGGCTATCGTGAGCAAGTAGATTCCGATGGGAATAGGGTGAAGCTTCCATATTTGTGGGAGGGTAATCGGGCGTTTGAAATTCAAGGGCCATGGGAAGAGGATTTTCTTATTTCGGATATAGAATTTTATGAGGGTGACTTATATTATATTTTATTTAATAATTCTTATGAGGGATATTTTGTAAAAAATAATGTAATTCTTAATACTGTCAAAAGTAGTTTTGGATACACCCGTGCCCCAGTTTTCACAAGGCTTCCTAGCGGGAATTTAATTAGCACTCCATACAAGAATCAATTGCGAGATCCAGGCAGCGGTGGTATTATCGCAGAAGAAAACGCTTATTTTAATTCAGGTGAATTTATCGCACTCCCGCCTACATATGAGATAACATTGTCTGACTTGGTAATTGATGAAGAGGGGAATCTCATTGGAATCGGAAGCGATAACGATGAAAATACAATCCTTTATGATTGGGCAGGAGATGAGCCGCCTATGATTCATTCCCATTTTTTCCCGTTTGGTATGAACAGATTTGATGGAAAAATAAGTTATTGGGGTACCCAAATAAATGATAGCAATGTTATTGCTTCGCTATGGATAGGAGATGAAGAATTTCTTTATTATAGCGAGGAGAGTTATGAGGCGTATATGGTTGATTTTATTTTTCATAATGGAAGCTATTATGCATTAGTCGTTTCTTTCACAAGCGGCTCTAATTCACAAATTTATTTGAGCATATATAAGGATCATGAATTTTTAAATCGTATTGAAGTAGGCGATTTTACAGGATTTGAAAAATTTGAAATTGTTAAGGATGATTTTTATCTAATTGGTTTGGAATCTATCGAAAATGACGGAGCTGTTTACAAGAATGGGGTCGAAGCAATTTATCCTAAGCAGGGTGGAGGTTATGTTGTGGGGACCCTAGAGGTGACAAAAAGAGAACTAGAATATTTATGGTATTTGCTTGCCCGTTAAAGGAAGGTGGGTAAATTAGGTAAAAAAAAGCTGACCTTTTGCTAGATTAGGTCAGCTTTTTTTATTAGTTTTGGTTTAATGACTTTTTGTAGGCATTCCAGCTTGTTTTGACTAGGGTATCGACATCGCTGAATTTCGCTTCCCATTTCATTGTTTGGCGGGCTAATGCAGAAGTTGCAACAAGTTTCCCAGGATCTCCAGGGCGTCGTGGAACCATATCTGCTTTAATTTCTTTGCCAGTGATTTTTCTTGCCGCTTCAATCATTTCAAGAACGCTAATTCCATTTTCGCTTCCTAAGTTAACTGTTAGGGATTTATCGTTATCGGAAATATAATGCAAGGATCGGACGTGGGCATCGGCTAAGTCGGTAACATGGACATAATCGCGGACTCCAGTTCCATCGGGGGTGTCGTAATCTTGTCCAAAAACAGCAATCGAATCGCGCATGCCTGCGGCTACTTCCATAATAACAGGTAGTAAATTAGCAGGGTTTCGTTCTAGCCCTGTGATTTCTCCATCGGGGTCATAGCCAGCGGCGTTAAAATATCTTAGAGAGGCAAATTTAATGCCTTTGAGTAGGTCATACCAAGCTAAAAATTTTTCGATTTCTAATTTAGTGAATCCATAATAATTTTCAGGTGATTGAGGGTGGTTTTCATCGATTGGGAGATATTGAGGTTCTCCATAAGTTGCAGCAGAAGAAGAAAAAACGACTTTCTTGACTCCAACTTCTGATGCTGCATTTAAAATATTAATGGTTCCAATAATATTGTTTACAGAATATTTTTCGGGTTTAAACATAGACTCGCCAGCTGCTTTAAAAGCTGCTAAATGAATGAGTGCATCAAAGCCCTTTAACGAAGATTTTAATTTATCATAATCGAGAATGTCACCTTCAATAAATCCGCTGCCAGGCTGGATATTTTGCATTAATCCAGAGCTAAGGTTGTCATAAACGGTAATTTCGTTTCCATCTTTAATAAGTGCTTTTGCAACA
>CAYJGX010000031.1:6937-20262 GCA_964369795.1 uncultured Spirochaetaceae bacterium
CTACCAATGTATCCAGCGCCACCAATAACTAGTACTTTCATCGAAAATCTCCTTGTACCCTTAGAATAAAAGATATGCTCTTTTCAGTCAATAGTTATTATCTATTTAAAAATTTTTACTAGCATAAAAGAGTATAAGTGTGTATAGTATAAGTGTAGAAAAGGAGTTTTATATGGCAAAAAGCGTCAATTTTGAAGTTGAAAGGCTAGGGGAATGCAAGATTCCATCTCCAATCATTATGTCAGAGGTGGTAGGCGATCAAATTGTCGACTACGTAAATGAAAACGAAGCGGTTGTCTATAAATTAGATGCGGATTTAAACAATACACCTTTTTCGGTCGACAAGCAAGATTTGCTTTTAAAAGCCGGCCCTAGAAAAAAAGTCTACTTTAGTGCGGGGCATATTCATGCGGGTATTGTGACCTGTGGTGGCTTGTGTCCTGGTTTAAACAATGTTATTCGTTCTATTACTCGTTCTTTGTGGTATAGTTATGGGGTCCGTCGAATCACAGGGATTCGAAATGGCTACCAAGGTTTATTGCCTGAGTACAATTATCCTCCAATTTCTTTAGATCCACGTGTTGTTGATGATATTCATAAAATGGGAGGAACTATTTTAGGTTCTGCACGTGGGGGAGGCGATCGAGTTGTTGATATCGTCGATACCCTAGAGCGAATGAATATCAATATTTTATTTACGATTGGTGGTGATGGCACATTAAGAGGCTCTCGCGACATTGCAGATGAAATAGGACGAAGGGGTCTTAAAATTGCGATTGTCGGGATTCCAAAAACAATCGATAACGACATTTCATATTTACAAAAATCCTTTGGTTTTGAGACAGCGGTTGCCCGTGCGAGTGAAGTGGTTGCATCTGCACACACAGAAGCACATTCGGCAGTCAATGGGATTGGGCTTGTTAAGTTGATGGGAAGGGCGTCTGGATTTATTGCCGCATATACAGCTATTGCCGTGCACGAAGCAAACTTTGTCCTTATTCCAGAAGTTCCATTCGATTTAGAAGGAAGAGAGGGATTCTTAGAAGCTCTCAAAAAGCGAATTTTAGACCGACGGCATGCAGTTGTTATTATTGCAGAGGGAGCGGCACAAAACCTACTAGAAGATACAAACTCCACAGATGCATCTGGTAATAAAAAATTTGCCGATGTCGGAAAATGGTTAGAAAAGAAAATTATCGAATTTTTCAATAAAGAAAATATCGAAATCAATCTAAAATATATTGATCCAAGTTATATTGTCCGAAGTTCGAAAGCAGACCCTCTAGATAGCTTTTATTGTAGCCGACTCGGTTCAAATGCTGTTCATGCCGCTATGGCAGGGATGACCTCCGTTATGGTTAGCCTGATAAATGATCAATTTGTCTATTTACCTATCGATTTAGCCGTCTCTAAACGTAATTTTGTCAATCCAGAGGGAGCCTTGTGGCGAGACGTTATCGAAGTGACACAACAGCCTTTAATGATGAAAAAAGCCGATAACTAGGAGTCTGAATTGCACTTTTGTAAGGGGTTTTTCTGGCTTGCATTTTTTTCCTCTACTTTTTTTCAATCTTTGCCTCTTTTTGCAAAAGATTGGAAGGATTACGAACTTAAGGGGAAGGTTGCGTCAGTAGAAAATGTTCGTGCCACTTATCGGTTTGAGTTTGGTAAGTGGGGCCTTTCGGATTTTTTCCCTTATAGTAATCGAATTTCTTCGGTTGCCGATTTAATTTTTGACCGCCAAGGTAAATGCACGAGTGAAAATTATCTCTTACCCTCTGGTAAATCTCGCTATCAAGTAGCCCTAACTCATCAAGCTAAAGCAAACGAAACCATCTTATCTTCCATTGCTTTCGACTACCTTAGCAACGAGGGTGAAAAAAACGAATACTATTACAATTCCGAAGAAAAACTAATTCGCAAAATTCTATATGGGGCAGAATATAAAGTTCTACAAACTCGCTATTACGAATATGAAAATAATCAGTTAATCAAAGAAGATGCCTATGGCGAAACAAATCAACATTACGAACAAGTTCGCTATCAATATCATCCTAATGGGTTACTTGCAGAGAGAAAAGTGGTTTTATTCCCATACAACATGCAAATCTCCAAAATCCTGTACAAATACGATGATTTAGGCCGTTTAATAGAAAAAATTAGCTATCAATTTGATGGAATTCTTCAGCAAACGAATAAGTTTTCATATAATGATGAAAATCTAGTTGTCCAAGAACTAATTTACTGTTATGATACAAGAGAAAATGTGCCGCAAATCTATCAATACCATTGGGATAGCGATGAACATGGAAATTGGATACAAAAAATTGTAGTCGAGTTAGTGAAAGTTCATAACAGATGGGTAGAAAAGCCACTTTTTATACATTGCAGAAATATTATATATAATTAGAGAGGATAATATGTTTAAACGAACCGACCTACACAAAATTTTTAAGTCAATTCCATTGTTCCAGTATTTTACAGATAATGCAATAGATGCTTTGCTCGATTTTGGGACAATCAGTTACTTTACTCCCGAGGCCTATATTTGCAAGGCAAATGAGGTGGAAGAAACTGTTCATGTGTTGCTCTCTGGTGATGTCGATCTTCTTTTAAATCAAAAAGGGAAAGATGTCTATTTAGCTAGTTTTGGAGCTGGTGATATCGTCGGTGAAACAGGTATTTTTTATAAAGTTGGCCGAACAGTAACGGTTCAAGCTAAAACAGAAGTAGCTGCATTAACTATTAATCGAAATATGCTATTTGAATTTATTAAAACATTCCCAACCTTTGGTGTTCAATTTCTCATGATAGTCATTTATTCGCTAACTAAAAAGATTAAGGCAATTAATCATGACTTAGCTTACGAACGGCACGAAGATTTAGATCAAGATGCGATTGATTCAATGGTTCGTGAAATGATGCACGATGTAAACGAGAGTCTAAATCACTAAAGAGACTAACGCCCGATTCCTAATAGAGCCATTGCCTCCGCTCGGGTTCTTGAGTCGGATCTAAAAATCCCTCTTAGTCCAGAGGTGACCGTTTTCGAACCCGCTTTTTTAATCCCTCTCATTGTCATGCACATGTGTTCAGCCTCTATTACGACAATTACTCCTTGCGGTTTTAATGCTTCTACAAGTGCGTCTGCCACTTCGGTGGTAAGCCGCTCTTGTAATTGAGGTTTTTTTGCGGCGGTGTCGATCACTCTTGCAAGTTTGCTTAATCCGGTAATTTTGCCTTCACTTGGAATATATCCGACATGTGCAGTCCCAAAAAAAGGTACTAAATGATGTTCGCACATAGAATAAAAAGGAATATCTTTGACTATTACGATTTCATCGTGTTTGTCTTCCTGAAAAAAAATCTGAAGTTCGTCTGCGGGTTTTTTTCCAAGGCCACTAAAAATTTCTTCATACATTCGCCCGATTCGTGCGGGTGTTTCTTTTAATCCTTCTCTGTCTGGGTCTTCGCCAATTGCGAAGAGAATTTCGCGTATTGCATTTTCGATTCGTGCTTTATCCATAGCTAATTATTGTCTAAAATCGATAAAAAATCTATAGTATTTTTTCAAATCTAGGGTATAATATACTATGAATGTATGTATATGTGGCTCAGCCAAAAATTATGAATATCTGGTAAATAAAAATCTTCTAGAAGATTTATCCTTTTTGCAATTTGAGTTCTATGATTACAACGAGCTCTCTAGTAATCAAATTTTAGTCCAGGCTCAATATTTAGTTTTGTTGATAGATGAAGAATTTGTCAATCATCACTATTTTTATTATTTATTAGGGTGCTGGAATGAAAGAGCCTCTTCGCTTACTGTTTATTTTGCTTCTAGGAATAAAAAAAGTTTAGACGAACTTTACACACAAGATTTCGCTAGTCTTTTTGGTGAGGCAGTTTCAAATTATAAAATACTTAAAATGAAATTAAAGAGTGCCTATAATGTTTTTTTAATCGAAGAAAAAAAACGCAAAGCTAAACGGCGCCTCATGGATGCGCAACTATCTCTACACTTGCCAGAGCTTATAGATTCTATACAAAAAGGAGAATTTAGTCACGTTAAAGATTTTATCGAAATTGGATTCTCGCCCTCGGCAATGAATAAAAAAGGGGTTTCTCTTGTGGCTTTAAGTATACGAAGTCGAAATCCAGATATTTTTAACTTTTTAGTCGAGCGGGGTGCCGATTTGCACGTTATTAGCGAGGATCGGGGTTATAATTTACTTCTAGAAGCGGTCGTTGCAGACGATTTAAAAATTCTTAAGATGCTATTAGAATTTAATATCGATGTTAATATTTTAAGTAAAAATAATCAGACAGCGCTCATTCTTGCTGCTGGGCAAAATTCGTTTGAAGTTTGCCAACTTCTACTGGAGCACGGAGCCGATAAAGAGATTTCTGATAATTTAGGGATGACCGCACTCGATTATGCAAATGTCTTTAAGTATCAACCTCTCATCGATCTTCTTGAAAAAAAATAAAAAAGCCTATTGTCAACTCTTTAAGCTAGTTGTATTATAGGGGCATGATTGAACTTAAATACATTATGAAAATTGCGGACGAACTGAGTGTTCGATCTGCTCAGGTAGAAGCAACTGCAAAGTTAATAGAAGAGGGAAGTACCGTTCCTTTTATCGCTCGATACAGAAAAGAGGTGACTGGTAATTTAGACGAAGTGCAAGTCATCGCCATTCGTGATCGACTTGATCAACTCAAGCAACTCGACGAAAGAAGAGCAGCTATCTTAAAATCACTCGAAGAAAATAATCACCTTACTCCCGAACTTGAAAAGGCTGTAAAAGAGGCAGAAGTTTTATCAAAATTAGAAGATATTTATTTGCCTTATCGACCTAAACGAAAGACACGAGGTATGAAGGCAAAAGAAATGGGTCTAGAACCTTTGGCAATGCTTATTTTAGAGCAAGGAGATTTTGATGTTCAAGCCGAGGCTCAAAAGTATATCGATGTAGAAAAAGGGGTGGAGAAAGCAGAGGATGCAATTGCGGGTGCAAAAGATATTATTGCGGAAATTATCAATGAAGATATCGAAGTTCGAGAAGAGATGCGAAGCTTTTTTGAAGAGAAGGCCTTCATTGTTTCTAAGGTAGTGAAAGGAAAAGAAGAAGATAAAGATGCCGCTAAGTATAGAGATTATTTTGAGTGGTCAGAGCTTGCACTCAATTCTCCATCGCACAGAGTATTAGCGATTAGACGGGGAACCGAAGAGGGTTATTTGTCTTATGAAATTCAACCCGACGAAGAAGAAGCATCTCAAATTTTATTACAAAAATATATTAAAGCAGACAACGAAGCGGCTACTTTAGTAGACGAAGCAGCACGCGATTGTTATAAACGACTTTTATCCATGTCTATGGAAACCGAAATTCGTTCTTTAATAAAGAAAAGAGCAGACGAAAAGGCAATTACAGTCTTTGCAGATAATTTGCGAAATTTACTTCTTGCGTCTCCTATGGGACAAAAAACCACTTTGGGTGTCGACCCTGGAATGCGAACTGGTTGCAAACTCGTAGTGCTCGATGCACAAGGTAAATTGCTTTGCAACGACGTCATTAAGCCCATTGCTCCTTACTTTCATGTTGAGGAGTCCGAAGCGATTATCGAAAAAATGGTTTACAAATATGGAATTGAAGCGGTTGCCGTGGGGAACGGAACTGGAGGTCGGGAATCACTAGATTTCTGTAAAAAACTTCCCTGTTTAAAAAATTGTATTGTCGCAATGGTTAATGAAAGTGGAGCATCGGTTTATTCTGCAAGTGAAATTGCTCGAAAAGAATTTCCCGATTACGATTTGACCGTCCGTGGTGCTGTCTCCATTGGCCGCCGATTAATGGACCCGTTAGCCGAGTTGGTTAAAATCGATCCTAAGGCAATTGGGGTTGGGCAGTACCAACACGACGTCGATCAAAAAATGCTTAAATCTTCGCTCGACGACGTGGTTGTCTCCTGTGTAAATGCAGTTGGCGTCGATGTCAACACGGCAAGTTTTAAACTTTTAAGCTACGTGGCAGGTTTATCCGAGCGGATTGCAGAACGCATTGTCAAGCATCGCGAAGTTTATGGCCCTTTTAAGGCACGGGACGAAATTAAAACTGTTACGGGCGTGGGACCAAAGGTCTACGAACAGGCAGCAGGATTTTTGCGAATCCCAGGAGCTGCAAACCCGCTTGATGCGAGTGCCGTTCACCCAGAAAGTTATGGCATTGTTGAAAAAATGGCATCAAACCTCAATTGTAGTATCGTCGAACTTATGCAAACAGCTTCTGTTCGAAATCAAATAAAAATTAAGGAATATGTCACCGATACGGTGGGATTGCTTACCTTAGAAGACATTATGGGCGAATTGGATAAGCCAGGAAGAGACCCCCGCGAGGAATTTGACCTCTTTAGTTTTACCGATGGTGTCAACGAGATGAAAGATTTAAAAGTGGGCATGATGCTGCCTGGTGTGGTTACTAACGTCACCGCATTTGGTGCTTTCGTCGATGTCGGAGTTCATCAGGATGGACTTGTGCACATTAGTGCATTAAGCGATTCTTTTGTCAGTGACCCCGCACAAGTGGTTAAAGTCAATCAAAAAGTAATGGTTCGAGTCACCGAAGTCGATTTAGACCGAAAACGGATTGCTCTGTCCATGAAAAGCGAAGAGGCAACCGGTGATGGACAAAAGAAATCCTTAACCCATGCCGAAAAAGGGGCTATTAAAGTGAAGGTGGCAACAGCTTCCACAGGCGCAAAAGTGGTCGTTAAAAAGGCTGGAGCTGGAAGTACTTCTAATGCTGCTTCTCTTCGAAACAATGATAACCGTAATGGCGGCAACCGTGATCGCAACGACAATCGAAATGGCGGTAATCGCAACAACTACAGCGCACCCGAAAACGATACTTACAATCCATTTGCCGCTTTCTTTAACAAGAAATAATTACTGACAAATTAATTTTCCGCCTTGCCTTGGCTTTATTGCCCTAGGGGCCAGGCGGAGCTTTTTGTCTAATTTTATTTTTATTTTTTTACAAAATAGTTTGCTAGAATAGTCGTATTGTGTTATAATAAATGCGTTAGCGATTACATTTTATAAAGAGGTATCTATGATTTCTATACGAAAACTATCATTATTGTTAGTCTTATTAGGTGTTAGTATGTTTTTCTTCTCCTGCTTAGGGGGAGTGATTTTAATTGGAGAAGATGCAGGGACGGTCAAGGACACAAATGGCAATCCTCTTAAAGAGATTGTTGTCACTAATGGTTTTGATGTGACGACGACAAATGAAGAGGGTAAATTTACCTTACCTAGACGAAGTGAGGTTAAATTTATCTATTTATCACTTCCTGCAGGGTATCATACAAATGACTGGTATCAAACCGTTTATATTGCAGATGCTAGTAACTCTTCTAATCGAAGAGAAGAATTTAATTTTGTCTTAAAAGAGGAAGGGCCTAAGGCGACAGAAGAGGTCAATTTTATTCATTTTACAGATACAGAAACAACATCAAACTCGGGTGGCTGGCTAGACGACCTTAAAGGTTTTGTCGCAGATACCAATCCTGATTTTCTAATCCACACTGGCGATATTTGTTATGTAGATGGAATGGAGTATCATGCAAAAGAGGTGACAAGCGAAACTCTTGGTGCTCCCACCTTTTATTGTATTGGAAACCACGATTTAGTGGATGTAGGCCCGATCGGTCATGGAGAAACACTCTATGAAGACCTATTTGGTCCTGTCTACTATTCCTTTAACAAAGGAGGCGTTCACTTTATCGTAACCCCTATGTGGAATGGAGATGCCCCTCCATCTTATAGTAAATATCAAGTTGGAAAATGGCTCGAAAAAGAACTTGCCTTAATCCCAGAGGGAACCCCAATTGTAGGCTTTAACCACGATTTACTAACCTTCGATGGCGATTTTAAAATTGGTCCCGTGAATTTATCTCAAGATTATAATTTTAGAGGATGGGCTTATGGACATTGGCATATTAATTATAAAAGAAAACATAAGGCCGTAGAGGGCAAAGATGCCGTTATCTCTTGGACCGTTGCCCCTCCTAAAGGTGGAATTGACCACTCAGCCGCACGCTATTTAACCGTCAATATGGATACAAAGGGAAAAATTGAGTTTGAAGGTCGATATCCTTTTGGGTGGGAAGATGAAAATACTCATGGTACAAATGAAACATTAGAATCTGGAATTGTTCACTTAGCAGATTTAGGAGCAGAAACCTTTTTAACAACTCCAGTGGTTAAAAAATATAGTAATGGAAAGACACTTATCTTTTTAGGGACAACCGACGACACAACTGGATTTAATCACGGGGTGATTGCCGTCGACGAAGCAACTGGAGCCATTGTAGATAAGGAGCATATGCCAAATTCTGTCTATAACGATATTGCTCTCTATAATAATTATCTTTGTGTGGTCGATGTCGATACCAATATCAAAATTTACGATATTTCAAATTCTGAAGCTCCTTTTCAAGAAAAGAAATTTTTTCAATCCGATATGAAATCACTTGCTGCAAATCGCTCTAGTTGTGTTGTAGACAAAAATGGCATCTTGTATGCGGGCTTTTCTCATACTCTTAAAGCGATTGACTTAAAGACAATGGAAATCCTTTGGACAAATAAAGCGTGGAACGGCGGCGAAGGAACGGTTGCTAAACTATTGGTTGCTGATAATTCTCTTATCGCAGGATCTCATTGGAGAGGGTGGTATAATCACAAGGCCGAAAGCGGTAAATTAAACTGGTCATTAAATGACGACGATATTGAGGATGCAAATTCTATTGGAGCCACTCCTGTTATTGATGGCGATGATGTTTTATTTTCTGTAGGCACTTATATCCACCGTGTCAATCTTAAAGATGGAACTTGCCCCCCAGAAGATCAGCTTAATACTGGATATAATTTAGCAATCACGGGAGGCTCTCTACTTGGCCACGTTCACGGTTCATATCATGGGAATGTTTTTTATCTTCCAACTGTTAAAGATGGATTAGTCTGTATTAAGCAAAAAGTTGCGCAAGGCGAAGAGAAGCCAGAAACTTTATGGAAATTTAAAACGGGGAAAGGGCTTATTATGACCTCTCCATATCACTGGGAGGGCGAATCTACAGTTAACACAACTCCATTGCTCATTGGTGCTTCACTTTATTTTGGTGCTACCGATGGAAAAATTTATAGGATAAATGCAAATACAGGGGCAAAAGAAGGTGAATGGGATGTAGGAGCTCCTTTCCTTGCAAATTTTACATACGATGAAGAGCAAAAGGCAATCTATGCAGTCGATTTCGCTGGACACCTTTGGAAATTACCGTTAGAATAATTCCATGATTAAAGGAATATTATTTGATTTAGATGGAACACTTATTGACACTAGAGGCGACCTTGCCTTTGTTGTCAATAAGATTTTTACAAAGCATGGAATTAGAGAGTTGCAAAAAGAAGAATGTGCGACCTTTATGGGTTGGGGCATTGATCAATTTTTACTGCGTAGTTATCATTATGCTACAGGCGGTAAAAATTTAGTTGAACCTTACTATAGTGAATATTTAGCAGAAGTAATTGCAGTCTATAACGATAACCCATGTGGAGGCACCGAAATTTACCCTGAGGTAAAAGAGACTCTAACAAAGCTAAAGTCGCTTGGCATAAAAATTGCCGTAGTCACTAATAAGGCTCATGATATTGCCGTTCAGGTTGTTTCTAAATTATTTGGGGATCTTGTCGATTCGGTTCAAGGACCAGTAGAAACAGTCGGATCAGAAGTGGCTCCTAAGCCCGATTGCGCAATAGTCAAAGTTGCTTTAGATCGACTAGGGCTTTCTACCGACGAAGTTTTGTATGTGGGTGATTCTTTAATCGATAGAAAGACGGCAGCAAATTCTAAGGTCCCATTTGTTGCAGTGAGTTGGGGCTACGAGGATATAGAGAAGCTAACCGAAGCGGGCTTTGATTATCGTATAGACCATTTTAGCTTACTATTAACCCTGATTTAATATGAAAATGTAAAATATTTACATTTTTATTATTGACAAGACAGCGTAAATAGTCTATTATATAATTATCAAGAGAGGAAAGAACAACCTCTCTTATTTTAATTGTTACCCCCAGGTCTAGCCGCAAGGTTAGGCCTTTTTTTAATTTTTTAAAATAAACGCTTATTCGCTTTGACAGATTTAATATTTGCCTGTATGATTTATGTAAGTTGTATTTTGGAGAAAAAAATGAAGAAATTTTTAGTGTTATTTTTGTTGGCTTTATCAGTCATATCATGTGCAAGCAATGTCGTTATCGAGGGGATGAAGAGTCAAGAACTATCAGACCCACGAACCTATCTCCCCATGGTTTCCATGGAGGAATTAAAAGCAGCGCCTCGCTCCCTTATCCCGTTTCCGCAAAATGTAAAATGGGGAAGGGGTGAAACAATTGTAGAAAAGTCTAAAATTACGAAGGCACTCACACAACTTGATTTCTCGACAAGTCTAGAAGCGTATTCCTTAACGGTCAGTGCATCAACCATCAGTATAGAAGCAAACGACGAGAAAGGTTTCTTTTATGCAATGCAAACGCTAAATCAACTAACCGAAAATGGTAGCAAGCCAGCCCCAGTTTGTCAAATTAAGGATTTTCCTGCCTACGAAATTCGAGGCGTCATGCACGATACAGGCAGAAATTTTCAATCTATAGACTACTTAAAAGATCAAATGAAGCGCCTTTCGGCCTACAAAATAAATACCTTTCATTGGCATATTACCGACAACCCGGGGTACCGAATCGAAAGTAAAAAATATCCTATTTTAAACGATCCAAAAACGATGTATAAAACGCGAAAGCCAGGGCTGTTTTATACCTTCGACGAAGTTCGCGATTTAATTCAATATTGTAATGCACTTAATATCAATGTCATTGTCGAAATCGATATGCCTGGACACAGCAAATATTTTCCTAAAGCTTTTGGAACAAGCATGCATTCGGCAAAAGGGCAGCGCATTTGTGCCGATCTTCTACAAGAATTTTGTGATGAAATTCCTGTAGAATTAGCTCCTATTGTTCATATTGGAACCGATGAAATTCATATTCCACGTCCCGAGGCCTTTGCGCAAAGAATGACCGATATCTTACGAAAAAATGGACGGGAGGGGGCCGTTTGGGCACCTGGGATTGAAAGCAGTCCCGACATTATGCGGCAAGTATGGGCTTGGGAAACTTTTCAAGCGGGATACAGAAATATCGATTCTTCTGATTTTTATGCAAGCTCTATGGATTACTTTAATTCGATCGCCCGAGTTTTCTTTAAACAAGTTTGTGGTGTCGAGAAGGGAAGTGACGAAAGCTTAGGCGGAATTATTTGTACTTGGAACGACGTCCAAATTCTCGATGAAAAAAATATTTTACGAAACAATCCCTTTTACTTAACGGCGCTCGCTGGGGCGGAAGTGATGTGGCAGGGGAACCCAACGGGCGATTTAGTCAACATTCACTTAATTCCAGAAAAGGGCACTTTGGAGTGGGATCATTTTGATGAATTTGAGGATAGGGTCATTTATCATAAGGATCTTTATTTTGATGATGTTGATGATGAATTTATCTATGCTAAGCAGTCAGATATTGAATGGACAGTGGTAGATGAATCTGGGAATGAAAAGTCTGCGCGTGGGATTTCTGTCTTGTTAAATAACTTTTTGTCCGAAACGGGTCTTTTCCCCGCAGTAGAAGTGGGCGATAGTGTTACGGCTACAAGAAAAATTTACAGTGAAACCGATAAAACCGTTTGGGTTAGGGCAGGCTTCGATGTGCAAGCACGACCACACCGATTTTATGGAGGGGTTCCACCTAAAGGAAAATGGGATCGGTATGGAAGCGATATTTTTGTGAATGGCGAACGCTTAAATCCACCCACTTGGAAACAACCTGGAAAATATCGACACGATATTTATCAAACTTGGGACCATCCAGTGCAAGAGACGGCTTGGACGGCAGAAGAAATTTACTGGCGACGCGATGCCGTTCCAATGCAACTAAAGGCGGGCGAAAATATTATCGAAATTAAGGCAGTTCGTGGCTATTCAAAACAAATTTATATGTTTGGTTTCTGGATTTTAGAAGAATAATAGTGTATATTGTATTTAGACTACTTTAGGAGATATAAAATGGATTATGATAGAGATCTTTCGTATTCAATCGATAACGAAGGCGAAGAAGTACAACGAAAGTTTATGAACGGCGTTTATGGCTGGATGGTTTTAGGCATGGTGCTAAGCGGAGTCGCTGCCTACTTAGGTGCGAATGTAGATTCTATTCGAAATTTTATTTTTAGCAGCAGGACTACCTTGTTTGTTATTATCGGGATTGAATTAGCAATGGTTTTTGGAATGAGCTTTTTTATAAATAAAATTAGTGCAAGTACAGCACGCCTTTTCTTTATCGTTTATTCGTTATTAAATGGGCTCACTTTGTCATCCGTTTTGTTGATTTATACGGGGACATCTGTTATACAAATTTTTGGAATTTCGGCTCTATTATTTGGTGGCATGAGTCTTTATGGTTTAAAAGCGAAAAGCGATTTGACCTCTGCGGGCCGGTATTTGACAATGGGGCTCATGGGGATTATTATTGCTATTGTAGTCAATCTGTTTTTAGGATCTTCTAGGATGGATTGGCTTATTTCCATGGCTTGTGTCATTGTCTTTACTGGTCTCACGGCCTATGATACACAAAAAATTTTAAAGATGTCGTATCATTCTGATGGCAGTGAAAGTTATCAAAAATTTGCGATATTAGGTGCATTAACTCTTTATTTGGATTTTATTAATATTTTCTTGTCTCTACTAAGATTATTTGGAAATAGGAGATAGATTTCGGGATAACTCACGAGTTAACTTTTTCTTTTTATCACAATAGTTTTTGTTGCTAAGCCCTTAATTTCACTATATAATAGTTGAAGTTGAGGGTTTAATTATGAAACGAATTTTTATAGTTTTCTTGTCATTACTTTTTATTGTAGCTTGTGAGCCAAAAGAAAAAAAAGTAGAGTGGTCACTTTTTGAAACGGATGCAAGCATAGAAGTCGATTCGGTTGTTACCGAGACCGAGGATCTCCCCGAGTACGAAGATGTAACCTATGATTATTCTCTATTCGATGCAGAGAAAAAAGCTTCGACTTCAAGTAAAAAAAATCAAATAAAAGCTTCCGATTATATTCCCTTACAATTAAGTGATTCCCTTACAGAAATTTCTACCAAACTATCGTTGCCAAAGCAAGACTTAGAGGCTACTAGCAAGAATGAGATTGCTGATT
>CAYJGX010000032.1:0-14710 GCA_964369795.1 uncultured Spirochaetaceae bacterium
AATTTTATCGCACCACCTACTTATAAGAACAAATGAAGACTATGTTGATAGTCATCTTTTTGCTCAAAAGATAAAAAATGAATTACCAGAAATATATACAGCTTCTGTTCTCTTCGAATTCCAGGGACTTTTACTAAATTCTAACGGAAAACAACTTTTTACTTTATTGCGTGGTGTCGATTCGGATATAATGAATATCGATAAACGATTATCAAATTTTTTAACAAGTTCTAATAATGGATATTTAAAATCTGGGGAATTTGATCTTACAGAAAAAAATCATATTGTTGTAGGCTCAGATATCGCTATTGCTCTTTCTTTAACAGCGGGAAGCAAAATCAATTTTTATTCGGTTTCTAGTGGTTTAGCCGATTCACAAGAAGATTTAAATTTTGAATTTATTGTAAAAGGTATCTACGAGTCTGAATGGAATTCGGGCGTAGATAGCGTTTTATCTTTTATTCCCCTAGAAATGTATGACGATTTAGCCTATGGGGTTCCTTATCAAATTGGAATAAAATTAAATAATTCTAATTTAGACCATTCTGTTCAAAGAAAAATTGAAGAGATTGGTTTGCCTGAGGGGTGGAAAATTTCATCTTGGCGCGATTATAATAAATCCTTTTTTTCTGCCCTTAGAATGGAAAAGATGGTGATGCTTTTATTAGTATTTCTAATTTTTATTGTCTTTGCAGTTAATACTTACAATGGTCTTAGTAGGCTTATTTATGAAAAACAAGAAGAATTAGGAATTCTTCGGGCAATGGGTGCAACTCCAATGCAAGTTCGAGCTATTTTTATTTCACAAGGCTTTTTCATAGCTATTATTGGTGTTGTCTTTGGAACTCTCATTGGCATCTTAGTAACAACAAATTTAACAGAAATAAAAGATTTATTTACGGATATAAAATCATGGGTTATAACTCTCTTTGATCCCCATTATTATGATCCTTATGTATGGAATAATAGTTCTTTTTCTGAGCCACGGATCTTATTAAAAGATCTACTTTTAATAGATATTTTAGCCATTGCAATTACTGCTTTATCGTCAATTATTGCATCTATCAAGATAGGAAAAATAAAAACCGTAGAGGTACTAAAAAATGAATGATACATTAGAACAAGCTAACCCTATAATTTCTTTAAGAAATTTAACAAAAGTATTTAAGTCTGGCGATGAGTCGTTAACTATCTTAGATTCACTTAACATGGATTTCTATAAAGGAAACAAAGTGATTGTTACTGGAGAAAGTGGAAGTGGAAAAAGCACAATGCTAAATTTAATTGCAGGCCTAGATTCTCCAACAGCAGGTACAATCCGAGTAGTCGATTATGCGGTAGAATCCATGAAAGAAAAACAGCTAGCAAACTTTCGTGCAAAAAATATTGGTCTCATTTTTCAATTTCATTATTTATTAAAAGATTTTACGGCAATTGAAAATATTATGTTGCCAGCGGAAATGAATGGAGTACCAAAAAATATTGCGAGGGAAAGAGCTATAGAACTTGTTGAGTCGGTTGGTTTACTTGCTAGAATGGGACATTATCCTTCTCAATTGTCGGGGGGAGAACGACAGCGAATTGCTGTTGCGAGGGCTCTTATTAATCAACCCGAAATTATTTTAGCCGATGAACCTACAGGAAATTTAGACCCTGCTAATTCTAAAATTATTTCCGATCTTCTTTTTAAAATGGTCGAAAAATATAACAAAACCCTTATTTTAGTGACTCACGATCAAGTTTTAACCCAGCATGCAGATTTCCATTATCATTTAGTCAATGGAATTTTGGAGCAAGAGTAATGATTTCATTTAAATATGCTTTTCGCCAGATTTTTTCTCCTAGAACGCGTTTTTTTACCAATAAAAGAGTTGTTGGTGCACTTATTGGGATGATTTTATCTTTAGTTCCTGTTTGTGTTGCTCTTGTGGTTGTTGATGGTATGATTGATGGCATTTCAGAAAGATTTTTATCCTTAGGGGATAATCACCTTAAGGTCTATTCTTATGCTTCGCGTACGAAAGAACAGATGCAAGAGGCTATAGACTTATGTAAAAATGATCCAGATATCATAAGTGCAGTCCCTTCTGTCAATGGACGTGGTCTTATTTCAAATGAAACAACAAAACTTAAAACAGGGGTAGATATTAAAGGTTTTCCTGCTGACATACAACAAATAGATTCTGGTTATAGAGATTTTATCACTATGGACGAAGGAGAATTTAATTTAGAAAACCCTAAGGATATTTTACTTTCAAGTGCAGCAGCTAATCAGTTAGATATTAAGGCAGGTGATACTGTCGATCTCTTAATGGTTGTCACCCTTGCAGGAAGAGAGCGTCCGATTCGTGGGAAATATACAGTAAAAGGAATCTTTTCAACAGGATATTATCAACTAGATAATATATCTGTATACATGAATTTTGATCGCGTTTACCCTTTATTTAAAGAAAAGGGCGTACAAATTTATCTTAAGACTCAAGATCCATATAAAAATATAGAAGAAACAACAACGCGAATTCGTTCCCTAGTAAATGAGGAATCCTATTGGCAAGTTTCTAACTGGAAAGCAAATAATCGCTCTTTTCTTGAGAGCTTAGAAAATACAAGATTTCTAATTATGTTAGTGATGATAGGAATTGTCTTTATTACTAGTTTTAATATTATGTCTACTTTTTTTATGATGGTAAAAGAGAAAGAATCCGAAATTGCAATTTTAAAAAGCTGCGGGGTTTCCACTAAAATGATTAGCTCCTCTTTTGTTTTTTCTGGATTCTTATTAGCGATTACTGGAACATTTTTAGGAATAGCTTTGGGGCTCATTGCTGCAGTAAATGTCAATGAATTATTAAAAGGGATTGAATGGATTGTCAATCTATTTGTTCTTAGTGATGACGGTTTTGAAATTATTAGCGATGATTACTATTTAGAAACGATACCTGTTACTATAGATTGGATAAAAGTTTTATTAATTTCAGTCAGTTCAATATTTATTGCTTTCCTTTTTACTCTTATCCCTGTTTTGCGAGTGAGTAAAATAAAAGCCATCGATATTATTCGAAAACATTAGGAGAAATAATGAGTTTAGAAGTTTTTATCTTAGGAACAGGTGGAATGATGCCTCTTCCATATCGCTTTTTAACGAGTGTTCTCATTCGTCGAGAAGGGGATTTAATGCTCTTTGATTGCGGAGAGGGAACGCAAGTAGCCCTGCGGAAATTAAATCTTAAATGGAAAAAAATCTCATCAATATTTATTTCGCATACTCATGCAGACCATGTTACTGGGTTGCCAGGAATCCTTATGCTTTCATCGCAGGTAGCACGGACAGAACCTTTATATATTTATGGCCCCCCTAAAATTCGTGAATATGTCGAGAGCAGTAAACGGGTTCTTGATATGTATATCAACTATGAAATTATTATACGAGAAATAGACGATATTCAAATTCCAATGATTATCGAAGAGACCGATGACTATATCATTCGATCATTTCCTTTAGATCATACTAAACCTTGCGTTGGCTATACCTTAGAAGAAAAACCACGTCCAGGCGAATTTAATTTAGAACGAGCAAAAGAGCTTGGAATTCCCATGGGTCCTTTGTTTGGACAGCTACAAAAAGGAAATTCTGTCACCTTAGATGATGGTCGAATTATAAATCCTAGCGAGGTGATGGGGGAAGCTAGATTAGGACGAAAATTTAGTTTTGTCACCGATACAAAATATCGCAAAGACATCAAAGACCATGTTGCTAATAGCGATCTTTTTATCTGTGAAGGAATGTTTTCACACGACATGTTAGAGAGTGCAATTGAGAAAAAACATCTAACATCAACACAATCGGCACAAATTGCTGTAGAAGCAGGCGGAATCGGGCGCATGGGACTTATTCATTATAGCCCACGATATAATAGCCATGATTTAAGACAACTTGAAAAAGAGGCAAAGGAAATTTTCCCAAACACTTTCTTGTGTAAAGATGGGATGCCTTTAGAGTTGTCATATAAAAACTAATTTTTTTTTGTAACTTATACCCTAGTAATAGGTTAAATAGATAAGGAGTTATTATGATAGAAGTTAAAAACCTCGTGAAAGACTATGGAACTTTTCGGGCCGTAGACAATGTATCATTTTCTGTTAACTCCGGAGAGATTGTTGGACTATTAGGTCCTAATGGTGCAGGCAAAACGACCATAATGAAAGTTTTAACAGGCTACCATTATCAAACATCCGGAAATGCGACATTAAATGGTATTAACGTCTTTACAGACCCCGAAAAAGCTAAACAAAGTATTGGGTACCTACCCGAAACAGCCCCTCTTTATACTGATATGACGGTAAACGAGTATCTGTCTTTTATCGCAGATGCAAGGTTATTAAGTGGTGAGGAAAAGAAGGCTGCCATCGATAATGTAGTGGCAGAGTGTGGATTAGAAAATGTATTTAATCGCGTTATTTCTACATTGTCTAAAGGATATCGTCAAAGAGTAGGATTGGCTCAAGCCATTATTCATTCCCCCGAAATTCTTATTTTAGACGAACCTACTACAGGTTTAGACCCAAATCAAATTTTAGAAATTCGTGCTTTAATTAAAAAAATTGGCCAACAAAAAACAGTTATTTTATCGACTCACATTATGCAAGAGGTAGAAGCCGTTTGTGACCGTGTCATTATTATCAATAAGGGACGCGTTGCAGCAGAAGGGACAACGACTCAAATTAGTCACGAACTTTCTGGTAGCAGAACTTCTATTTCGGCAACTGTCAAGGGAGCCACTTCGCAGACATTATTAAGCCAACTTGTTAAAATGAATGGTTCATCAGATGTTGTTATCGCAGATGAAATTGATGGCAAGATATCATTTACATTGAATTTAGAAGATTCGACCGATGTCGAAGAAAAATTATTCGATTTTGCTGTCGCAAACAAGTACAAACTCCTTGCGCTTGCAAGTAAAAAATTAAATCTTGAGGAAATCTTTGTTAAACTTACAAACGACGACTCTCTTATTGGAGGAGATAAATGAAATCATTTCTCGCATTAGTACAAAAAGAATTTAAGTCTTACTTTAATTCTCCAATTGCTTATATTGCATTGCTTATTTTTCAAGTTTTGCCAGCAACTTTGTTTTTCTTTATGTCAGGATTTTTCCAAATGGGTGCAGCCAATTATTCTGGATACTTTTTCTGGTTGCAAATGGTCTTTATTTTCCTTATTCCCGCAATAACAATGCGAAGTTGGGCAGAAGAAAGACGACAACGAACCGAAGAAATTTTAGTGACACTTCCATACAGTGAGGGAACTCTTGTTCTTGCAAAATTTGTTGCCTCTTTTCTACTGATGTTAATTGGGATTGGTCTTACATTACTCGTCCCATTTACCACAATTTGGTTAGGAAATTTTGATCTTCAAATATTATTTGCTCAATATTTAGGAATTATTTTAGTAGGTTCTTTATCTTTATCGTTTGGATTGTTTGTTTCTTCCTTATGTGAAAATCAAATTACCGCATTTTTAATTACTATTGTAGCGCTTTTCTTGATGTTAGCATTGTGGCCCATTTTGCGAATCATTCAGATGCCATCATTTATTGCAGAAATTCTTTCATTTTTCTCTATAAGTGCACATTTTGAAAGTTTTTCACGTGGCCTCATTAGTAGTAAAAATTTAATATTCTTAATTGGAATGTCTGGTTTGTTTTTATATGCAAACAGTGCCGTCCTAAGATTTAGAAAGTGGAACTAGGAGAATCGTATGAATTTAAGTTTAAAAACAAAACAAATTATTATAACAACACTTACGATTGTAGCTATCTTTTTAGGTGTCATTACTGCTGCCATTTATACAGTGCGTTTTGATTTCACTCAAGATAATACATATACTATTTCAAAAGTAAGTAAAGAGACCTTACGAGGTTTAGAAGATAAAGTTCGCCTATCATTTTATATATCTGACAAAGTGATTCAACAACGACCTTTTGCACAAACAACCATCGATTTACTAGAAGAAATTGCTGCCTCCGCACGAAAAAATGTAGAACTCAATGTGGTGCATCTTAATAGCAAGAATACCCCCGAATATCGCCAAGAAATGCAAGGGCTTCAAGAATGGCAAATCCAAATGTCCGATGGAAAATCCTCTGCATCGGTAGATATTGTTTTCTCTGGTCTTTTTATTAGTTATAAAGGTAAAAAAGAAATCATTCCTGTTATTCAAGAATACAACTATCAACAACTAGAATACGAAGTCATTTCTAAAATTCGAAAAATGGCTTACGATTATCAATTAAAAATTGGGATTATCAATGGTTCTAGTCGACCTACAACAGCAGCTCAACAACAAATGGATCTTTTTCAAATGGGGTACAATGGACTTTTTGAACAAAGTGGCCAAATTTATCAAGATTTTTCCTTTGAGAATATTGAATTAGGAACAAAAATTGACAATTCATACACAGCTGTTTTTGTCGTTGGTGCGGACGCTATTACCGAAGAACAAGTGCTTATTTTTGATCAATACATGATGAGGGGAGGAGCATTGCTTTTTGCTGCAGAGCAAGGACAACTTGCAATCGATCCTCAAAATCAACAAATGCCAATTACCCTGACCGATTTATCAAACAGTCCTCTTATGAATTTCTTTAAACACTACGGGGTCGAGTACGAAACAGGTAAATTGATGGATACCAATGCCAAACAAACACTTGCACAAGGGCAAGGGAATCTGACTATTGTCCCTGTCGTTTTTCAACCCAAAATTATTAGTGCGAATAAAGACTATCCATTCCATAATAACTTTGCAGGTATCAATTTAAACTGGCCCGAAGCCTTGAAGATTGCACCAAGAACGGAAGAAAACTCGGAAATCGTAATCAACACACTGCTAAGTTCTAGTAAAGCCTCGGCACTGTCCCCTAACTCCGATCCAAGAGCTATGTGGGAACCTGCTGCCGGATTACAAGTCTATAATATGGTCCCTAAAGAAATGCATAAATCGTATCCTGTATCCGTACATGTTTCTGGAGTGCTTCCAAGTTACTTTAATGAAAAAGAACTTCCAAGTGCCGATGGAGAAGATGCTTTATACGACGAAATTGTTAAATCGACTGACGTTGGGCAATTTATGGTTATTGCCGACACCGAATTTTTATCCGACTATCTTTTATCGGAAGGCCAACAAGTGCTTGTTCAAAACCTTTTATACATTCGTAATGTCGTAGAGTACTTAGGTGGCGATAAAGAACTATTAAAAGTTCGAACTAAAATCCCTGGGGTCCGAGAGCTCAATGTAGATCCCGAGACTAAAGATTCAATTAGTTTAGTTGCAATTTTAATGAATGTTATTTTAGTTCCTCTTTCAATTTTAGTTTTTGCAATCACATGGTTAGTTATCCGGAAAAAACGAACCAAATAGGAGTAACATATGAAATTTAATTTTAAAACAAAATGCATAGCACTTGTATCAATAATTGGATTGTTTGTTTTGCTAATAGCCATTTCTCCCTTCTTAGGGAAAAGTGCTCAGACAACAAGACAAGACAACCAAGCTTTATTTCCTGCTTTTAAAACAACACTAGCAAATTCAATTAGCTTTACTACCGAGCACAATAATGTCAATCTTGTAAAAGAGGGCGACCAATGGCTAGTTGCCTATGGAACGAATGTGGTAAAAGCCGACACTCAAACTGTAGACAACTTTTTAAATGCTTTTAAAGATTTAAAACAAGGGCGAATCATCGAAAATAAGGCTAGTGATTTAAGCCAATACGAACTAACCGAAAGCGACAGAACTCGTATAGAAATTGTCGATGCTAGATCTAATAGTTATATCATTCTTGTTGGTAAAGAAAACGATACCTATACAAAACAATATTATCAACTTGAAAATAGTGAAAGCGTTTGGGAAACGACTTTGCCATATGAATTTAGCAACACATCTAGTAAAGAATGGGTAAGTTTAGAACTCTTTCCAGACTTCCAATCTGGAATCTCTGTAATTTCTTTCGGACTTTCTGGTAACAATCCACTAGAAGATGCAGAGGAAGGAAACTACAATTACAAGTTGGATCTTATAACCGATTCAGAAGGAAAAAATGCATGGACTTTTATTGATGGCTCAGAAAGTGTTGATGGCAATAGTGTTGATGCAACTTTACGAACTTTGGTTTCGGCTTCTCTTTACGATTATCGTTTTGACCTTGACAATGGGGTAACTGGTTTAGATAAACCAGCAATCATTGTTAGTATCACGGGCTCCGACGCACAAATTCGAACTCTCGCTATTGGAAATAAAGTAGAAAGTAACGATCGATACTATGCTAAATTTATCGAAACCAATCAACTTTTTGAGCTTTCAAAAAGCACGCTAAATGGTTTCTTAAAACCTCAAAGCGAATTTCTCTCAGAATAAATGGAGTTAGATTAATGCCTGGTCTTATACTAGAAGGAGGTTCCCTTAGGGGAATCTTCACTGCCGGGGTGCTAGATGCTTTTCTAGACAATAATCTCGAATTTCCTTACATCATTGGTGTTTCTGCTGGAATCACCAATGGTGTTTCTTATATTTCTAAGCAGAAAGGAAGAAATTTAGAGGTTCTACAAAAGTATCGTAACGATAAGCGTTATTTATCACTGCGAAATTATTTTAAAGAAAAATCATTTTTTGGTGCCAATTTCCTCTTCGACGATATCCCTAACAAACTCGTTCCCTTTGACCGAGAAAACTACATGAACTTTAAAGGGACTATTAAAATTGGGCTAACCAATGCAACCACGGGAAAGATTGAGTACAAAGATGGAAAAACAATAAATGAAACAAGCGACTTGTTAAGAGCTTCTTGTTCCATTCCTTTCGTTTTTCCTCCTGCATTAGTTGGTTCCACCCTTTATTTTGATGGTGGGTTAGCCGATTCTATTCCTATTCGTAAATCTTTGGAAGATGGAAATAAGAAAAACCTCATTATTTTAACTCAGCCTTTAGGTTTCCAAAAGAAACTCACAACCGGATATAAAATAGTCTCTAAATTATATAAACATAAGTATCCAGAAATTTCTAAACTCCTCTTAGACCGTTATAATCAATACAACGAAACCATCAAATTTATACATCAACAAGAAAAAGAAAATCCAGAAAATCTTCTAGTCATTCGGCCCGAGTATCAATTAAGTTCCTTTGAAAAAGAGGTTCCTGTGCTTGAAAAAACATATAATCATGGCTATGCGCTTGGACTAAAGTATATCGATAAGATTAGAGCTTTGTTTTAATTTATAACAATAAAGAGATTATCTCCCGAGCACAACTTTCCTTGCTTTGAGTCGGTAAACTATATTCTTGCCCCGATTTAGACAAAATAATAAACGAATTGGTCTCTTTGTCGAAGCCAGAATCGGGTTGGTCGATTGCGTTAATACAAATAAAGTCAGCATTGGCTTTTGCTAGCCGTTTATATCCGTTTTCAATCATTTGCTCGTTTGTCATGCTAGAAAGGGCTCTAAAGGCGACAAGAAGGCTCTCTGGGGAGTTTATTTTGATGGTATCGATAATTTTGGGGGTTGCAACAAGTTCTAAGGAGATTGAATTTTGTTCTGTTGATATTTTTTCGTTTGCAACTTCGGCAGGGGTCCAATCGGCCACTGCGGCGGCACAAATAATAACATCGTAGTGGGTCGTTGTAATTTCTTTGGTAATTGTTTCTAGCATCGAAACGGTTGACTCGCATTTGATAAGTTTTGAAATTCCATTTGGATAGGGGACATCGACTGCGCCCGAGACTATCGTTACAGCGAAATCATTTTCTAGTGCCGCCTTTGCAAGAGCAGCACCCATTTTTCCGCTACTTCTATTAGTGATAATTCTAAAAGGGTCAATCGATTCGATGGTTCGTCCGCTAGTAATTAGGATTTTTTTTTTAGCCTTTTTTAATAAGGAGGGCATTGTAGGATTAAAGAGTTGAATAACTTTAGAAGAAACCTCTTCGGGTGTAAGAATTTTAGCTTTTCCTTCGCTAATTACAGGTTCTAGTACAGTAAGACAATAATTTCGTAATTTTTCTATATTTTCCTTTACAGCGGGATGGCTAAACATAGGTTCATGCATGGCTGGAATGATCATGACAGGGATTCCTTCGCCAATAGCAGTCGTTGCAAATGTGGTTACTGGAGTGTCGTCGATTCCTGTCGCTATTTTTGAAAGCGTATTTGCAGTAGCGGGGTAGATTAGAAGTAAATCTGCTTTTGTTGATGTATTTCCACAAAGTTCAACATGCTCTACGGCACCAGTTATAGAAGTAATAACTTTATTTCCAGTTGCCCAGTGCATCATAGGAGCCCCTAAGAGATTTAAGGCCGCCTCGCTCATTACGGGAATGACATCGGCTCCTTCACGAATGAGAAGGCGAGCGAGTTCGGGTGCTTTTATAATTCCAACACTTCCACACATCGCAAGGACAATTTTTTTTCCTTCGAGTGAAGAGGAATTGGAAGCAATAATATCTTTCGTTGGATGATTAAGCAACATCGGAAATCTCCTTTAATACAGTTAATAATTTTCTAATTTTAGTTTTCGTTACATGAGGCATGATAACAATCCGAATAAAATCACCAAAAACAGATACAGCAATATTATGCTCGCGTAACTTAGAAGAAAGCTCCTCTGCGCTACAAAAATTGGGTTTAATACCAAGAACATTGATAATAGGCTTCGTTTTTAATTCATAACCAGAAATTAAACTAATTTCGCTTTCTAAAAAGCGAGTTAATTCCATTGCCTTAGAAACTCCTTTTGTATAACCCGAAAATCCTTCCTTTAAAAACGTAGATAACGAGGCAATGACTGCAGCACCACTACGAGTTCCTACTAAGGTTAAGTGTTTCGTAAATCCGCCAGCTAAATAGGTGACTTCTGTTAAAGATTCTTCAAACAAAGAGGAATCCTTAAAGATTATGGCACCCCCCGGAGTGAGCCCTCGCCCCATTTTGTGCGGATCGATTGTAATAGAGCGAACACCATCAATAGAAAAATCGAAGGGATAATTCATTTGAAAGTCTGTATCCATAAAAGGAATGACAAAACCACCAAAAGCAGCATCCACATGAAAATAAATGCCTTTTTCAATGGCCAATTTTCCTAAATCCTTAATTGGGTCAATCATCCCTAATCCTGTCGTCCCCGCAACCCCTACAAGACAAAAACAATTATCATCGATAATAGCTTTCACAGATTCAATATTGATTTGATAATTGGAGTTTAAAGGAACTTTGATGAGTTGAACCCCCATAAGGGCTGCCGCTTTATCGAAGCTAAAGTGTGCCGATTCAGGAACGAGGAGTTTAAGTTCTCTTCGGTTTTTTTGCGGATGTTTCTTTTCATAGGCAAAAAGAGCAGAGCGAACAGCAATAATATTGGCCTCTGTTCCACCCGTTGTAAATACGCCAGCTGCCTTATCGCTATGGAGTAAATTCCCTAATATCGAAATGGCTTGATTTTCTAATTCAAGACTTCCGAGAAAAAGGCCAGGATCTCCTAAGTTGACAGAATTATATTTTTTAAAAAAATGGATTGCTAACTTAGGTGGGGTAGAACACATAGAACCTAAAATAGCATCTTTATTAAAGTCCAAATCTAATTTTGTACTTTTCTTAAAATGAGTCGAAATTGATAAACGAGAAAATCCAGTTTTTGGAAGATTTTTAATGATAACTTTCTTGTTCATTGGGGAAACTGTTTCCTTTAACTTCTTTAATATATTCTTTGGCTGCACGAGTGATTTCACTTGATATATTGCCAAAGGTTCGAACAAATTTAGCACTCTTCTGAGTTAATCCTATCATATCATTAATAACTAAGACCTGTCCATCAACATTTTTACCTGCACCAATACCAATAATCGGAACATTTATCGTTTTTTGTAATTTTTCACCAAGTTGGGTCGGTACGCATTCAATCACAATTAAAAAAGCTCCCGCTTCTTCTAATTTTCTAGCCTCTTCGATAATGTTATTTGCATCATTGTCACTTTTACCATGTACCGAAAATTGAGAGGCAGTTTGAGGCAATAGTCCGACATGACCCACAAAAGGAATTTGATGTTTTTTGAAAGCGGATATAATTTTTTTGGGGTATCCTTCAATTTTGACAGAATGGGCTCCAGCTTTTAACAACATTTTAGCGCTTTTTACCGCCCTGTAAACAGATTTACAAGATTTAAAATCGATATCTCCAATAATATGAGTATTCTTAGCACCATTAGAAACAGCTCTTACATGATAGGCCATTTCGTTAATACTAATATCTCGAGTCGAATTTGCCCCTAAAAAGACATTAGCACAAGAATCACCAACAAGAATTATATCGATTCCTGCTTCTTCTAAAAGTCGTGCAGTAGCCGCATCGTAGCAGGTGAGCATTGTAATTTTTTCTTTATTTTTTAGGTTGATAAAATGTGAAGGTAAATATTTCATTTATTACCTTTTTTGTCGAAAGAATAATTTAATAAACGATTGGCAGTCCAATTTAATGACTCTTTTAATACAGATTTATTGTCATATTTATCTAAAATGGATTGTAGAAATTGAGGATCACTTCCCTTTAATTCTTCGATTTTAGAAATAAGTAATGGTAAACATCGAGTGATGTTATCGACTATTGTAATATTTGCCATTTGTGCCGTTCTCGAAAATGGATTGAGATCGACTGTAATAACTTTTTTGCCAGATTTAATTAAGGCCTCTGTTCTATCGCCATCTTCAAGCGGGACAAAAACCGTATCGGCTAAAAAGACACCTTCAGGGTCAATGACACCACGTGCATGATCAATGTTGTTCATGTATTTTGCTCGTTTTTTGAGTTCTACCCCAAGCACCTCTTGTGCGCCCGCTTTTTTTAGTTCTTTTGCAATAAGCTTTTCACGTTTTGTGGAACGATAAAATAGATTAACTTCTATTTTTGCATTTAAAATTCGGGCTAGTTCCACTGATTCGATAGGAGTTAACACAACACTATTTCCATTTACGCAAATGACAGGGTAGCTAGAAAGCAAAAATAATGCCGCTGCCGCTTCTATAGATTTATAAGCATATTCTGGAGTTTTTTCTCCCATTAAGTAATCGAATGCTTCGCCCCGTCCATGAGCTAAAAGTCCAGCCGGCGCCGTAATCCCTTTTTTACATGATTCTGTGATAAAAGAGCGTAATAATAATTGTTGATATTTAGGATGAGAAGGGGGGATTCGATATTTTTTCATAAAGCTCTAGCTCCTTTTGAATCGATTGCAGAATGATACTCTTTATAGTTTTTAGTATAACCTAATTTACCGATTTTATTAAGACTTTTTTATATTTTTTTATACTCTTCTTGTGGATATAAAAAATATAAACCTTCTCCAAACATAAGCATAGCCGATTGAATTCCTTCTGTTTTTAGCTCAAAATATAATTTTGAAAGAGATTCGGATAAAAGCTTAGATTCATAGGTAAACTTATGTGCTAATTCCATTATTTGTTGATAATCGTTAATTTTACTAGAGTGCGAGAGGGCTTTATTGCCAGCAATAATGACATTTTCACGAATTGTCTTATTCGTTAGGGCTTCTTGTGTTAAAAATTTGCCTTTATAAAAAATATGACATGAGAGTGTTTTTGGATATTGTATATTGCGGTGTATTCCGATGCCTGGGGCTCCTGCACTTTCGCGAATCTCTATTCCCCCTAAAAATTCCCCTGCAATGGTACCAAGTCCTGTTTTTGCCCGGATCTCCGCAATATGAGAAATTTGAGCCAATTTGACCGCTTCTAAATTAAGATTATAATAGGAATTAATAGCAAAGGAAAGGCTAAGTGCTCCCGCAGCACTTGTCCCAAATCCACTCCCTTGGGGCAATGTAATTGAGTGGTATATTTCAATATTTAAAAATTCTAAATTAAATTCCGCTTTAAAGTATTTAAGAACTTCTAATGTGACGACTGGATTTTCTACTAATTGATTATTAATATAAATTTTAACACTTTTTTCTAATGATTCTTGAATTTTAGTTGTAACACCCACATCTAAACAAAATCCAGCCCCACGAGAGCCTTGTTCTAATTCATTTTTCGCTAAATCATCGATACAAAAGAAAGAGGTAATATGAGAAGGAGAATAGCCAGTTGCATATTTCATAATTATATCATAACAAAAAAGGCTCGATTTTAAAACCGAACCTTTTAAAAAAAGTAAATTCTTTTGTCGAAATTTAAACCCAGTTTAGAATGAGTTCTGGATTATTAAAGTATTTGTCCATTTCGTTTTGAAAAGGAACAATATTAGCTGTATCCGCTGCTCTGTGATCCCAAGTAATTGTAATAGGAAGTATTTGACGAATGGCAATTTCTTTTTCTCCCTTGTCGTTGACAATAACCGTGGCACGATCTTGAATTAAGTTTAATCCTACGACTAAAACTTGTGGCGCTACAATTTCTAATAATGTAAGTGCTCCTTTTTGTGTTTTAAACATAGAGCCAATATTAGAGACTAACATTGAACTTCCAAAAATATCGTTTGGAGTTAATTTGTCGCAGTCTGGGATTAAACCGTATGCTTTTCTCTGTTTTCCAGTAGGCTTTCTTAATTTATGTGCTCCAATTTTGGCAGCAATAACTTGTCGTAAAACACTAATTTTAAATTTAGAGACTTCTGAAAGAGTTTCTTGTAGTCCCACTTTGTACTGCATCG
>CAYJGX010000032.1:14720-20098 GCA_964369795.1 uncultured Spirochaetaceae bacterium
TATTACCAATTCTGCGTGCCAAGTCATTTACATAGTTTGCAATTTCGGACAATGATTTTTGCTCTACATTTTTAACATTTGGAGTGATCATTCTTCCATCGTCTAGTAGCCAAGGCAATGCGATATTAACATCGGATGTCATTTTTAATGTGCCAGTTTTGTTCTTAGGGTTAAATTGCAAGTGAGCATTTAACTCTGGTGATGCAATGAGTCCTTCTGAAATGATTTTCATCATGATGGTGTTAATTGTAATTTTACCATTAATATTTAATTTTTCCTTGTTGTCTTGATAAAATTGAAACAGTTTAGAAACATCTGCATCGTAAACGTAAGAAACATGTGGGACCTCTTTCCAAGATCTGCTTGTAGCGTGTGCAATGACTCTTCTAACGATGTCAAACTTTTCTTTTTTAGTAAATCGGATACCTTTATCCATCAAACTCATGAATTCCTCCAAAATAGTTGTAATATTACTTTATGTTAAGCGAGCAATAGCCATTTGTCAAGTTAAAGAAGGGAGTTTTTACAATTTTTTTTAAAAAAAGTGTAATTTATTTTTTTTAAACATTAATAAAAAAATGAAATAATATTGCTAATTTATCAAAAATAAGGCAAAATAAATAATAGAGGTGAACCATGGCAAGTCCATTTAAAGGAAGAAGTCTAGCAGTAATAAACGATTTTACCGTCGACGAACAGCTCTATTTGTATCAAAAAACAAAAGAATTAAAAGCAGCTATTTTAAGCGAAAAAAAAGTAGACCAGTTTCGTATTAACGATAGCGAAATGAGCTATTATCTTATTTTCCTCGAAGATAGCACACGAACAAAAGAATCCTTTAGAAATGCAGCCACCTTTCACAATGGTAGAGTCAATGTTTTTGAAGTGAGTAGCTCATCTTTTAATAAAAAAGAGAGTATAACCGATACCATTAAAATGTTAATGGGTTACTCAATCCGTTCAACCTTTATTATCCGAAGCAAACAAGAAGGTCTTTGTCGATGGCTAGACGATTGCATGAAAGAATATGCAAAAGAATCTAACCTGCAACCTCCCATTTTTATCAATGCTGGAGATGGAAAACATGAACACCCAACACAAGAACTATTAGACGAATTTTCGTTTTTAGAACAGCTCAATTGGAATACTTCTAAAATTCATATAGCACTAGTGGGCGATTTATATCATGGGCGAACCATCCACTCAAAGGTCGATGGCCTAAAAATTTATCAACAAGTAGAGGTGGATCTTGTTGCACCCGAACTGCTTGCAATGCCTCAACATTATATTCAACGAATGATTTCAAATGGCTATAAAGTGAATATTTACAAGTCGCTAGATGACTATCTAGCTCAAAGCAATATAGCCAAAATTTGGTATTTTACACGATTGCAGTTAGAGAGAATGGGAGACGAGGTTAAAGAACTTGCAGAAGGTCTACGACGGGCAGTCACCTTTAGAGAGGAATGGCTTCCTTTGATAAAAGAGGGAACCTCGTTTTATCATCCATTGCCACGCCACAGAGAAACTCCGGTGATCCCTACCTTTTTAGATAAAACTAAATTAAATGGCTGGGATAGACAATCAACAAATGGCTATTATACCCGAATAATGGAAATTGCTCTCTTAAATGGCAAATTAGGCGATGACTTTAAAGGTAAAGTAAAAGAGGCAAAATTGTTTTCCGACAACTTTGTCGAAGAGGTCGAGTTAGCTGGTCGAACAAGCAATATGGCTCACGATATGAAAATGGGTATTAAACCTGTGGAAAATGGTATTGTTATCGACCATATTGCAAAGGGTGCCGATTTACAAAAAATTTGGAACCATATCGACAAGGTGCGTCAGATGATGGGGCTTAATTATAGAAGTTCACATGGAGTCTATCATTGTTCCGATCGTGATAATTTTAAAGGAATTATTTCCTTGCCAGATATCATGTCGTTTGATGAAAAAGATCTTAAAAAGATGGCAGCAATTTCTCCAGGTTGCACCCTCAATTTAATAGAAAATGCAACCGTTACTAAAAAGTATCGACTAAATAGCCCACCAAGAGTCTATGGATTTAAAGAAATTTCCTGTAAAAATGAAAACTGTATTTCCGCAAAAGAACTTTGTGAGCCAATCGAACCCGATTTTATCCGAAGTCCCGATGGCCACTATGTTTGCCGTTTTTGCGAGAAACCGCATCATTATTCCGAAATTTGGGATCTCTAGTTTACAGTTGGAAATAATTTTTGATAAAATTGATAGGCCTCTTTATAGCGAGCACTTCTTTCTTCGGATAATGGGTGTATTTCGTTTAAGTGTGCAGGATAAAGATCGAATAGGGGAAGAATTTTATAACCACGGTTGTATTTTTCTCCCTTTTTCTCGGGATGCACAAAAATATCGATAAAAAAGGGCTGAAATTCTTTTTGGGTAATAGAAGTTTTAAACGCAGTGTAATCTTTCGTTAATTCGATTGAAAATAATAATCCGACATCGGTATTCGCCTGTAAGTTGTGATCCATATTTGAAATAACATTTCCCATCGACCAAATGACAGGAACTTCCTTTCCCGAATCTGACTTTAAAACTTCGTAGGGTTGCAATACGTGAGGGTGGCTACCAATAATGAGGTCAAACCCTAACTCTATTAGTTGTTTTGCCCAGTAGCGTTGAGAATTATTTGGATAATTGACATATTCGCTTCCCCAGTGGGCATAGACAATCATGAAGTCGCTTTTCGCTTTTGCCTCGTTGACAATAGGAGTAATTAAGGATATAAAATTGCTTTGATCGATTCTTGCGACATGATTTGGGGCTTCTTTTCCTAGCATCCATTCGTTCCCGTTAACCGAGTTTGTAAAAGCAAAATGGGCGACAGTGATCCCGTTTACCGTTGTAAAACAAGGTTTGCCCCAGTCTTTTTTGTCTTTCCAAGTACCGGTGTAGAAAAATCCTTTTTCTTTTAAGGTGTCAATTGTTTTTTCTACGCCGAAGTATCTGTTGTCGTAACTGTGATTATTTGAAGTGGTTAAAAGATCAAAGCCAGCTAATTTTAGGGCATCCACAAATTCGGGTGGAGTCTTAAAAAGAGGGTAGCCGTCATAACCCATTTCTGGAGTGCTGACTGTCGTCTCAAAATTAGCGGCACAAATGTCGGCCCGTGAAAAGTAGGGTCTCATAATATCGAAGTGATTATGGAAGTTGTATGAACCATCTTCTTGTTTAGCGTCTACTAGCTGTGAATAATGGACCATTAGGTCACCCGTAAAGGATAAAGTCATTTTTGCTGTATCTTGAAAGCTTGGCAAAGCGTGGGATAGAGTCGAGACGAAGATAAAGAAAAAAATTGGTAATATTTTCATAATTTATTATATGCTAAATTAAATTCTTTGTAAAATAGATAGGCTCCTTTATAGCGAATATTTTGCTTGTTAGAGAGAGAATGTTGTTGTTTAAGTTCTAAAGGATACTCTTCATATAAAGGTAAAACTTTAAAACTGTAATTGACTCGGTTGTATTTTTGTTCTGATAGTTTGTTGATGTCAATAAATAGAGGAAGCAACTTTTTATCTTCTAGTTTGATGGTATTTTCTTTATGGTCTTTGACAATAGTGGCTTGATATAGAAATCCTATATCTGTATTAGCAATAAAATCATTGCCTTGGTGAGCGATAAAATTACCTAATGACCAGATAACTGGAATGGATTGCCCCGTTTTTTCGTTTTTTATCTCTTCGACAGGCTGAATGACATGGGGGTGGGAACCAATGATTAGATCGATGCCCAAATTGGCTAGGAGTTGGGCCCATTTTTTTTGCATTTCGTTAGGTTGATGATGATATTCGCTTCCCCAGTGGACATGGGCAATAATGAAATCGGAATTTTCTTTGGCTTCTTGGATGAAGGGGGTTATTCGTTTCTCGAAATCTGGCTTGTCAATCCGAATAATATGATTGTCTGCCTCTTTGCCGATTTTATGTTCGTTCCCGTTGACCGAGTTTGTGAAAGCAAAATGAGCGATAGAAATGTCGTTGACCGTTGTAATGAGAGGCTTGCCCCAGTCCGCTGTGCTTGCATAAGTTCCAGTGGAACGCAAACCGTATTTTTCGATTGTAGATAAAGTATTTGTGAGCCCGAAAAGCTTCCCGTCATAACTGTGGTTATTTGATGTCGTTAAGAGGTCAAATCCGCTTTGCTTTAGCGCTTGCACAAGAGCTTCTGGAGATCTAAAATTTGGATAGCCAAAGTAGCCTATCTGCGAATTGGATATAGTCGTTTCTAAATTGCCACAAGCCAAATCCACCTCCTGAATATAAGGGGCGATTAGCTCAAAGTGAGGATAAAAATCAAATTGATCTTCGCCTGTTTGAGCATTGCGAATTTGGGTGTAATGCACCATAATGTCGCCAACAAAGGAGAGCGTTGCCTTGCTTTGAATATTTTCTGGGTTCCAAAAAGTCAAAACCATAATAAAGAGCAAGAGATACAACAGTAGAATACCAGGGATTAAATAAAAGTGAATTTTCATAAAATATTATAACATAGAAGTGCTATTTTTGCTTGTTCAATAATAAAATCCAACTTTTTTTTAAAAGATTTTTTTTGAGCACTTTATTCCTTGACATCTTGAATAACAAGCAATAATATAACAATATATTTAAAGTTGGAGTTTAAAATGAAATTCAAATCTCTTTTTTCCTTTTCTTTCTTTTTTCTTTTTCTTTTCATTTCCTCTTGTATTTCTATCGATGTAGATACAGATAGCGAATTTCTTGATGCCATCCCAGTACCAGAGCCTTATATAGGTAATATTAAAAACACCATTGAGGTTTCGGATATCTCTTTCGATATTCCCATTGGACAAAAAATTACAACCTATCAAGATGGCGTTTCTAGAGATAATTATTATGGAGACTGGACAGGTGGCAGAAATTTCCCAGCTAATCTTTTATATTTTACCGTTCAAAATGAATTTTCAACATTAGGCTATCCTATATATAATCCAATATATAGTTTGCCTCATTTAAAAAATGAAAAACCACGCTTCTCGGTAAAAATGGTTATTAACGATTTAATTGTTGACGAATTATATACTAATTATTTTTATTTAGATTTTTTCTATATCCTACCCATTTTAGTATATATTGATACGCGAGAAACTTCTGCATCTATGGCTGGTGACTTTATTATTTGGGATAATCTTTATAACGAAGAAATTATGGTTAAAGATATATCAATTTCCATAGATACTAATAATCGTCCCATACGAGATGTACGTGCTCGTCTTTTTGAAAAATTCGTCCGAACTGCACTAGCAGATTCTGAAATTTACAATATATTAAATAACAAAAATAAAGATATACCTAGAAACAATCAAACTTTGTCAA
>CAYJGX010000033.1:0-823 GCA_964369795.1 uncultured Spirochaetaceae bacterium
AACTGCCGATAAAGAAAAAATGAAAGCCATCAGTCCCACTGTCATGTTAGTTAAATACTTAGGAAATACTAGCCAAAAGGCTTCACTAGAGTATTCGATGGAATCAATCATTTGATTAATTCCAAAAGCAATATGATATAAGTATAAAATAATAAAAGAAACAAGAACGACTGATCTAAGTATTTCTACAGAAATCAGCCGTCTTTTATTTGGGTATATAATCATATTTGATGAAATTTATTCTTCAATTGAATATTTTGAAATAACTTCTTCTTCAGAAATATCTTCAAATTCAAAGCAAATAACGACCATCTTTTTATCTTTATCTAGAATCGAGTAATGTGGCCAATCTTTTATTGAAAACTGAACATTTTTATAATCGAATTTATTAAATTTTTGATTTTCATATCCAAAAATTTCATATTCAAGTTCCTTATCAAAGATGATATCTTCACCCTCTATTGGCTTTTTGTCTTTATCTTTTGTCTCGCTTTCAGCAGCTCTTCTCTCTGCAAAGAACTCTGCTCTTTTCGCTAAAACTTTGTCTTGGTTTAAAATTGCAAGTTCTTTTTTATTATTTAGAAAATAAGCTTTGGTAAAAATTTTATCATGCATTTCTGGAATATAAATTTTATCTCCACCTGGGAAGTAATTTGCCATTAGGTATAGCTTTCCATCTTTCATAATGAAACGCCGCCAATCCTTAAACATGACTGCAAACCCAGTATTAAAATATTGCAGAGGGAGTGTTTCAACATCACTTAAAAATGGCTTAACTTCATCGACCCATTTTTTAATTCGCTCTAGGTTATTAGTCGACTTA
>CAYJGX010000033.1:833-2352 GCA_964369795.1 uncultured Spirochaetaceae bacterium
CATCGTTTAACGCAGTCACTTTAAATAGGAAATTCCCGCCGCGGCTTGTCATATTGACATATTGTTTAGCAATTTCTCTAAAATGAACGATACGGGTTTGAACATTATATCCATATCGGAAATCGGTTTGGAAAACCATTTGTGCAGGCCGTTGAAAGTGCTTTAACCCAAATGGATGCATTTGATCGAAAGAAGAAAAGTCTCCATCGAAGCGAGTTCTTTTACCAATTTTGCTATTAACAATAATGTCGGGATTTAATGTTAGCAAATACTCTTGCAACTCCCATCCATCTTTTGATGTCCACCAAGGAACCCAGTTTCCATCAAAAACAATCATATCTGCACCATAATTTTGAATGAGTTCTGCAAGTTGATTTTTCATATATTCTATGTACTGAGCTTTCGTTTCTTCTGTAACATGGGTATTAATGTCTACAACATTTTTTTGTCCGACATCATTAAAATTTGCTTGTGTAGGATGATGCCAGTCAATTATTGAATATCGGTAGCCTACTTTAAGTCCTAACTCTTTTAGCTGAGGGACAAGCTTTGCATATGGATCTGCTGGCCCGTTATCCGGAGCGTCCATTACATCATATTCGGTATATTTTGAATCGAACATGGTAAACCCGTCGTGTTGTTTTGCATTTAAAACGACATAATCGGGGCCAAACCATTTTACAAATTGAATAAATTCATCTGTATTTACTTTGTCTGGACGATATTGATTTGCCATTGCTTCATAGACAGTCGGTTCTATTCGACCTAAACAGAGCATCCATTCGGGGTCGACTACAGTACGACCTTCAAATTCTGGACCAATAAAAGTGTGCAAGCCAAAATCGGGATATAAGCCTAATGATGCATCACTAAACCATTCTAATCGCTTGTCACGCGCACTTTTGTCGGCAAGCAAAGGATATTTTTCTTTAAAATCGATGGGTAGACGAACTTCTCCAGTAGAATCTTTGATGGTGTTTTCTGGAACTTCGTTAGCAAGCAAATATTGCTCTACCTCTTTCCCACCTTGTGCATAAAGCTGAACTATAGAGACTGGCAAAAGTAGTAACGACAAACTGAGCACAACTATATATTTTTTCATGATAAACTCCTTGTTATATATTACACTGATTTTTAAATTGCGTCAAATTATTTTTAAATAAAAAATAACTATTTATATTATTATATGACCGTTTTAATGCCTGGAATTGTTTTCAAGTCATTATACAGTGAAATCATAACCTCGTGACAGTCAAATTCGACTTGAATAATATAACTTGTGTAGCTTCCTTGTTTGCTAAGATGTTCGCCGACCCAAACGACTGGAATGGCTAGCCGCTCACATAGGTTCAAAATTGTTTTTCGCGCCTCGTTTGAGGGTAAAGTTTGGTCTAAAATAATTCGCAAATCGGTTTTCAGGGGAAATTGAATTTGATTAGCTTCCATTGGTCTCTCCTCGTTTTGTTGATGGTTTATTGATGGTTATTTTGTTGATCTTTTAGATGCCTGCACCTGTTTT
>CAYJGX010000033.1:2452-17824 GCA_964369795.1 uncultured Spirochaetaceae bacterium
TTGATGGTTTATTGATGGTTATTTTGTTGATCTTTTAGATGCCTGCACCTGTTTTTCAAGCTCTTTGCTTCTTCGAATTGGACAAAGGTCTCCGCACATGGTGCAGACATGGTCATCTAGTGGCATGGAAGACTTGCGGTATTCGATAGCTTTATCGCTGTCCATCGCCGTGTTTAGCATATTTGCCCATTGGAGTTTTCCGCGAGCCTCACTCATTTTGTGGTCCCAGTCGATGGCACCTGGGATGCCTTTTGCGATGTCGGCAGCATGGGCGGCGATGCGGGTTGCAATGAGTCCCTCTTTTACATCATCGACATCGGGGAGACGAAGGTGTTCTGCCGGCGTCACATAACAAAGGAAGTCGGCACCGTAGGTTGCCGCAATGGCGCCCCCGATTGCCGATGTGATGTGGTCGTATCCGGGAGCCACGTCAGTCACAAGGGGGCCAAGGACATAAAAGGGAGCGTTGTGACAAAGTTGCTTTTGGAGTTGCATGTTTGTCTGGATTTGATTGAGTGGGACGTGCCCGGGGCCTTCGATCATGACCTGCACATCTTGTGCCCAAGCATCTTTTGTGAGTTCCCCTAAAATTAAAAGTTCCTGAACTTGTGGAGCATCGGTTGCATCCTTTAAGCACCCTGGACGCAAACCATCACCTAAGCTAAGTGTCACGTCATATTTTCGACAAATTTCTAGTAGGCGACCATAATCGGAGTAGAAAGGGTTTTCTTTTCCATTTAGTTTCATCCATTCATATAAAATAGAACCACCCCGACTGACAATCCCAGTTAATCGAGGATTTTTATCGACTCTTTCTGCTGCAGTTAAATTAAAACCAGCATGAACAGTAATAAAGTCAATCCCATCTTTACAATGCATTTCGACAACCCGAAATAGATCTTCTGCTGTCATTGCACCAATGTTTTTACCATATTGTGCAACGGCATCGTACATAGGAACGGTTCCTAGCATAATTGGAGATTCTTTTACCAATAGACTTCTAAACTTCTGGGTGTCACCAAAAGTTGATAAATCCATGATGGCATCGGCTTTATGCTTTAGAGATACATGCATTTTTTCTAGTTCGGTTTCCGTGTTACATTTATCTTCGGAAACACCTAAATTTACATTCACTTTAGTGGTGAGCCCTTCCCCAACTCCTTTTGCAATAAGAGATGTGTGATTAATATTTGCAGGAATTGCAATAGTTCCTTTTGCAATTCTTTCCATTAAAATTTCTTCGCTAATTCGTTCGTCGGCTAGAACCTGTTTCATTTCTTTTGTTAAAATTCCTTTTCGTGCCGCCTCAATTTGTGTTGAAAACCCTCTATTGTTCATTATTTTCTCCTTGAAAATTTATTACTCGCTCATGAAGTCTTTTAGCTACTTCATATATGTTATCTGCTCCAATAATTTCCGTCACTAAGCATACCGTTTTTGCTCCCCGCTCCAATACCGCTTCTAAATTAGCTTCTTTAATTCCGCCAATAGCCACAAATGGTTTTAAATTAGCAGCAACGGCTTCTTCTAAATATGAGAGCCCCACAGGAGCACAGACATTGACTTTTGTTTGCGTAGAATAGATAGGGCCTACCCCCACATAGTCAATAGGCAGTGTTGATGCCTCTGTTAGTTGATGCATTGCATGTGTAGATAGACCTATCATTTTACGAGGTCCTAATAGTTGACGAACTTCTAATGCAGGAATATCTTCTTGGCCAATATGCACTCCATCCGCATCAACCGCTAAAGCAATATCCACATGGTCGTCGATAATCAATTTTGTCCCATAGTCATAAGTGACCTTACGAATTTCTTTTGCCATATTAAATTTATATCGCATCTCCCGATATTTTTCACGGTATTGAATGATTGGAATTCCTGCTCGGCACATTTCTTTAACCTGAAAAAGAGCGTCGCGACCATTAGAAAATTTTTCATCTGTTATACCATAAACCCCACTAGGAAAAGAAGGAATAAAACAAGATTCATATTTTTTTTGTTCTACATAAAGAGCAAACCGAATCTTTTCAACCTCTTTTCCTTGTTCGTATAAACCAAGAGCCTTCGCACTCTCTTCTACTCCACGAGTCGCCTCTTGAGCACGACGAAAATTTGCAGGAATAATATCACTAAAATCCTTTCTAATATCATTTTTAGTGGTAGCACTTGTGACTATCCCGACATCCTTTTGGCTCTCTCGTGCCGCTAAAAAATGGGAATCTTTATCTTTAAAAAGAATCCGTAAACGATGGCGTAAATCCCGCATCGTTGCAGATAGCTCACGATTATTCCCTTCAAAACGGGCAAAATCTTCTAATACACGGATTCCCTCAACCGCACGATTTAGCTGTGCATCTAACATCCTATATAAATTATTCATTTAAGCCTCCAGAGATTTGCATGAGAGCAAGTATTACCTTTTGGGTCACCCTTGCGCAGACAGCAGAAACCTTATAACCGTAAAGCTCATTGCCATCCGTATCCGAAACAAAATCTCCAACGATGGTCAATTTTCCAATTTTTTTTGAAGTAATCTTCTCGCAATCCATTCCAGCAATCCCACTAACCGCGACAATAGGCAGATTAGGAAAACGAACGGCTAACCCCTCTAGTAGCATTGCTTTTGTTTCTTTATTATCTAGAGCCTCTACAACAACGTCACAGTCGCCAAAAAGTTCTGCCACATTGCCCTTATCAATTTTGATATTATGCGATTGAATAAAAGATGCTGCTTCTGGGACGATTTCAGATAAATTATGTGCTAGTTGCGATGCTTTGAGTTGTCCAATTTCGCTATGCTTAAAGAACTGTCGATTTAAATTACTTTTTTCTATTTTGTCAAAATCAACTAAACAAAGGTTATAAAATCCAGCCTGGGCTAAAAAACGACCCACATTAGAGCCAATCCCTCCGCAGCCTGCAATACCAATTTTCATCTGATTTGCCTTTTCTATCATACCATTTGCCCCTCAAGAAAAAATTGCCAATCTTTATGAACAGGTTGATACCCCATCGCCTTTAAATCACTTTTCATTTGTGCCACACTGCGATTATCGCAAATATTAAACTGGTCATCGGATTCAATTTCATCTTCATACCCGCCAACAGTTGTACGCGAACCAGCCGAGAAACGGGTTGCCCCAAGGCCTAAAACACCATCTCGGATTTTTCTACTTTCGCGCGTGGATACATTTATACCTAACCGCGGCAGGAATAGGCGGAAAGCCAAGAGAGTTTGAACAAACATCGTGTCGTCCATCAGTTCCACTGGAACAAATCCGCCTGCCGCGGGCTGTATTCGCGGTAGAGAAAGAGAAAATTCCGTTTTTAAATATTTATCACTAAGATAAAGGGCGTGCATCGCTGTGCAAAAAGCATCATATCGGCAGTCGGAAAGCCCATAGAGTGCCCCTATACCGATAGACCGAAGCCCTGCCTTTGCTCCGCGCTCTGGAGTATCGAGTCGCCACTTAAAATCTTTCTTTTGTCCCGACAAATGATAACCTTTATAACGCTTCTCGTCGTATGTCTCTTGATAAACAGTTAGTCCATCACATCCAACCTCTTTTAAAGCCGCATAATCTTCGCTGCTCATGGGGTAAACCTCGATAGAAACTGAATCCATGTATTTTTCCATTATTTGTATAGAACGTTTTATATATTCTAAACCCGTTTTCTTCGGTGCTTCCCCAGTTAAAATAAGAACCTGCTTAATTTCTCCTTGTGCGTGCATCGCCTTTGCCTCGGCTTCAATTTGCTCAAATGAAAGCATTTTGCGTTCGATTCTATTTTTGCAATTAAATCCACAATAGACACACTCATTTTCGCAGTAGTTCGCTAAGTAAAGAGGTTGATACAAAGTCACTACCTTTCCAAAATATTTTAAGTGAAGGCGTGATGCAGCTTGTGCCATTTGTTCGATATAAGGTGTCGCTATTGGAGATAGAAAATTGATGAGATCTGCTGAAGTTAAGAATTCTTCGTTTGATGCTTTTGAAATAGACTCTTGTAAAGAAGTATGAGTAACGGAATTTAATCGTTGGTATAATTCTTCTTTGCTGATGCGAGCAAGCACTTGCGAAAAAGAATTCTCTTGTTTGTCGATAAACATTCTAGCCCCTAATTAATGTAAAAAGCCAGTCAATGGCGACGAGGCACTTGCAAATTCTTTTTCTTGAATCATTTTAGATAGAAAGGCTTCACGCCCAGCCTCTACAGCCATAGAGAAAGCTCTCCCCATTCGAGCGGGGTCTGGCGAGGTTGATATAGCTGTGTTCACAAGACAGGCATCTGCGCCCATTTCCATAGCCTCAATTGCATGGCTTGGTTTACCAATCCCTGCATCCACGACAACGGGAACGGTACAATTCTCAAATAAAATACGCAAAATCCCTTTTGTTTCTAATCCACGAGCCGTTCCAATGGGTGCAGCCAATGGCATAACCGCTGCCGCCCCCACCTCTTCAAGTCGTTTCGCCACGATTAAATCTGGCATAATATAAGGCAAAACAACAAAACCCTCTTTAGCTAGAACTTCGGTTGCTTTTATGGTCTCTTCATTATCGGGAAATAGATACTTCATGTCATTAATGACTTCGATTTTAATAAAATTTCCGCAACCAGCCGCTTTTGCAATTCGAGCGATTCTTATTGCCTCTTGCGCCGTTCTCGCCCCAGAGGTATTTGGCAGCAAAGTAATTCCAGGAGGGATGAATTTAAGTATATTTTCTTCTTCACTATTGATATCGACACGACGAAGTGCCATAGTAATCATTTGGCTACCACTAGCCTCGAGCATTGGTGCAATTAAGCTTTTAGATGCAAACTTACCAGTACCTGTAAAAAGTCTATTGGTAAAAGTTTTGCCACCAAGAATAAGGGGTCCTTCATTTGTATTCATTATCAACCTCCCGATACGAAATTTAAAAATTCTACAATATTTTTATCTTCTAGTTTAAAACCATCCCATTTTTCACTTGGAATGACTTCTTCATTAACAACCACGACCAATCCACTTGTTGGATATTTAAAATCGTTAATAAGTTCTAATATTGTATAGCCAATAGGATACGACAAATTGACTCCATTAATCATTAATTCCATAGATTCCTCCTTAAATAAAAAACCCTGCTCCTAACGAAGCAGGGTTGTCATTAAACCAAAAGTAAAACACAAAAGCGCTTTCCTACACCAGTATTATCTGGATCAGGTTCAAAGGGTTAAGTGATACCACTTTCTCAGTCTCTAGACACCCCTAGCAATTCTAAATTCATATTAACACGAATCTTCTACAAATACAAGTCTATGATTTTCGTCCTTTGAAGATAAATTTTCTAAAAAGAGCAAGATGAACCCCTGCAAAATAAATAAAGATAACACCTACGGAAATCCATAAACTAGTAGCATTTAGATCAAATCCACCTTTAGGAGCTAACCCAACAATCGTCAACATTGGAAAACCCAAAATGGCAGCCGGAATCACATGTGAAATGACTAATCTTGCAGATGGGGATTTAAAATCGGGATCTAGCTCACGCAATAATATCATTCCTGTGCTAGTAGTCCCTGTTAGCATTCCATACATGGTAATCGTATGTTGCATCGCGAAATCGGGGAATATTTTTTTACAGACAAAATGCAGGTAAAAGAAAGTAGCAAAACCTCCAACAGTACAAATAATGGCTAGAGGCAACCAAAGCGAATTTAACGCTTCAATTTCGATTGCACAAACACCCGCGACAATCATAATATCAAACCAAAAACCACTTAATCGGTTTAGTAAGAAATTATTTGAATAATCTCGTGTCATTATCTTTTTATTTTTAAGATATCCACAAGTTTTCTTTATCAAAACAGCAAAGATAGTACCAAACAAATAATTAAAGCCAAATACTAATGGAAGTAAGGTTTTAGTTCCAAATTCGCCTAATTTACCTGTATTCACAAGCCAATGGATTGATCCCATAAAAAAATAGGTCAACAAATAAGCAAAAAAAACAAATGCAAGTTGAACCGTAATTTTATCGACCGATTCACTCACTGGAATTTCATTTGGAGAATCAATTTCTTCGACTGTGGTCAAAATTCTTCGTTCACCAGAAGGTGCCACAACCTTTCCTCTCCGAACAAGGAAATTTAAGTATATAACTCCACCCACACAGGCAAATAGAAAACCAATAGCGGCAATAGATAGTCCGAAATCGGCCCCTCCTGCAAATCCATAGGATTCATAGGTCATTCCAAAATTAAATGCTTGACCAGGACCTTGCCCATAGCCTAACGGAAGCAACAATCCACTAGCTGGGAACAAACCTTTACTAAAAGTAGCCGCAAGAAAGATAGTAAGTGAAACCCCTACAATAGCTTGGATAATATAACCACCCACTAAAATAAGTCCACTTGACCACGCCATAGCTCGTTCTTTTTTGCTATCATTAGTTGCTGTATTTTTAAGCGTCAAGGAAATAAATCCTAACGCTAATGCATGATAGGTTAACATTTCCATTGTTTGATTGCTAATTATATTTATTTTAAGTGCCTCGAGTAGATACTTAAGCCCTAATCCTAAAAATCCAGCAAAAACAGCCGTTGGAATGAGCGACTTTTTAAAAAATGAAATTTTTCGACGCAGTACATTCCCAATCAAAATAAGAGCAAATAATATTGCAATTTGCAATATAAAGCTCCATACACTAAAGTCCCATAATCCCAACATCGTGGTTCCCCTCTATTTGTCCTTTCATAATATAAAATAAATGAGCAAATTTAAGTCCGCACATTCGTTTTTGCATATTAATTAAAGTCACCTCTTTATCTACATAAAAAATAATATTATTTTTTCCCAATACGCTAACAGCAGAAATATCTTTAAACCAAAAGGTTCGTGTTTGATTGCCAGATACTAACTCGAATCGGTCATTGTAGGCTATAAAATCGGATAGACCATAGGTGTCTTTATATGTATTTCCCACTGTGTAATAAAATGCATCAATATCTTTTACTTGATAATATAATTTAGGAGATTCTAACTTATTTGCAAGATCTTTTTTGATCGCCTCTTCCTGATGATTATACCAATCGAGTACACGACTAAAAGGTACTTCACTAGAACCCACCCCTTTAAATTCTAGTGTTGGAGTATATTCGAGTTTCATATTACATTTTTCGCATGAAAAATATATCCCTTCGCTTTTTAACGTTTCATAGGATTGGCAAGTGGGACAATAATAAAGAACCCGTTCTAAATATTCTGCTTGCTTTTTTGATTTATATAAAATACCGTTTTCTTTTGCCCACTCTACATCATCATATTCTAAGGATTCGACTATGAGTTTATATAATTCGTCATCACTAAGTAGATTATATTCCGCAAATTCTATTTTTTTAAAAAGTTCTCCATGAGATTTTCCCTTTCGAACATCGGCAGCCCATCGCGGATTGACCCCGTAGCCACCATATATTTTATAAATATAAACAGGAACTTTCATCATGCGAATTAGCTTTACAATTCCCTCTGGTATGTGGCAAAGCTTTCCGGTGTAAGAACGATTTCCCTCTGGAAAAAGACCAATAATGGCTTTTTCTTGAATAGCACTACGTGCATCGCGGATGGCTCTAATATCTGCATTTGATTTTGTTTTTGGAATGGGTGCTACAAGATATTTTAAAAGTTTTCCTACTTTCATTACAAAGAGATTATCAGAAGCTAAAAAGTGGATGACTCGATTAAATGCAATAGGCACGATAAACTGATCCATTGAACTAGTGTGGTTTGCAATGACAATACAGGGTTCGTTCTTCTTTAATTTTGTTTTCTTGTAAGAAAAACCATAAACAATTGGTAAATAGACTCCAAAAAGGAGTCGTAAAAGGGAAAACATAACCCTATGTCTTACTAAATTCCATCTTTTTCTCGATTTTCGTATATTCATGAGAGCCATTTTACTCCAAAAAAGATTTATTATCAATACTTAATCCCATATAGCTAGAACTTGCCGCCGGCGAATTAAAATACCATAAGACCTCTTTGTTTTGATTTATCTGAAATAGCCCCACGTTTGCACCCCCTTGATAGGCGGCATAGCAACCAATAACAAAAGAGCCATCGGCAAGTTCTTCAAAGCCTGTAAAATTTTGTGCAACAATACCACTTGGAAAATCCGCAGAGGTTAAAGTCCAAACGATTTCGTTTGTTGATGGATTTAAAATTAAAATTTTATCTAAACAAACGATTGCTCTATTGCCGTTAGCAAGTTCATTGGCAGCAAAGACAAAAGCCTTTGTGTCATATTCCCAAACCACTTTTCCCTTTGCACCTTCTTCTACAAATTGATATTCTCTTACTTTCTGATCTGCCGCATGAGCTACAAGATAATTACCATTAGAAATTTTTCGTCCTATTTTTGAACGGCCATGAACATCGGCACTTTCCCAAGTAAGTCCCATCGATAATAAAATATTGCCGTTGCTATCCATTTCGTAGAGCATTCCTTCATTATTGTCTACATACATGATTTTATTATCCGCAATAGGTTGAGCCGTAAAAATCCCATCGTGTGTAGAAGATGCTTTTTTTGAAAAAACAATTTTACCTTTATCAACAATAACCAATTGAGCATTTGCTGCAACTAAATATTTATCTTTTCCTAATACAAAAATATCGTGAGGAGAACCGATTCCAGCCATCAACTTTTCATATGAGCCATCAATATTAACCTTAACTAAATGCCCTGCTCCGGCTACCATTATTGGATGCTCTGGTGCAGCTTTTTGAACATAAAGCGATTGACAAGAGAACAACAAAGCCACGCATACTAGCAATAATAAAATCTTTTTCATAAAAACCTCAATCCATTAAAATATATAAGATTATACCCCGAAATGATTGATTTGAAAAGTATAAAAAGATAGAATAGATTGATTGAGGGAATTATTACAAGGAATAAAAATGAATAATGAATACGAGACGATTTTACAAAAAATCCACGATTCGGGCAAACAAAACCGAGAACTTTATAAAAAAATAAAACGGATGAAAGAAGCCGAAGTGACAAAACTCTTTAATAGCCTGCACGACCACTTTTTCTGCCAGTTTAATTGTATAGACTGTGCAAACTGCTGCAAAGCTCTAGGACCCCGCTTAAACAACCACGACATCGATCGAATGGCAAAGCATTTTGGCATGAAACGGGGCTCCTTCCTTAAAAACTATGTCATTGGCGACGAAGATGGCGACAATGTCTTTAAACAAATGCCCTGCCCCTTTCTACTAGAGGACAACCACTGCCTCATTTACGATATTCGCCCCAAAGCATGCCGTGAATTCCCTCACACTGACGAAGAGATGAAACCCGAGCTATTAAATTTTACCTTCAAAAATGCAAATGTATGCCCAAGTGTGGCTGCGATTATTACTGAGTTAAAAAATAGACTATAAATAAAATTTTCCTTTATAAAATAAGAGCGAGTAATCGTTTATACCGAGAATTTTTATGCTCATAGCAAGTGTTACCTTAAAGGTAATACCTGACACAATAGAAAATTCGCCCTCACTTTAGGTGTCACTTTAGTTTTCAATACAAAAGCGAAATCCACATAAAAAAACTCTTTCTATAAAGTCGAAAAAGTTTTTTCCTCAAACTAAAAATTTAGCTCTGAGTCAAGAATAGTCTAGTGTAGTAGCAGATGAAAACTATTCTTCAATACAGAAGCGGAATCCCCATAAAAAAATTCCTCCGAACAAAGTTCAGAGGAATTTTACCTTAACTTTTAGTTTCGTTCTGAATAGAGAACAAGATTACACTAAAGCGAAAAATTTGAAGCGAAATTATCTTTTCCAATAAAGGATTAAGGAAAAGCCCAAATTTCGAAGCAAATTTTATCGCTTTAGGCATTTTAGTTCTCTATGCAGAAACGAAATCCCGTATTGTATATCCTTTGCCATGGGTAATAAAGTTGACGTTCGCTAACTCCAGCTCGGAATTGACGATCCATGAAAGAGCCACCCTTCGTCATCACTTTACCATCAACAGGTTCACCAACAAACTCGGCGACGTTTCCATGCATTTCGGTTAGTCCAAATTTATTTGGGAAATAGCTGTTAACTGCTGTAGAAACCATTCGACCGTCATTTGCTAAATAATCCCGAGGTAAAAAGTCGTTGTAGATATATCGGAAGAAAGGTTGTGGGTCTACCCCACTAACAGCCATAAATCCTAGAGTTGTATCTGCAAGGTTGGCATGGAATCCATAATTATTGGGGACTCCACTAAAATAAAATTCACGAGTTGTTCCAGCAGCGGCCGAATACATCCATTCATCTTCCGAAAGAAGTCGAACTGTTTTACCAATTTTTTTACTTAGCCACTCACAAAAGAGTTTTGCCTCGTGCCAGGAAATTTTGACAACCGGCTGAGTTGGACGATTGGCTGGATAACCTGGGCCAATATGGTCTTTCCATTGTTGATCAAAGTAGCGAGAATCATGTTCTGGATTGTATAAGTTATAGAAAGCATTAGTTACTTCGGTTGTTGCCACATAAATATCTTTTTCGTTAACAACTGTCCGACCCGTTTTCTTAAATGTCGTTTGTCCAGCAGGAACTTTTGCTACTTGCATAATGACCGTTCCCGACGACAAGACAAAGCCATCGGTTGTTTCTCTAACTTCGATAGAAATGTCTTCTTTGTTTTCGTACTCGCGAAGTCCTGCTTCAAATTCATCGATATTATAATCTGTAGAATCATTTGCAAAGCGAGAGACCGATTCTGCTGTTTCTAAGCGTGTGGAGGTAGCAGGGTCGACACTGTGGTCTACGATAAAGGCATTGTATCTTTTTCGAATTTCATATGCTTTTTGTTCGACAGCATCGTATTCTTCGCCTTTTCCGATAGCGTGAAAGTGTTTTCTATAATTTGGAAAGTATGGAACATTTAAGTCAATCCATCGAACAAGTTTTCTGTATGAAAGTGCATCGAGCTCTACGCCATGATGACCGTCTGCTAGCATTTGGATTAGTTCACTGGTGTTGCTATGATACTCCATTGGCACAAGTACACCAAAATCGCTCTCTGGACCTGGTCTACGAACATAAGGATGCAATTCGTGATATGATTTTGAAAATTTAAACCATCCCACTGCTCGAGTACTTTTAAAATTCGGGCGACTTGGTCGGCCGTCGTGGCAAGAAATACAGTACTGATCTAAAATCGGTTGGATTTCTTCTTCGTAGCCAATCCCTGTAGGTTGATTGAAAGTCCAGTTTAGTTTTTGCGGCTCTTTTCCAGAAGCAATCGTTTTGCTGTATTTAGGCACATCGTGACTTCGTTCGTGACAACCAATACAGGAAACAAATTCGCCTGGCATCGCTGTCGTCCAACTTCGCATAAGCTGAATAGCAGAACCATCTTTATCTAATGCCTGAATAGTAATAGGTAAATTAGCTGGCATTTCAAAGATACAAGAACCATCGGACTCTACATCGACCGTGCCAAGCATAATCTTTCCATCCCATGCACTCTCTACACCCAAGTAATCGTGGTTTCCAAAATCACGAAGGGTGTAAGCATAAGTAGAAATTCGAAGTTGTTTAACCATACCCCTAGGAACATCCTTTAACCCCTCGCCTGTATAAAGGTCTTGAATATAAACGATGGCGTTTTCCTTAGAAGTGTCGACTCGGTTGGGGATAACCGGAGGAGTTTCGCGTTTAAGCACAGGAACGGGCTCCATAAGATTAAAATCATCACTCTCTTTGATAAGGAGTCTAGTCCCATAAATATCGGTTAAATAGATTGCCCACTTAGCATTTGCGTCTGTCTTTGACGCCACAAGAAAAGTATCTTCTGAAAGCGGATACGGGTGTAAATATTGAGGCCAAATACCCGTAACCAGCTCGTCACGAATCGTCACCCGAGGTTCCATGTTCGCCGCTCCCATCCGAAGCACAGCACCTTCTCCTTCAATCTCGCCCTTAGCCGTATCAAACAAGTACAACTCCCCTGCTCGAGCCACCCCGTGATGCCCCGAAACAATAGCGACAAACTTTGTATTTTGCCCTGGAAGCTGTTTTGCATAGAACATAGAATTTGGCCAGTAGGAATTACTTCCATAAAGAGCCTTTTGTTCGGTTCCATCAGGATTCATACTCATAAGAACCCGTGTAAAATAGTGCGAATTGTCCGTATATTCCCATCGCAAATACATCACCTTGCCACTATTCATGACATAAGGATACCAATCGGCATCTTGCTCGTAGGTGAGCTGACGCATATTGCTTCCATCGGCATCCATAACATATAAGTTTGCAACATAGTCAAACCCGCGCACGCAAGGAACGCCCACCATCGTCGCTGTCGAACAGAAGACAATTTTGCCATCGGGCAAATAGACTCCATTAAAGTTATCGATATCGGTAAACTCGGGCTTAGATACTTGCCGCACCCCGCTTCCATCCATGTTTGCTTCAAAAAGCTCCCATCGACCCGTAGGCGCGATACTCGAATATAAAAATTTATCGGCATCAAAATTTGGAACAATATCTCCTAAAAAGGCATCTTGCATCATTCCATTATTGCCTGGTTTCAAAACCGATTTTTCACTCGCCGAATTTCGAAAATCGAAGGAACGAATCTCGTTATTATAACCCGTTTTTGCCATCGAAGAATTTCCAACCCAATTTGCTGGCATGCTAGCATTAGCCGTTTGCCGAAATAAAATATCAGAAATATTATCTAATTCTGGGTTACTCAATAAAATTTCTTTTTGCAACACTCTAAAATCGGCTAAAATGCTATCGTTTACCCGAGCAGAATTAATATATTGCTTAAAAGTTTCTAGTTTACCTTCAAATTCTAGCTTGCCGATGGAATTCGGATACTTTTTCGCCCGCTCCCCAACCGCATCTTCTAATGCTTTAATCTGAACCCCGAGCCAATCTCCGCTTTTAACATCGATTGACTCCGTCTGCGCCACATTATTGATTTCTTTTTTCCACGAATAAGAAACCTCTTTAGTCACGATCCCTGCACAGCCCGTCACCCAAAATACTGCTGTCAACAGCAGCATAGAAAAAATTCTTGCCATATATTCCTCACATTATATAATAAATATTAAGCCGAGTTTCCTCATTTGTCAAGCCTAATTTCTATATATGAGTTTGCGTTTTAAATTCGTACTCTGAGAAGGTTGTTTTTTCTTTCGGGCGTACCCCTGCCCGTAGGCAGGGTCGCGCTTTACTCTGCTAGGTTCTTGGCTTTCTTTATATAGAAAGCCAAGGAACAGCTATCGCTCAGCTTCAATCACTTACGCATTTTAACTACCTAAAAAAAGCTCTTTCGGCAATCGAAAGAGCTTTTTTTGCATTTTATAACTATAATTTAAAAAGCAGAACGTACCAAACGCATACCCGTATATGGTTGATAATCTAACCGAGGAAATCTATAGATACGTTTTGCTACTGTACATTCTTCAGCTGGTCGGCCAAATCCCCCTCCACGCAGGCATCGCCCCAAACCTGAAGTAGCACCTTTAGGGTCTGTAGCATTATTACTATTAGCATAATAATTTTCATCATACCAATCCCAGCACCATTCGGCGACATTGCCGCTCATCCCATAAAGATCTAACTCATTTCGAATCTTTCCTTGACCTGGCAGGTTAATAGGAAGGGAAATAACAGAACTATTAGCATTACCTGAATACCAAGCAACATCTCCAACGGTATTACTACCAGAATAAATATAACCTTTGCTATCGTTTCCACCCCTAGCGGCAAACTCCCACTCAGCTTCTGTCGGGAGTCTGTATCCATTAGCACTCCAATCACATATAACGGTATCCCATACCTTATACGCAGTACCACTATAACCTGGAATTTGGTCATGTGTTAAAGTCTCAAAGTCTACTCCTTCAATACTGTACACAGGTTTTAATCCCATAGAGATACTCAATTTATTACAAAAGGCAATGGCATGATACCAAGATAGCTCGCTTGCTGGATATGTGTCATCTTCGTAAGGACCATTATCGTTGTCGACAGGGATAGCTCCCATTATCGCTTTGTACTCTGACTCCATTACCTCGTATTCACCTATATAAAAATCGCTAACGGTAACCGAGTGTGGGGTATGATCAGCATAATCATCCGTTCCCATAGTATAAGTTCCCCCCTCAGCAAAAACCATACTTATGGTATCTTTAATTACCTTTAAGGTAAATACAATCGCATCTGAAGGAGAATATCCATCTTTTTGTGCATAGACTGAGACTTCTTCCGTACCTGCGGATACAACGTATAAAGGTTCTTCATAAAGAATTGGTTCTGTGCTTGAATTGATTTTATAATAAATCTTTTCTACACCAGTTGTGGTAGCAATAGGAAACTTCTCTTTTACAAAAATGGTTTTCTCTTGACTAAAATCTTGTTCAAATTGAACTTCTGTTTTGGTTATGTTACAAGTATAGGTATTAGAACCTTCTTTATAGCCTGCTTTTGTTGCAATAATAGTAAGAGTACAGTTGTCTCTGACCGCTAAATCCCATAAAACAATACCTAGCTCCGAATTATAACTCCTCGGAGTTTCTTCTGAATTAATTTTAAAAGTGAAAGTTACCCCTTGAGTTGTAGAGCTAGCAGTAATCTTTTTTGTAAAATCAAATGGCTCGTTGCCTAACAAGGCACCATCAATTGACAAAGTAGGTTGATCAAGAGTTGGAGGCTCTTTCCACTGTGCAAACAATTCCATATCGGCATTAACAGTTATTTCTTCGCTATTTTCATAAGATTTATCCGTGCCATCAGCTTGCGTGTTCCAACCATCAAAAAGATAGTTATCCCGTTCAAAGCTATTTGCAGTTAATGCTTGAGCAATATTATCGGTGAATGTTTGAGCATTCATAGTACCACTAGTAGAGTCATTTCCGTTAAATGTAACGGTAAATTGCTGCGTAATGGTTTTTGCTACTGATATATCAGAATCTATCCAACTCGTTTGAGTCGCTTTTGCAATAACTTCCGAAGTTTCCATTATAGTGACAGCCGTGTTCTCATAAGTTACCCACGCCCCTCCATTAATTTGATATTGAACGTCAGATCCATCGTTAATTGAGCTAATGGTAAAGGAAGAACTTCCTTTAAATGTTGTTGCATCGTCTTTAAATTTAACAACAGGGGTAGGAAGTTTACTCCAGTTTTCCCAAACAGCATAAAGGATTAAATCCTCTGTTATCGTTATAGATTCATTATCATCATAAACGACATCACCATTATCCATAGTAGCCCAACCCAGCATTGTTGCATCTGTTTTTTCAAAAGCATTTGCAGTTAATGCTTGAGCAATATTATCGGTGAATGTTTGAGCATTCATAGTA
>CAYJGX010000033.1:17924-19682 GCA_964369795.1 uncultured Spirochaetaceae bacterium
CCACTAGTAGAGCCATTTCCGTTAAAAGTAACGGTAAATTGTTCAGTACACGTGACAGCTGTACTTGCTTCTGAAGGTTTCATCCCATCCTTAGTGGCTCTTGCAACAACAGTAGAGGTGCTATTTATAGTTAGAGATCCTGTATAGCTTTGCCAATTTTCGGTATTAATTTTGTATTCTATTGTAGCCCCGCCTGTGGAAGTAATAGTCACAGTTGTTGACTCTTTAAAATATTCAGTACCACTACCAAATTCGATACTAGGAGTAGCCACCGTTTCCCACTCTTGCCAAACTGCATAAAGGGTTAAATCCTCTGTTACCAGGATAGATTCATTATCATCATAAAGAACATTACCATTTTTCGTAGTAGCCCAACCCATCCATGTTGCATATGTTTTTTCAAAGGCATTTGCAGTTAATGCTTGTGCTATTTTATCGGTGAATGTTTGACCGTTCATAGCACCACTAGTAGAGTCATTTCCGTTAAAAGTAACGGAAAATTGCTCAGTACAAGTGACAGGAGCACTTTCTTCTGAGGGAGTCATACCCTCTTTAGTTGCCTTTGCAGTAATAGTAGAGGTTTCGCTAATTGTGAATAAATCTGTGTAGATTTGCCAATTCCCATCATTTATTTTATATTCAATGGTAGCCCCTTCAGTAGAAGTAATCGAAACCGTTGTCGACCCTTTAAAATACCCGCTACCGCTACCAAAAACAATAATAGGAGTAGTAACTTGTCCCAACTTACTCCATTGCGCAAAAAGGGTTAAATGCTTATCTACTGTTAATAATTGTCCATCAGTGTAAGAAATTCCAGTTCCATTTTCCAACGTATTCCAACCATTAAATTGATGTTTATCTAGAGAAAAAGTATTTTTTGTTAAGCTTTGTGATTGCTGATCTGTAAAAGTTTGATCGTCCATTACAGTGCCACCCATAGCACCATTTCCATTAAAAGTGACGGTAAACTGTTCGGTAGCATTTACAGCCGTTGAAGAATCAGAATTCATGCAATCGTTTTTTGTTGCCCTTGCAATAACTTTAGAACTTTCTGTAACTGTGACAGATTCACTATAGGTTTGCCACTCACCTTCATTGATATTATACTCAATAGTAGCCCCTACGGTTGCACAACTTATTGTAAAATCTATTTCATCCTTAAATGTGGTTGCATTTCCTGCAAAAGTAACGACTGGTTGCGCCACCTTTGTTGCCTGAGTAAATTCATGACTTACCACATTTGAATTAATCATATCTTGCTTAGTAGCAATCACCTTTAGGGTTTGACTCGCATCTTTTAAATTAACTGAAAAAGCATCCCCATTATAAGGAGTCCAAACATCACTAGAAAATTCACTAGTCCCTGTTGTCCAATACAAAGTGGAACCGTCTGTATTCGATTCTAACGTGATCGATTTATCTCCTGTTTCCCCGTTAAATGTTCCAGTTGTAACAATAGAAGGAGTTTCTACAGTACCTATCTTCTCAAAAAGATAAGTAGCTGCCTCTGAAGTCTTAGTATTTTCTTTTACTGCAATTGCCTTAACCGTAACACCACTATCTTTAATATTGATAGTAAATTCTTTATTATATGAAGTGCCACCAACAGTTGGTGTACTATTATCTGTTGTGTAGTAAATGGTAGCTTCTGCTATGCCATGGCTTAAAGTAACTGTTTTTTGACCTGTGCTTAAATCGATATTTCCGTTTTTTATAATAGTAGGTTTGTTTAGTTGCCAGCTTCCATAAAGGGTAGTA
>CAYJGX010000034.1:0-2635 GCA_964369795.1 uncultured Spirochaetaceae bacterium
TAAGTCACCAGGTTCAATTTGTACAGGAAAATTGAAAAGATTATTTTGGACATCTCTAACTAAAAAATGAGGACTATCAATAGAAATTGCATCAATTGACAAGACGCTTTTTTCAAGAGGATTCCTCACTGAGAGAACTACTGAATTAACTCCAACAGATTCAGTTGTAAAATCGAAACTAGTTTCACTATTTAATAACTTCCCGCCATGATAGATTTCAAGATTTGGAGATTCAACTTCGCAACCGAATACTAAAAAAATAAGTAGCATTATAACTAATCGAATAATATTATTTTTCATCTTTATCTCCTATTTTTTTGCATATCCATTTTCTTTTACAGAAATAGAAATGTCATCATAATAAAACTCTGTACCATTACGATACGATGAACTTGAAATGTCAGATTTATCGATTTCAATTGTAATTAATCCATCTAAATTCGCATCAAAATCGATTGAAAATTCTTCCCAATAGTGTTGTGTCATATCTTCTGGATTTGCCACAACCTCAATACTTGTTTTCCCATTTAAGAGCATTCCAGGTGTTTGGGGCAATAATCTAAAAGTGATTGTCTGATTTGAAGAACCGACATTAACACGAATAAAAACTTGTGCTAAATAATCTACCTCTTTATGAATATAGATATCTTTTTGTGTTATTTTTCCCATAGTCCGCACAATATATGCGGCTAGGTCAATAGGAATAAGTCCTGTAACAGGATCCTTAACTTCTTCTGCTGCAAGTTCAGGTCCAATAGTCTTAGCCGAAGCGATTCCAGAACGAGAAAATTGGTCTGTAACAGTCGCTAAACTGAGGCTCGAATAAACTCCGCTGTAAATAACAGGTTCTGTGGAAGTTACCGCAGGTCCCCAGACATTATAAGTACCTTGTACCATATATCCACGTAAATCAACCCACTGCCAGCCCATCAAATTGTTTGCTTCGTCCACAGTTCCAACCGCAGGAATTGAATCTTCAAATCCTCCATTTATGACTATAGGATTGTTTGGTGGGTTAACATTGATAATTCTATTAATTTGATAGCTTTCATTTCCTGTTGCATCTATAGCATAAACAGTTAGATAATAGGTACCAACTTTCCTTGAATCGATTGAGGAAAGAGAATCTCCAATTTCGTAGAGAGAAAATGTTTTAGCATTATCAGAAACTGATGGATTTGGCAAGATCGAATCGATAGATGCAGCATAGTCAAAGTTCTCAATTTTTTGAATATTTTGAGTTACCTCTACCCCATCAAATACGAGTACTGGAGGATCATAATCGACAACTTGAACAAGACGATAATTTTCACCTTCATTTCCTGATTCATCTGTGGCAGTATAAATAATTTTAAAAAAACCTGCATCATCTGTAACTTCTTCGACAAGAACATTATTTCTTATTGTTGTTGCGCTATTGCTAAAATCGCTAATTTGTGAAATTGTATATCTTAAATGACTTTCTGGAAGTAAAGCGCCACTATCTGTAGCGATGACATCAGTTTTAAGACTAACAGTAAAATTTTCAGAACCCACTTCTATCGTTTCTTGTAGAGATTTTAGAATGGAGATTTCGGGGCTAATGGCATCGGCTAAAATTCGAATATATCGTATGGTAGAAAAAAGGATTTCATTTTCCATACTCTTTATAGAGTAGACTAATTCTTGTATGCTCGCGGGGCTAACTGTTGTGTCAACTGTAGAATAATCGACAAAAACAGCTTGCGATATATCCCCATTCGCTTTATCAAAAGCCTTATATCCTGGATCTAAAACTGCGATATCTTCTTGTGTCATTCCATATTGAAGAATAAAAGGGTTAGAAACACTTGTACCCGCTCCTTCAAGTATAATAATTGGTGTATCTGGAAGAGAAATGCGAACATGCCGCAAAACTGTATGAACCACTTGATAAGAGTCAATAAAAGTATAGGTTATTTGGTACAAGCCTTGACTATTGAGATTCAAGTTAGTGTTAACCTTGACAGATTCGTTTTTAAAAGTACCATCAATATCCTTTGCGATAAAACCTGGATCTGGAAAAATTGAAACGCTCCCTAACTCTAATACAATTAACGATTCTCCCTTCAATGATAAAGAAGCACTAGAGGCAACAACATTGATAGAGCGAATAGCAGTTATACTTGCATCCCCATATCTATTTTTTACTGAATAATAAATTTGATATAAACCTTCGTTTTTTACATCGAGGTTGGTATAATCAATAACAACTCTTCCCGTTAAGTCACCATCGATACTGTCAAAGGCAATGAATCCAGGCTCCACAAACTCTTCATTTAAAGGAATTTGCATCGCAATATCTCCTTTAAGCGTTAAGACCGGATAAACGGTAGCCTTGTTTTGACTCCCACAAGATACGATAAATAATACTGATAAGACTAAGATAATTTTATGTTTCATCAACAACACCCTCCTCATTTTCATTCTTATAATAAACGGTAGCGGCAAAATCAGTGACTAATGTAAGAGAGTCCCCTATTATGATATATTTCATGAGTAATATGAAATCTTCAGTCGTATCCGTCCAGAAAAATTTAATTGTGGGTATTGCTTCTGAGTTGACATATCTAATTGTTGTCATCGCTTGACCCGTTTTTAAGGAAATAATACTTTC
>CAYJGX010000034.1:2650-19197 GCA_964369795.1 uncultured Spirochaetaceae bacterium
GTTAATGTCTTTTATTTTTTTCGTCCAAGTAAAAGAAAAACTTCCTTTTTCTTCTGACGGCAAAAATTCAATTGCTTCTGTCGTAAGAACGCCTGTCTGAGAATCATTTAATTGATAACTCCATTTACCTTCAATCATTTTTTCTTGTTCTGCAAAGCAACTTAAAAAAGAAAGGAGTATAAAAGTTGATAATAATATAAGATATTTATTTATTTGCATTCACTTCTCCTTAGTCAATATATCCATAAACCATATGTGGATATTGTTCTTTTGTGAGATCACTATTTACTGGAACAGGTCGATATTTAAAATTTATTCTAGTAAATGTACAACTTTCTGCGTCATTGCCTGGTACTAACGGAAAAGGTTCCCCCCCAGCGTCATATGCCTCGCGTCCTAAGGCTAAGCCATACCGTAATGAATTAGGACTATTCACAATTACAGAGCCATTAACGGGGATTAAGAGATCGGGTTGAAATGAGACCCAATCACTGTTTACACCAGAGTGTAATACTTTATAGTGACCTTTCGTAGTAGACCATAAACCCCAATGATAATTATAATCACGAACATATATGGAAACATCTGCGCTCCCGCTATATAAAGGTGTAACAAATGAAAATTTGAATTCGATATTTCGTTCTTTATTACTATCTAATGAAACAGCTAGAGTGATATCTTGATCCGTTTTAAATGTAAAACCCTTCCAGTCTGAATAACCTGCTTCTACACCCCCCGATCCTGCTCCTCCTAAACCATCTGCCCATGTCCTAAGATGTGCTGCTTTTCCCGGAGAATTTTCGCCATCAACACGTTGATTAGAGCTTAATAGCCAAGCAAGTGTTTTATTCCAAGCATATCTTGGGATTAATATCGATGAAAGACGATTTAATGCAACATCCTTCATCCAATTAGCTAGATGTGCAAATTCTATATCGGTTAGACATGGCCATCCTTGGAATTCTGGTGAAACGGTGGGTTTCCATTCAGAGTCCCCACTTCTCTCTATACGGACTTGATAATGTACTTTTACAGCGCGTTCCATATCAAACATTTTTTGCCGTTTTATATCTTTCCATGCTTCCCTGTCCCAAGTTCCATAATCCCAAATTAGTGTTCGTCCTTCTAAGACTTCACCATTTCTAAAATCGTGCATTGGATCTATAAAACTAATTTCACCACGACTATCGATATAAGGCTTAAGGTCAAATACTTCTACCGCTGCAACATGGGGTAATCCTTTTTTTGTAAACGAAACACCCCCAATGGCTTTACGAGGTTCTGCTAAAGGATAGACCCCATCTTCATCCCCATAATAGCAAGTACGAATCAGTTTTACGTTGAGTTTTTCAAAACCTGAAATATCCGATATTCTTCCAGTTAGGCGAATTTTGCCTTTGATATTTTTATCATTCTGCGAAGCCACTGGGTTCACAGAAAACTGGGGTACTTCTACTGTAAAATCGCTATCTGATGCTGAAATTCCCGCATGTCCAATTCGTGTCGTATCAGTAAGGGATAAGGCTTCGAGCTCATCGACAAGAGTTTGAATACTCAATACAATTGGTGTTGTTTCGGATGAATCGCTTACAAAGTAATTTAAACTTAAAAGCTCGTCGGGGAGAGAAAAGGTCCAATCGGATTCTTTTACTAATGGTTGCGAATCGACTAACTTGACAGGAAAAACACGATAATAGACCTCATCTTTTTCAAAGTTAAACGCACTGTCATCGTCAAGGATGCTATTCTCTGTTGTTTCTTTTAGAAAACTCCAATCGGAATCGCCTTGAGGAGCTTTTTTATCCTCTGTGGCAATAAACCGATAAACATAGTATGAGTCTGCAGCAAGAACTTTATCCCATTCGGCCACAAATCCCTTTGAAGTGACACGTACAGATATTTCGCGATTGTCATATTTTTCAAACCCATAACCCATAGAAAATTCGATTGATTCGGGATCATCTATGTCAAAGTCACTAAGCAAACCGATACCCAAATCATTCTTTGCTGCAACCCGATAAAAATATTGTTCCCCATTTGCAAACGAAACTCCCTTATCGTAATAATAAAAATATGTACCCGTTGGATCCTCTTTAATTTCATCGATATTTATATTCATTTGTGTACCACTAGAAATTCCATTTTCAAGGTCTGTCCGAGTAATTCGATACAAAACATAATTTTTACGATCGTCAATTCCTTTCCACATGATACGAACGGTGTTATCTAATAACCCTTTTGTTATGTTTAGCATTGTAGGAGGCCCTGGAACACCAATGGCTAAAAGCGCCCCTCTTACAGGATTTGAAGGGTTACTAACGATTGAGTCTACTGTATGCGAATATAAAATATACCAATATTCGCTTTGCGAGATTAGAGTCCCCCCTAATCCTGCTGACTTATCTTGATACAAAAAAGTTTCATCTTCGAGCATTTGGCTAGCTGGAATTGGGTTTCCAACTTGCTCATAGGAACCAAGGGCAGTTGGCGCTGGTTCTCCTGCAGCAACTTCTGCGCGTTTAATTGTATAATAGGCAGCATCATCTACAGCTGGCCATGTAAGATTAACAACATCTACATTTTCGCGAAAGGATGCAACAAATCGATTTGGCTTTCCTATTGTCCACCCTATTACGACTTCACTTATTAGACTGACTAGATCGTAATGTGCAATATATGAGCGAACGGCAAAATGATACCGCTTCCCAGCTTCTAATTGAGATTTTGCAGACAAGAATGTATAGCTATTTTCATTAATCGCTTCATTGTTAAACAATTTATACGAAAGACCATCCTCTGAGAAGTAAATATAATAAAGAGCTTTATAGCCTTTGTAATATACATTTTTCCATTCTAAAATAATACGGTCATTAAATTGTCCCGAAGAGGCATTTAGTCGTGTAGGGATACCAATTTCTTCATTCACAGTTGTTTCAATATCATTTTCAATTACAATCTTTTGAGGTGAAATCTCTCCTTCAAAGGTATGATTAGTCGAATATTCTAAATTAGTACCTAGAGTATTTATTGAACATGAAAAAAACATAATTGAAAAAATAGCAAAGATTAAATGTTTTGTTGATAATTTCATAAGTTCTCCTATTCTATTGTTAAATATTTTGCTGAGCTAAATGCAGATTCTTTACCATCTTTTAGCATTGAAAAACGATAAGGGATAAGTGCATCGGTGGAGACTGGGCTACTTAAAGTTTCTGTGTATTCTAATGCGGCACCCGTTGTAACAAATTCAGTCCATTCATGTACTAAATCATATTTTATACCACCGTCTATACGTTTATAAAGACGATACGAATCGGGTGCGATACTTCCTAAATAACCAGGATTGCGTATTTTTATGGAAACTTTGTTACTTCCCTCTTCTGTGCTTAGAATTGTAAAGATATCATTTCGGTCAAATTCAAACTTAGGTGCTTCTGCATCATTGACCACTAATCCACGGAAAAGATTAGAATGATTTGATTCGAACTGACCTTCTCCTGCCACTACAAATTTTGAAGAAACCTTAAAGTAGTAGTACTTGTACCAAGAATTTTCAAATTGAATAGCCGGATAGCTTTTGTTTATCACTTTTAATGTATATTTATAAGCGCGTCCCCGTTTAGCATCATTTATATGAGTGTCTAAGTATGAAAAACGAGTAGCACTATCTTCAACTTTTTCTAGTGCTGTTAGAGGAGCTAAATCGGGGTCATTGGCATTAGGCAGAAAATTTGGAAGAAAAACTGTATTCACTAAATTAGAAAAATGAGGATTGGATGGAGTATATGAAACATAAAAACCAAAGTCATCTTCTGAATCTAAGAAATCTGGTAAATCATATCCAAGGAGATCACAGGGTTCCCCTAGACGATAATTTTTAGTTGCAGAACTAACATATGGATATATATCCCAATACAATTCAATTTGCCCTTCTACTTGCGTGCCGCTTGCGGGGGAACGGTATGATGTCCCGTTTGAGACTTCAAAATTTTGAATTTGTGGCAGTATATATCCTGCATTAAACCCTTTATTAATGACCCCTTCAGATCCATATTGATTTACAGGTACAACAGAGTAATCATAGAAAAGACCACTCTTCGCGTTTAAGTCCTTATATTCGATTATTGGGAGTGTTGAATCGGTAGGAATATATTGGTTCTCTAATAATGTATAAATCTCATTAACATCCGATTCTGAGATTATTCTATAAATTTTATAATATGCGACATTTTCAGGTGGCGTCCAAGAGAGAGAAATATGGGGTAAGGTACCTTTGCTGATGGTTGGGTCGATGATCACTCCCGAATAGATAGATTGATTATCGATAGAAATTTTAACTGGTACTGAAAAACCACTTTCTTTCCCTTTAGAAGATAATGATGTTATTTTATAATAAGAAGCGAAAGAGCTTGTTCCCGAAGAATAAATAAATTCTTCTTTTTCGTAAGATGGACTACTCACTTGCGCTAAAAAGCTAAACTCTCCATCTTGCTCGGAGGAGTGATATATTTTATACCCGGAAGCATAAGGAACACTGTCCCAATAAATTTTAGAATCAAATCCTGCCTCTGTTTTAAGCAAGAGAAATGAAACATTGACTGGAGGCATTATAGCTTGAGTTGACAAATTCAAATCTAATTCTGAATTATTTCCTTGGTCATTTGAGAGAGGGATCTTTGAGGAATCAAAAAGCTCACAGCTAAAAAATAATAAAATTGATAATTGTAATATACAAATTACTCTGTTAGATTTACTCATTCTGTTATCTCCTTATAACGTGCAAAAGTAAACCCACTTATTCCATCTAAAGAAAAGAGCAAACTACTACCCGCAATTCCAAGTTTATATTGATAAATAAGAGTATCTTTTGTTTGATCTGATGGAGAAAAAACAAGTTGAAAATCTTTTAAAATAACACGAACTATACCTTCGTGAGATGCAGAAAGATTTTTATTTCCTTCTTCAAAAATTTCCCACGTGTAAGTTCCTTCGTTTTCACCTAATTCTTTGTTTTCGACCCATTGGTCATCGATAAATAATCGTTGTTCAATATTAACGCCTTTCATCCTTTCAATTTTTCGCCAATGTCCGTGTATATCATGAGATTGCGACCAATCATCACTACAAGACCCTAAAAGACCAAAAGAAAGAAACACAATAAGCAAATATATGATTCGCATATTACCCCCATATATACTATACTCTAATTTTACAAGCAGCTATAGTATAGGTCAAGAATTTTTTTTGTCATTTCTTAAAAAAATAATTTTTTATTCAAAATCAGCGACCAACAATTAGCTATTTGTAAAGAAAATAGACAATATCAATTTTTAGAACGATGCTGATAAATCTTGATAATATTCTTAGTTTATTGTAATATAAATTAGTTGAGGTGATTTATGAGTCATAATAGCGATTTAATTTCTGATGTTTTAGCAACACGATATGCGACAAAAGAAATGAAGGAAATCTGGTCTCAGACAGGTCGAATTGTTTTAGAACGAGAACTATGGATTGCAGTGCTTAAAGCACAAAAAGAACTGGGTATAGAAATTGAAGACGGTTCAATTAAAGCATATGAAAAGGTTCTCCATAATGTAAACTTGGAATCTATCAATGATAGAGAAAAAATCAATCACCATGATGTAAAATCAAGAATCGATGAATTTTGTGATTTAGCAGGGTTTGAACAAATTCATAAAGGAATGACAAGTCGAGATCTTACAGAAAATGTCGAACAACTTCAAATTATATCAGCATTAAAACTTATAAGAAAGAAAGCTATAGCTTCGCTTAAAATTATGAGTGAACGAGCCATCGAATGGAAAGACCTTGTTATCACAGCTCGTACTCACAATGTTGCAGCACAGCCTACGACTCTAGGTAAGCGCCTTGCAATGTTTGGCCAAGAAATTCTTTGTGCTCTTGGACCGCTAAATTACATAATAGAAAATTTCGCAGTAAAAGGAATTAAAGGAGCCGTTGGAACGAGCTTAGATTTAATCACCCTATTTAATGGCGACTCGGACAAAATTTTACAATTTGAAGAAAAAATTGCAGAGCATCTGGGAATAAGCCAATCACTAAATGCAGTAGGACAAGTTTATCCACGATCATTGGATTTTCAAGCAGCAAGTGCAATTTTTTCTCTTTCCTCTGGTGCAAGCAGTTTTGCTAAAACATTGCGAATAATGGCTGGAAATGAAACAGCCTCGGAAGGATTTAGCAAAGGGCAAGTTGGTTCATCCGCTATGCCGCATAAAATGAATAGCCGTTCTTGCGAACGAATAAATGGGTTTGCTATTATCTTAAATGGATATCTAAATATGCTAGCAGGTCTTTCTGGAGATCAATGGAATGAAGGGGATGTTAGTTGCTCGGTTGTTCGGCGTGTAGCACTTCCTGGTACATTTTATGCAGCTGACGGATTATTTGAAACCTTTATCACTGTTTTAGAACAGATGTCTTCTTTCCCCGCAGTGATTGCAAACGAGAACGAACACTACTTTCCTTTTCTTTGCTCTACCACGATACTAATGGAAGCCGTTAAAAAAGGGGCTGGACGAGAAACAGCGCATGAGGCTATAAAAGAACATGCTGTTGCCACTGTACTCGATTTAAGAGACGGCAAAATTACACAAAATAATTTACTAAATCGACTTGCTAATGATTCTAGGCTATTACTTACCATAGAGGAATTACAAGCAATCATTTCAAAAGGTGAAGTCTTAACGGGCAATGCGAGTAATCAGGTGAAAGAATTTTCATTAGAAGTTCAAAAATGGCTAGACAAAGTTCCTGAAGCGGCAAACTATAGCGTCTCTGCTATTTTATAGATAATTCTTCGATTGGCTTTGGAACAGAGAAAATATAACCCTGCGAGTAATCGATTCCAACAGATTTAATGATTTCTTGAATGACTTCTGTTTCTACATATTCTGCAACAAGCTTAACCCCTAAACGTTTGCCCATAAACATGATAGACTTTAACAAGTTTAAGCTATTTTTTTCTTTATGAACGACACGCACAATGGAGCCATCAATTTTAATATAATCCGGAGATATCGAAACAAGTTCAACAAATTAGAATAACCAGAACCAAAATCATCGATAGCAATTTTAGCACCATGGCTACGGGCCTCTTCAATAAATGCATGCAGAAGGTCAATATTTTTAAAGCCTTCATCTTCTAAAATTTCAAAAACAATATTTTCTGGCTTTGGAAAATCCTTTAGTTTTTTAAAGATGAAACGTTGAAAATCTAAAGACTCAATATCATAAACAGATATATTGATAGAAACACGACTATCAATATTATAAAAATCGTCAAAAACTTTGCTTATAAGAATTTTACTGATTTTCGTATAAAGCGAATATTTTTTTGAAACCTCCATAAAATCTTGAGGTAGATAAGTTTTACCATCGACAATGATTCGCATAAGCGCTTCGTGTGAATTCTTGTCTTCTGGATTATTACTATGCAATTCTTGATAATAGGGAACAATTAAATTTTCTTTAATTGCACGCTTTAAAATATTATGGATTTTGACTTCTATTGAAGATTTTAGGCTCTCCCCTTTTTCATCTGAAGGATAAATAAAGTAGTTAGAAGTATTTTTATTGATATTTAAAAGATTAAATGCCTCTTCTAGTGGTTTTTCTTTGTCAAGCACGACTACAAATCGAAAAACGATTGGTGCAATCTCGTCTGTAGAAATAATAGAAGAAAAACGATCATATAGGTTTTTCATCATTCCGAGAAAAAGCAACTGATCCATTTTATTATCTGTTGCAATTAAAAACATCGATTGACTTAACATGTAAATTTGGTTAAAGACATTGTCCTTAAAATCGTTAAGGAATATTCTTCCAGATTCTAACAACTTGTGCAGTTCTTTAAAATAAATTTCTTCCCCTAAATGAGAGAATAGAGTCGCTTCGTTATCGATAGAGATAAGGCAAAGAGTATTATAATGACATGTTTCCATATCTTCACGAAATTGAAGGAAATTGGGTATTCCTAAATGCGCATTCACTTTAGAAAGATTAGATGATTTTTTATTTTTTGCCGTTGTGAAATCGAGTTGTTTTTTTCGAATAAAATCATAAAAATATTGGCTATCTTCTTTGTAATCATAGAAGGCATTAAACAATGGGAAATTAGGAGTAATATAGCTTTCTGATTCTGCATAGGTTGTAAAAACAAGCGAGCCTTGCAAATATTCACTTTTTCCATTTATATAGCCTAATTCTCCATTTGTAAAAAAGCCATTAACTTCATAGTTGTCTTATGGGGTAAATTCCCATTCCGCTGAACGTTGTAAAACATTTTTTCTACATTCACAACTATAACAAAAAATAGATTCGGCTGGAACTGCCGCAACTTCGGAGCTAATTCGAAAATTCTCTAAGACACAGACTTTTGAAGAAACATAGCCGAGTTTAAAACGAGTCCCCGTTTTAAGATGTGGACCAAGAACGAAAACATGATTTAGGGTAGAATCAACCTTTAGATATCTTGATGATTTTTCGTATCCTTCTAATGACAACTGAATTCTAAGCAGTACTTCATTTCTCTTGTCTTTATCTAATATTCCAAATTCTTCTATAGAACAAATATGAAAGACATCAAGTAACCATTGAGCGGGAGGAACGTGATTAATTGAAATAATTTGTTCATCTAAAACTTCTGTTAACTCATAGATCTCTGGGGCTGTAAAAACGGGATTATTGACACTAGAATAGAATGTTGCCGTTTCGGAATGCAAATACAATGCGAGACAACCTTCTGATGTAGCCATTTCTTCATTAAAAACAAAAGATTCATATAAATCTATACCATAATTTCCAGCATTGCCACCTACTACTTGAAGATTAGGCTTTTTATCTTTTAATGTATCAATTAAAGTTTGAGTGTCGTCTCTAAATCCACCTAAAAGCAAGTGAACGAATCTATCATTTTGATTTTTTGATAAATTGATGATTTCATCTGATATCTGATTAGTAGATTTATCTTTATATAATATAATCCCAGATGTCACAGTTGAATCTGAATAGTCTTCGATTACAACAAGCGATTTATCTGCATATTGCTTTCCTTTATAGATAATACCATTTGTTGAACAGCCAACTATATGACAATTGGGTATACTTTTTTTAACCTCTTTTGCATAGTGCATTGCTTCTTCTGACTGTAAATGAGACGTATGGATTCGCACCACTCTATTTTCGATTGGTGTAAAATTATCCGTGTACAATTTTTTCTTGAGGTCGTCGAGATTTTCGATAATGTAACATTCATTTACCATAATATTTAATTAAGTATATAATATATCTGAAATAAATCAATAGTTATTTATATACTTTTTAGAAAAAATAAAATTTATCTCGTTTTTTCTGATTTTAATATATCATTTAGCTTTTTTTTCATTGTAACAACGACTTTTTTATTTCTATTTCGCAAATTTTTCTTTTCCATTGGATCATTTTCTAAATGATAAAGCTGTTCTTTTGCTGTCATTCGCTTAGTCCACCCCCCAGAACCTTTTGCATAAAGATATTTCCACCCATCAGAAATGAGTGCAAAACTGCCATCGATTGAATGCACTAATACGCTATCCCGAATATTATATTTCTCTTCATTACCAAAAATAGCTTCACTCACATCAACACTATCTAAACCTTGATCATCGGTCAATTTAACATCAAGAATATTAGCACTTATTGCCATAAAATCGACTAATGAAAAAGTCTCTTTACTGATAGAACCCGCAGGAATATGGCCAGGATACCTCATGACAAGTGGGACTCGGTGTCCTCCTTCATACAAATCACTTTTACCCCCAAATAATTCCCCATTAGTGTTGTGTTGATATTTTGTTTTTAAAAAGTCTGTCATTCCTACCTTATTTAGCCATGCTCCATTGTCGCTTGTCACAATTACCCATGTATTTTCAGATAACCCTGCATCATTAAGATAATTCATTAGCTTGCCGACAACAGTATCGGTCATTTGGACATAATCTCCATAGACCCCTGCCTTGCTTTTACCCTCGTGTGCTTTATCGGGAAAATAAGGTGTATGAGGAGATGGAAGTGAAAGATGGACAAAAAAAGGGTTATTCTTTGTATTAGAAGTTTGTATAAAGGAAATGGTCTCGTCAACCATACGAGGAAGAACTTCTTCTGGTACAACATCATTGCCAATTGCTCCCTTGCGCATAAAATTTCCTTCTGTCCCACTAAAGTAAGGATTAACTGCAATTTCTGTTGCAGTAACATGATAATTATGAATATAAATATAGGGAGCAATATCTAAAGATGCAGGAAAATAAAAGGTGTGTGAAAATCCGCAATCCTCTGGCCCTCCTGTAATCGGAGCAAAAAAATTGACATTTGAACTATCGGTAATCTCCCACCCTCCACGAATAAGCGGTTTAGTATTATCTAATTTTTGGAAATTTAATCCAAGATGCCACTTTCCTATATATGCCGTTTCGTATCCAGAGTTCGCATATAAATCACCTATAGTCGCTTCCTCTTCTTTTATTAATGGTTTATCGTAACCATCGAGCACCCCTGCCTTAAGTCCAGAACGAAAATCATAATTTCCTGTTAAAATTCCATAACGTGAGGGCGTGCAAACGGCAGACGAGCTATGACAGTGAGTAAAAATCCGTCCTTCTTCTGCAATTTTATCGATATGAGGGGTCTGGATTTTTGATTTAGGATTCATGCAAGATAGATCACCTTGTCCAAGATCGTCTGCTAAGATAAAGAGAACATTGGGTCGATTGAATTTTAATTTTGATGGTGAATGTTGATTTGCATCACTCTCGGCAAATAGTGGAGAGGCGACAGTTAATAGCAAAGTACTAGCACAAGATATTGTTTTATTCTTTTTTTTCATATATTAAGTATAGCATATAATTTAGGAAATTAAAAACAAAATAAAAAAAGGTCTCCGTTTGGAGACCTTGTAGAGAGCTAAATAATAATAAATTTTACCCGAATATCCACTTACTGCCTTTAATTTTCTTACAAATCCAGACAAAAAACCAGCAAGATGCCATACTAAAAATACAGGCTATAGTCATTTTTACTGGGGTCGGAAGTGGCCAATCTAAGGCAATTTTGTAAAAAGGGCCTAAGAAAATATAATGAATAAGAAAAATTCCATAACCACAATCGTCTATTGTAGCAAAAAATGATTTTATACAACTTAATGTATTGTATTCGCCAATTTTCTTAAAGAAAAGAAATACGGCTATCGTCATTGCAACAACATTTGGAGAACAATAAGTATAAAACATTTCTATTTGAAGTTCTGTAGCTCCTTCTAAATGCAGCATCGATGAAAAACCAATGACGGTGACAATATAACCACTTACAAACATGATAGTTGTTATTATCAATGTTTTCCATAAATTAAGAGATTTCGCTTCGCCTAGCAGATGCCCTAAGAGCAAATAGCCATTAAAGCCTGCAAAACTGTACAACATTCCAAATTCATTCCAAGAACAGGCTCCATGTAAGTAATGGGCTTCGGGATAAAGATTAGGATTAACTTCTCGTAAATAAGGGTAAAACAATGTCACACCCCAAATAGCTAAGAAAATAAGTTTTGATTTTAATGAGGCTTTCTCTACCCATGCCGAAAAAATAGGCATATACAAATAGAGTCCAATTAAGGCAAAAACATACCATAAATGAGTTGCAAAAACATTAAAATTAAAAAACAAAGATTGGAAGGCTTGTAAAAGTCCACCAGAAAATGTAACAGATGCTGTGGCTGGATCTGCCCATGCAAAAAAGAGTTTTACTATAGAAAAATCTGCTTTTAGTACGGTAACAATAAACCATGCAAAGAGATTAAAAACAACAACCCAAAATACAAAAGGAACTACAATTCGTGGAATTCTTTTTTTATAAAAAGTAGCCATATCGATTGAAGCACCATTTTTTAAGTTTTTAAACGATAGGAATCCAGTAAGCATAATAAAAAGAGGTACACAAGCTCTCATTAGGGATCCATAATAAGGAACCCATGCTCTATATGCATCACTTGAACGTTCTGCCATTGGGACATTGTCGGCAATATGAGATGCAAAGACCATAAAAATTGCCACAAATCGAATAATTGAAACCCAGAAAATTTGGTTTTCATTTTTTTGTTTTGTTAAGATTAGGTTAAATTTCTTCATAAAAAATATTAGCACAGTATTTTTAAATTGTCAAAAAAAATTAAAAAAAAGACCTTCCGAAGAAGGCCCTGTTTTGCAGATAAACATTATTTCCAATGACGTTCCATACGTTTAGAAAGCTCTTCGCGATAGGCATCCCAATCGGATATTGGATTTTGTGCTAATCCCTCGTCACAAGCAGCTTTAGCAACAGCACTTGCTTCCCAAACTAATACTCGTGGGTCAAATGGCTTTGGTATAATGTACTCTGGACCAAATGAAAATTGAACACCCTTATAGGCGGCTGAAACTTCCGCAGGCACTTCTTCTTTTGCGAGTTTTGCAAGTGCTTTTGCAGCTGCCATCTTCATGCCTTCGCTAATACGAGTGGCACGGACATCTAGTGCACCTCGAAAAATGGCTGGAAAGCCAAGGACATTATTAATTTGATTTGGATAATCGCTTCGTCCCGTTGCCATGATAAGGTCACTTCGTGTTGCATGTGCTAACTCTGGTTTGATTTCGGGATTCGGATTTGCCATAGCAAAAACAATTGGATCTTTAGCCATAGAATTAAGCATTTCTGCCGTCACACAATCGGCTACCGATAAACCTGCAAAGACGTCTGCTCCAACTAAAGCATCGGCAAGTGTTTTGCAATCTGTATCGCGGGCAAACATCTCTTTTTCTTTAGTAAGGTCGCCTCTAGAGGTGGTGATAACACCTTTACTATCGCACATTAAAATATTTTCTAATGTAGCGCCCGCAGCAACAAACATTTTTGCACAAGAAATTCCAGCCGCGCCAGCTCCATTAAAGACAATTTTCATTTTTGAAAGTTCTTTTCCGACAACTTCACTTGCATTAATAACACCTGCTGTACAAATAATTGCAGTCCCATGTTGATCATCGTGAAAAATAGGAATATTACATTCTTCGATTAGAGTTTGCTCTATTTCAAAACATTCAGGTGCTTTAATATCTTCTAAGTTGACCCCACCGAATGTTGGAGCCATCATTTTAACGGCTTTAATAATTTCCTTAGGATCTTTTTCGTCTAGTTCGATGTCAAATACACTTATATCGGCAAATCGTTTAAAAAGAATACCCTTTCCTTCCATGACCGGTTTTGAAGCAAGTGCACCTCTGTCTCCAAGACCTAAAATAGCGGTTCCATTAGAAATAACTCCGACTAAGTTGCCTTTACTCGTATATTTGTAGGCATCTTCTGGGTTGTCTGCAATTTCTAAAACCGGCTTTGCAACCCCTGGTGTGTATGCGAGGGAAAGTTCATCTGCCGTCATGCAAGGTTTTGTTGATATGACTTCGATCTTGCCTGGAATATTATCTAAGCAATGGTATGCTAGAGCTTCTTCTTTTAATTTATCCATTACTACATTTCTCCTATAGGGTTTATCTTTTATAAAATGATATTACTCAAACATAAATTTATAGTCAAGAGAGAATCTATCGCGAAGCTCTATCATCACCTTTTGTAAAGATGGAGGAACCGGACAGCCATGTTCTTTTCTATAATTCCAAGCATCAAATTCTTTTTCGCCCGCAGTCCAAATTCGATCTTCACCTGGTGCCTTATTAGAAGCACGCAATTGACGACAAATAGTACCTGCAATTGCCTTAAAAATTTCTAGTCCCATAAATCTCTCTGGGTCGATGGCGATAAAGAAATGTCCTAATGGATAAGTCATCTTAGAACCGTCTTCAGCAAAACCATTTAGATCTTTTAAAAATTTTCCATCTTGCAACGCTGCACACAAAATCTCAACAACGGTTGCATAGCCAAATCCCTTGTATCCCCCAGTGGATTCACCCATGCCCCCAAGTGGCGTTAGAGCCGCTTTTCCTTTAGTTAAGTCTATTAAAACTTGTGCTGTGTCGGTTCGCGTTTGACCATTTTCATCGATAACCCACCCCGCTGGCAAATCTTTTCCTGCTCTTCCATAGACTTCTATTTTTCCTCTTTGACTTACACTCGTTGCACAGTCTAGCACAAAAGGAAAAGCTTCATCAGTTGGGATTCCAAAAGTGAGCGGATTGGTTCCAAGCATATTTTCTACTCCAAATGTTGGAGCAATTGAAGGTCTTGCATTAGTTCCGGTGATGCCAATCATTCCTTGTTCTGTTGCCATGGTTGCATAATAACCAGCTATCCCATAATGAGTCGAATTTCGAACAGCAACCATTCCCATCCCAAATTCCTTGGCTTTATCGATTGCCATTTGCATTGCAACAGAAGAAATAACATGGCCCATCCCATTATTTCCATCTAAAATGGCAGTCGTCATGTCATCTTTAATAATATCGATTTTTGTCTCTGGATTTAAAACTCCTTGGTCAATGCGATCTAAATATATTGGTTTGAGACGGCCTATACCATGTGAATCGATCCCCCTTTTGTCCGACTCAATTAAGACATTTGAGACGATATCGGCATCCGCAGCTGGGACCCCAAACGCTACTAATGAATCTTTCATGAATTTTTCTAATTCATCAAAACTCATCCAAATACAATCGCTGTAAGCTTCTTTGTAATTTTCATCTACTGCCATAATACTCTCCTTTTTTTTATTTAAACAAGCTCAAACACGACGCCCGCCTCTTCAAACGAGGCGGGTTCTAAGTGCTCTTCACTTGCCTTATCCGTAATGAAATGAGAAATGGCTCGCAAATTTGCCACTTTAAAAGTGGAAACGAGTCCGAGCTTGCTATGGTCTGCAACCATAATAACATCTCCCACCGTTTGTTCGATCATCACCTTCGATTGATCGGCTTCAATTTCTAAGGGTGCCGTAAACCCAGCAATTGCACTAAAAGCGTCAAAGCCGAGTATAGCCTTATCCGCATGGTAGTTTGCCAATTGCGACAAACTCATTTGCCCTACTGTCGACATTGATTTTTTACGAACCATCCCGCCAATAATCACTACTTCGGTAAGCTCGCTAGATACTACAGACATAGCAACAAGATTGGTTGTTATAATTCTGACGTTGCGACCATTGAGAGCGCGAATAACCTCTTTAGTTGTAGAACCACTATTGATAAAGACCGTTTCCCCATCTTTAACAAAAGTGGCGGCTTTTATACCTATATCTCTTTTTTCGTTTGCAAAGCTATCTTGCTTTTCTTCGTAATAAAGTTCTGTGATTTTTCTTTCGGGCAAAACCGCCCCACCATGAGAACGTTCTAACAGGCCGTCCTCTTCCATAGAGGCAAGATCACGGCGAATTGTTAGACTAGAAACCTGTAAACTATCACTTAAATCTGCCACACGCACCTTCTTTTGTGCTTGCAAGAGTGCGAGAATTTTCCGTTGGCGTTCTACGGGCAATAGTTCATATTCCATGATTTATTATATGTTCATTTATGTATTAAGTCAACATTTTTTATGTTCATTTGTGAACTTTTTTGCATTATTTTGATTTTAAATAACATTTCCCATCATGTCCCTTAATAATCGAACTACACCAATTATGATAATCTGAATCTCGGAAAATATTTTCATCCGATATTTTTTGAATTTTATTAATTATTCTTATCATCTATTTGTCATCCATTTTGATATTTTTTTTGTGGTTGGAAAAGCGCTAGACATTTTGTTGACATTCTTGTTGACAAAATTGAAAAAACAAAAAGTAAGTTATTACAATGCAATAACTTACTTTTTGTTGCAAATTAGCCAAAGATGGGAATTGAACCCGCGACCTACGCTTTACGAGAGCGTTGCTCTACCACTGAGCTACTTTGGCATGATTAAAATAATAATTCTCTTTGTGAATTCTGTCAATTACTTTTTTGCAGAAAAAAGAGTTCGCCGGTCTGCGCCCGAAATTAGTTTTCGAATGTCTTTGTTTCCATTGCCTACAATTGTATCGATACCTGAATCGGTAATGATTTTAGCCGATTTGACCTTTGATAGCATCCCGCCAAGCCCTAAGTCACTTTTTCCATTGTCGGCCATTGAAAGAATTTCGGGTGTAATAGATTCTACGACATCACAAAAGGAAGCGTCCGCATTCTTTTTAGGATTATCTTCAAAAAGACCATCAACATCAGTTAAAATTAAAGCAAGATCAACCTCTAGTTGGCTCGCAACAATACCCGAGAGCATATCGTTATCCGAAAAAATAGGAGAAATTTCGATTTCACTCTTGTCGATAAGGTCGTTTTCATTGATGATAGGAATGATCCCTTCTTCGAGATAGGCATTTAAGACCGATTTAAGAGTTTTGACTTCACTTTCTGTATCAAAGTTATGGTGAGTCAGAAGAACCTGTGCGATAAACTGTCCCTTTTCTTGAAAGAACTCTCGGTAATACTTAATAAGTTTAACCTGCCCCATCCCAG
>CAYJGX010000035.1:0-19123 GCA_964369795.1 uncultured Spirochaetaceae bacterium
ATTATTTGAAGAATTAAGATCCCGCTATCAAGAGTGGGAGAGTGAGATGAAACCAGAAGCATGGCCTCACGTGATGGATTATGCATACGAGATAGACGGCGAAACTTACTATTTTGCATTATAAAATAAAAACCCACAGGCTGTAGCTTGTGGGTTTTTATTATGATTGAGTGTATTTTATTATTTCATAGCACGAAGTTCTTGTGCGATGTTAAGTGAGCTGTCACCAATGTGCTCGATATGTTTTAGAAGATCGAGGTATAGAAGTTCGTTTTTAACATCGGAGCCTTTTTGAATTCGGGTACGAGCTTCACGGGTCAGCTTAGAACGAAAATCGTCGATTTGAGACTCTAATTCCATTGCTTCCTTTAATTGGTCTGCTGAAATTTTTTCATTCATATGTTTGTAAATGAAATCCATGAATTTTTTAGTAATATCTATAAACGGAACAATTTGAGATGTTGCCTCTGTTGCAAACTTGATTTCATTTTCATTTTTCTTTTGGGAAACAATACCGAGGTTAAGGCAGCTATCGCCTATATTTTCTAATTCGTGTGCGATTCGTATCATTGAAGTAATGTTGAGGTGGCTCTCATAAGTAATGCTTTCTTGGTCACAATGTTGAAGATAAATGGATATTTGTTCTTCCATTTGATCGGTATAGTTTTCGATTTTTCGCAATTTTGCAAATTGTTCTTCCATGTTTTTGCCATCGTTGTTGAAAATGATTTTAAAAAGTTCAAACATGCGGATTGTGACGTTAGCCATCTTTTTGAGTTCGATTTTAGCATTTTGTATATTGATTTGCGGAGTATCTTGAAAACCAGCTGAAATATATTTGAGTTCATATTTTTCTTCGATATCGGATTTTTTCTCTGGAATAATTTTTTCTACTAATTTTGCAAATGGAGTGATAAATCCAATGAGTAAAAAGGTATTGATAACATTGAAGAGAGTATGAAAGACGGCTACGTTGATAGTTGCTAACTTAATTGTAGCTTCGGCGTCAGAAGCCGCTTCTGGAGTTACTAGAGCTGCTAATGGACCAGAAATAACTTCTACTAAACTGACAAAGGGTTTAAAAATTAGGAGAACCCAAATTGACCCAGCGACATTAAACAAGAAGTGGGCTAATGAAGCTCGCTTTGCTGCCGTTGTAGCGCCTAAAGAAGCTAAGACCGCTGTTACTGTTGTTCCGATGTTTGAACCTACAACAAGAGCTGCAACGGGTAAAAAGGGTAGAATTCCTTGAACTACAAGGGTTATGGCAATAGCTGTAATAGCAGAAGAAGATTGCAATACAGCCGTTAATATTGCACCAATTAGAGCAAACAGCATTACGTGATAAAATTTAAAGTTATTTCCATCGAAACCTTGTAAAAAGGTATAAAGAGTACTTCCTTCTTGAGGTTTAATAATATCCATGGCTCCACTAATATATTCTAATCCAATAAAAATAATAACAAGACCAATTATGGCTTCTGCAATGCTATTAAATTTTGTCTTTTTAGAAAACATGAGGGGAATCATGAAAGCTAATAGCATAAGCGAATAGGTTAAAACATCAAACTTATCTGCAACACTAGCAATAGAAACAATCCAAGCGGTTATTGTAGTTCCGATGTTGGCACCCATAATAACACTAATAGATTGCTTTAGCGTGATTAGCCCAGCATTTGCGAAGCCGACAACCATGACAGTTGTTGCTGAAGAAGATTGTATTAGGGCGGTAATTCCAGTACCTGTTAACATCCCGACAAATCTATTTTTTGTCATGACATTTAGGGTGCCTTGGAGTTTTTTGCCAGCAGCTTTTTGAAGTCCATCTGACATTATTTTCATACCGAATAAGAATACGGCTAAACTACCTAATACTTGTAAAATTGTTTTGATTGCAATGAAAACTTCGTTCATCTGTCCTCCAAACTCTTTATTGTATAATTATAAAGATAGGATATATTATCAGTTTTAAGAGGAAAAGTCCATAATTGTAACTATAAATTAGAAATGGTCAAAGTTGATTGTCTTGTTGTTGAAGACGAGAATTTGATGTTCTAAGTGAAGTTTAACCGCTGTAGACAAAATAGTCTTTTCGAGGTCACGGCCTTTTCGTATTAGATCGGGAATACTGTCTCTGTGGGTGATGCGTGCCACATCTTGCTCGATAATTGGACCTTGGTCTAGCATCTGTGTAACATAATGGCTAGTCGCACCGATGAGTTTAACACCCCGCTCGAAAGCTTGATGATAGGGTTTAGCTCCAACAAAGGCGGGCAAGAAAGAGTGATGTATATTGATGACTTTGTTGTGATAGATGTCTACAAATTTAGGGCTAAGCACCTGCATATATCTAGCTAAAACAATTAGGGATATATTGTTTTCAGTTAAAATTTTATGTTGAGCCTTTTCGGCATCCTCTTTGGTTTCTGCAGAAACGGGAATATGATGATAGGGAATTTTGAAGTAGTCTGCAATGGGTTTGCAGTCGGGGTGGTTGCTGATGATACAAGCAATATTGCAATCGAGCTCTCCACTTTCGTGGCGAATGAGTAATTCGTAAAGGCAATGGTCAAATTTAGAAACAAAAATTGCTACGTTTTGTTTTTCATTGGTGAAGTGTAGTTGCCAATCCATTTTATATTTAATAACGAGGGGTTCAAAACAGGTTGCAATATTTTCCTTTGGAATGGTAAAGTTGGCAAGTTCCCACTCGATACGCATGAAAAAAGTATTGCTTTCTAGGTCTTTGTGCTGGGAAGCATGGACAATATTTCCATTGTAGGTCGTTACAAAAAAGGCGACTTCAGATACAATACCTGTACTATCTGGGCATGAGAGTAAAATAACGGCTCTTTCGGAGTGAGATTTTGAGTTCATATAAATTCCTTATTCTATAATTCTAGGGTAAATAAGATTTTCTTCTTTTAAGTTCGCTAAAACATCTAAGTAAATCTTGCTTTCCCATTTCGCCATTTCTAAATTATGATCTAGGTTATTTCCGCATTCAATGGGTTGGGTCCCCGGTACAATTCCTTGGAAATCGGCAACAAACTGAAAAGCTCCAGTGATCATTGGAATGAGTTCTTTTGATTCCATGTCGCCTTTTAAAAGCAGATAGTTGCCTGTACGGCATCCCATTGGGCCAAAGTAGACGATTAGATCTTTCCACTCACTATTTCGTAGCCAAGTTGCTGCTAGGTGTTCGATCGTATGCAAAGCGGCTGTTCCCATGGCGGGTTCGATATTAGGGCGCTTCATTCTGATGTCGTATGTGGTTACTTTCTCGTTTCCGATTGTGTCTGTGCGTGAAACATAAATTCCGGGTAAGAGTCGATTGTGATCAATTGAAAAACTTGCTATTCTTTCCATAATTTGTATTGGTTCCTTGTTATTGTTTTTTTAATAAAAAATACGATCGCCTTTCATAGGAAAAAGTTCTGACGGGGTTCGAGCTTCTCGTAGAAGAAGTTTAAATTCTTTGGCGAGCTTTTTGTTTTTATTTGCAACGTTGGTTGTTTCATTTGGATCGTTGGCTAAATTATATAATTTAACGGGACCATATGGATCAAATTGAATGGCTTTCCAGTCGCCCCGTCTAATAGATTTTTCTTTGCTAATCGATTCCCAGTAAAGATAGTCGTGTTGGGTTTGTTCTCCAGTGGCTAAAAGGGTTGGAAGCATGGAAATCCCATCGATGTTTTTTGCAGGAGTCGCACCCGCAATTTCTGCAAATGTTGGCATCATGTCCCAAAAGGCAGAAATATGATCTGTCACGCTATTAGGAGAGATTTTGTTTGGCCAACGTGCAATTAGGGGAACGCGTATTCCTCCTTCGTAGAGATCGCATTTTAATCCGCGTAAATCACCATTGCTTTTAAAATATTCGGTTTCACTTCCGCCGTTAAAAGTAGCCCCATTGTCACTAGAAAAAAAGACAATGGTATTTTCGTCGAGTCCTAAGTCTTTTAAAAGATCCATCATTTGGCCAATTTGTTTGTCCATTGTGGATATCATGGCAGCATAGGTTGCTCGGGGGCGCATGACAGGCAAATAACTTTTGTGACCAAGGTATGCACCCGCTTCTTCAATATGAGAGTAATCTTCTAATGCTTCTTCAGGAACTTGTAGGGCAACGTGAGGGATGGGGGTTGCCCAATAAAGGAAAAAAGGTTCCTCTTTATTGGATCTAATAAAGGATTGAACCTTTTCTGACATTAGATCGGGGGCGTAATCATTGCCCGAAAATTTTTCAAAATCTGCGGGATCTGACTGATTCCCAACAAAAGTTTGATGTGCTGGAAAATCTGGGTTGTTGAGTTTAACTCTACGATTATTTTCCCAAAGGTAGACAGGATAGTGGTTATGGGCAACACGTTGACAATTATAGCCATAGAAGTAATCGAAGCCTTGGTTTAATGGGGATCCATGTGAAGTCATAGGACCTAGCCCCCATTTGCCAATAATGGCGGTTTTATATCCTTCTTCTTGTAGCATTTCCGCAATTGTAAAATCTTTATTATATAAAGGTTGTTGGCCTTCTGGGTCAATTTCTTTATTGTCTCTGATGGTTGCATGACCCGTGTGTTTTCCCGTTAATAATGTACAGCGGGAAGGCGCACAAACGGGAGCTCCCGAATAGTGTTGGGTAAAACGAATTCCTTCTTCTGCAAGTTGATCGATATTGGGAGTTTTAATAATTTGTTGTCCGTAACAACCAAAGTCATTGTATCCTGCGTCATCTGCAAGGATGTATATGATGTTAGGTTTGGATATTTCGGGTTGCTCTTGTTGGTTAGAGTCCGCAGATATGAGCGCGGGGGCAAGTGCTAGCAAAGAAGCACTGTAAAATATTTTTTTTGAATGCATAAGCATCTCCTGTTTTTCTTAATTTTATTATAGTTTGATTTTATCTTTTTGTCAAAAGCTTTTAGCGCTTTCATTGGGGTATGAAAATTCTTTACCATTTGGAAGTATAAAGATATACTCATATTCAGTGTTACCTTTTAGGTAACATTGGTTTGGGGCAATCTTCCCCCCCCATTTGGAAGATCTAAGGCATAAGTAGGAAGAGCGAGCGAACTCATCTCGCCCCGCAATTTTTCCATCAATTCCAATCCCTTACTTAGCGAAGCGCGTAAATGGCTTGTTCCTGTCGCCAAGTCGCCTTGAAAAAGGTAATAAGGCTTAATTGAATGAGAAACCAAGAGGGTAAAGAATTTTTTTAGGGTATCATAGTCGTCATTGACGCCTTTTAGCAAAACACTCTGAGACAATACCGGTATTCTCGCATTTTGAAAACGAGCTATTGCCTCTAAGGCTTCTGGCGTTAGTTCGTCGGGATGGTTAATATGGGTGACAAGCCAGAGGGGTCTTGATTTTTTTAGAATGTTAATAAGTTTCGGCGTGATTCTGCTTGGTAAGACAATCGGGATACGAGAACACAAACGAATTGTTCGTTTTTTTGTTGCACCGGAAATTATTTCTAGCAAGCGAGCAATTTCTTTATCGGAGGAAAGAAGGAAATCTCCGCCAGAGAGAAGAATTTCATCTATTTCGTCATGTTTATTTAAATAGTCAAGCAATGCGTCATGTTGCTGCGAGAGGCTCTCTCCTTTGCCAGCGCTAGGGAGGTGACGTCTAAAACAGTGGCGACAATAATGGGCACATTGGGTACCCGCATATAAAAGTAGGCGTGAAGGATAACGATGGACTGCCATAGGAAAGGGAGAAAATTTGTCTTCGCAAAGAGGATCATTGCTTTCATAGGGGAGAATGGTTGTCTCTTCGATCCGTGGGATAGACTGGATACGCAGAGGATAATTAGGATTTTCTGTGTTTTTTAAAATTTCTCTCATGAAGAGGGGAGATATACGAAAAGGGAGTCCCATTTGAGGCTCCCCTTTTGCCCGTTGAAACCAGGCCTCTTCGCTATCAGTTAGTGTTAATAACGATTCTAATGCTTCATATGTCGTTATGGATTTTGAAAAATCCTTTTTCCAGTTCATGTAATTCCTATTTCGTGATAGTAGATGTTGTTTCGGTAATATAGCTTCCTGAATAGGATTTGGTTTCTGAAAGTTGAGAGAGGTAATGTTGTGCCTCATCTTTCTGGGTAAATGGACCGATTCGAAGGCGGTATAAGGTATTCCCTTTGCTTTGAGTTGTAGAAATAGTGCTTTGAAGACCCATTTTCTTAATAATTGATTGTTGAGCTTCCGCGGTAGAAAGAAGAGAAAAAGAACCTACTTGAATCCAGAAGTGCTTAATTGTATATTTCTTTACGACTGGTTTAGGTGGAGTTTTTTTAGGGGCTGGTTTTGAAGGTTTTGCTTCTACCTTTTTAGTTTCTTTAGCGACAGGGGTTGGCTTTTTTGCGACGACCACTTTTGAAGGCTCTTTTTGTGTGGGAGTAGGTGCCACTTTTGGTTCTTCTTGTACTTGTTTAGATTCGACGAAGATAGCTTTAACCGCAGGTAATTCTTTCTCCGAAGAAGCGGGTTTTGATTCCGTGATATTCACTTCAATAGGAGTCTCAGCTGGAATGTTTGCTTCCTCTATGGTGACGTCACTAGGAGTAGTGTTAATATTGATGTTGACATTCGTTTGATTGTTTGCAATCTCTAATGTTTCATTCATTGCATCCATGTATTTGTCATTGTCTGCAAGATTTGCAGATGATGAAAAATTTTCCTTTTGAGTATAAAAAAGAAGAAGGGTTCCAGTAATAACTAAAAGAGTTACTGTGATACTAATGAGAATCCAAAGGATTCGAGTAGTTTTGTTGCTCATGGCGCTTTCTCCGATTTGTAGCGATTGTTAGAGTGCGTAAAACTTTGTGTTTAAAGCTACAATACAATCCGACGTTATTTATATTATAAATATCGACCATTTTTTCCCAAGGTTGAGCGGAGAGTTCATTTTGTGCAAGAAAACGAGCTAATATTTGCTTTTTTGTAAGAGAATCTCTTTTTTTTGCGCGTCGAAGCCTTACAAAAGTAGGGGCATCAATCCAAAAAACAAAGTCACAAAGTTTAAAAAGTTCTGATTCAAAGAGTTTAACCCCATTGACCACGACATTTTGGTTTGTTTTTAGAATTTCGATGGTTTTCTCGTGTATGGCGGGGAAGAGGATTGATTCGAGTTTAGACAATTCTGATGGTGATGAGAAGACGCGGTGTGCAAGTTCTTGACGGTCGATTTTGTTGTCGATGATAGGCAAAGAGATGGAAAAAGTCTTTTCGATTTCTTCTCGTTTTTCTGCTAAAGCGATATTTCCGAGTTTATCTGCATCGACATGAAAAAAGCCTTTTTTGGAGAGAATTTCGCTTGCAACATTTTTTCCGGCGCAACTTTTACCCGCTATCCCGATAACCATCGCTCCTCCGTTTTAGTGGAAATCACCCCATGATTTGCCCGTTTCGATTGAAATTGTCACAGGAACTGAAAGTAGGGTGGCTTTTTTCATCTCTTCCTCTACAATTTTTCTAAGTACAGATTCTTCTGACTCTGGTAATTCAAAAAGAAGTTCGTCGTGAATTTGGAGTAGCAGTTTAGCCTCTAATGTTGATTCTTTAAGTCGCTTTGCAATGGCAATCATGGCACGCTTTACGATGTCGGCTGCCGTTCCCTGGATAGGTGTATTGACCGCAACACGGCTAGCGGCTGCTTGAACAGTCATATTTCGATTGTTTATTTCACTGATGCGGCGAATATGTCCCGCTTGAGTCGTGACGTAACCCTTCTCTTTCGTTTCTTCTACCGTTTGGGTAATAAATTGGCGAATTCCACTGTAGGTGGCAAAGTAGGCGTCGATAAATTGCTTTGCCCTTCCCATTGGAATTTCTAATTCTTGGGAGAGTCGGAATGCGCTCATGCCATAAATAACACCAAAGTTGATGGTTTTTGCTATTCGTCGTTCACTTGCAGTGATTTCGATATCTTCTTTATCAAAAATAAGACTTGCGGTGTGTCGGTGAATATCTTTTCCCGTGATAAAGGCTTCACTTAGGTTTTTGTCTTTCGAAAGTGAAGCAAGGACTGCAAGTTCAATTTGTGAGTAGTCGGCACTTAAGAAAATTTTACCCTCTGGTGCTACAAAGGCTTTTCGAATATTTCGTCCTTCTTCCTCTTTAATTGGGATGTTTTGTAGGTTTGGTTCCCTACTAGAGAGACGGCCTGTGGCTGTGCCTGTTTGAATAAAGTTAGTATGAATTCTATTGGTGTCTGGGTTGATTAGCTCTGGGAGGGCATCTGCGTAGGTCGATTTTAGCTTTGAAAGAGTTCGTTGTCGTAGAATGAGAGAGGGGACTGGATGTTTTCCAGCTAAAAATTGGAGAACGCTTGTGTCTGTTGAGTATCCTGTTTTTGTCTTCTTGCCTGGAGGAAGTTTAAGCTCTCCAAATAAAACTTCTTGGAGTTGTTTAGGCGAATTGATATTAAATTCGTGGCCAACGAGTTCGTATATTTCTTCTTGAATTTTAGCGAGTTGGAGTTCTAGTTTTTTACTAAAAAAACCAAGAAAATCGCAATTGAGAAGGATTCCTTCGCATTCCATTTCTGCAAGAATTGCAGCCACTTCCATTTCGATGTTGAAAAATAGATCTTTGAGAGAACCTTTTTCTAAAAGGGGTTCTAGGATTTTCCAGAGACGGAAAGTGATAAGGGCATCTTCTGCGGCATAGGCAGCGGCCGTTTCTAGAGGGACGACTGCAAAGCTTTCCTTTTTAGGTACAATATCGCTATATTTGATTGTGGTATAGTTTAAGTAGCGAGATGCAAGAAAATCCATATTGTAGTTAGAAAGATCTGAATCGATTAACCATGCAGCGACTAAAGTATCGGCATAGACGTGCGTAGGAGTGATTTTGCAATGGCGTAGAGCTTTGTAATCGTATTTAAAATTTTGTCCAATGATTTGAAGACCTGGTGTTGCGAAAAAAGTATTTAGGATTGGGCGAATTGCCTCTAAAGAGAGGATATCCTGGTTTTCCGCGATAATTGGCACATAAAAGGCTTTTTGCGCATTGTAACAAAAAGAAAAGCCCACGAGCTGGCATTGTAGAGGGTTTAACGATGTTGTCTCGCAATCAAATGCAACGAGCTTTTCTTTTGCGGCCGCTTGTAATTCCTTTTGGACCTCTTCTGTTGTCGTTAGGGCGACCCATTCCTTTTCTTGGAGTGCAGGACCCCAAGGACTCTTTTCTTGGGGAATCCAAATTCCACCGGGTCCTTCGATGGCCTTGTCGGTGTCGACAGGCGCGGGGGAGGTGGGTGGTGCAGGAGAGAGGGACTTTGCAGAGGCACCCCCTTTTTTTGCGAGGCTTGGAACTCCTAGCTCGATGAAAAGAGGGGAGGCAAGAGACCAGTTGACCTCATTTGTTGGAATATTTTCGGGAGTAAAAGCGAGGTCTGTTTTTAAAGTGATGAGTTGACGGCTTAAAAAGGCATTTTCTTTACTGTCTTCTAGCTTTTTTTGAACAGAGGCGGTAAAAGATGGAATATTTTCGTAGATTGAATCTAATGTCGAAAATTCAAGAAGCATTTTAAGGGCACCTTTTTCGCCGATTCCCATAATCCCGGGGACGTTATCTGCCTTGTCGCCAATAATCGATAAAAAATCTAGGATTTGATTGGGTTTGACTCCCCATTTTTCCACAACCTCTTTTTCGGTTAAGGTGATATACTCGCCTTTGTCGGGTTTAATGACAGATACATAGTCGTCTACTAATTGAAGCAAATCCTTATCGCCTGTGATAATCTCACAATAAATTTGTTGTTCACTTGAACGCCGAGCAATTGTCGCAATAATGTCATCGGCCTCTACTCCATCTTGTTGTAAAATGGGAACTTCAAGCAGATTTAAGATCTTTTCGACTAAAGGAATTTGAGAACGCAAGTCATCGGGAGCTTTTTCTCGATTGGCTTTGTATTCTGAGTAAAGTTCGTGTCTAAAGGTGGGCGTCTTAGAGTCAAATACAACGGCAAACCGTTTTTTCTGTGCAAGAAAGTAGGAGAGGGTATTAAAGAAACCATAAACGACAGAGACGTTTTGTCCTTGCTTATTGATGAGAGGGTTTTTGATAAAGGCAAAATAACTTCTGTAAATGAGAGCATAGCCATCGAGGAGGGTAATCGTATTTTTCATGCTTATAGTTTACACTGATTAGCAGTAGATGTCCACAAGAGAGGGTTCAGAGTTTGAAAAATTTGATAGATTGTGTTGAATCTTAAAGAGCCTGTTGTTTTCAAGGTATCCCTCAAAGTAGGTTTTAAGATTTTCCATCGTTATTCTTAATTTTTTTGTGATGAATTGGGTGGCCTGCGTGAGTTCATTGAGAGAATCGTGAAATTCAAGCTCTTTTTCTGGAGCAAGTTTTAATCCTTGCTTTCGGTAGTCGTTTTCTCGTTGTTGATAATAACGGATTTCACGAAGCAGCGATTTTTCTCGAGAGAAATATACTGATAACTTCTCTAAATCGACATCAACATCAGTATTAAAAAGAGAAAATTGCCAATTTTTCAGTGATAGCAAAAACTGGCAAAGTTCAATTTGCTTATTTAAAATACTAGTAAGATTGTTATCAGACATGACTTGGAAGCTCGGACCAAGTGTCCCGCAAAACTTCGAGCATATAGATGATATCGTAGAGTTGTTGCGTATTTTTAGTGACATTTGCATCTTTAATTTGTTCGTTAAAGAAAAGATACAAATTTAAAAGATTTCGCGCAATCTCTCCCCCCTCGTCCATGTTGAGGGAGGCGATGAGTTCGGTGATAATATCTTGGGCCTTTCCAAGAGTCGCATTGATTCGATCAAATTTGATATGACCTTGCGCCATAAATTCGGTTGCCAGCTTAATTTGGTTGATAGCCCCATCATATAGCATAACGATGAGTTCCGTTTGACTCGCTGTTTGAATTTTTGTTTCTCGGTAGGTGTTTAGTGGATTAAACATTGTCAATTGGGTTCTCCTTATTGCATGGGTGCCATTTGTAAAATTGCATCGGGGGTATATCCATCTTTGTTGAATACGGATGGACTTGCACCTCGTTTAATTAAATATTGGTAAAGCGAGTTGTTGTGGTCGATGGCAGCATGATGAAGCGGCGTATTGCCTTGGTTGTCTGTATAAGTGATATTACTTCTGTTGATAAACCAATCGAGAGTCTTTTCTCCGCCTCTAATTGCAATGTCAAATGGGGTGGTTCCTCGTTTGTCTGGAGAGAAGATATCTGCACCGTTAGCAATTAGAATTTGAGCCACTTCAAGACTTTCAAGTTCCATTGCATAGCTTAATGGAGTTTTTCCTTCCATGTCTTTTAAGTTGATTTTAGCACCTTTTTCGATGAGAGTTCGTACCGTGTCTGGCGACGCTTTTTCGATGGTTGCGATATGGATAGGGTAGCGGCCTTTGTTGTCGGGTTTATTGACGATAATCGAATCGACAAACCACTCTGTGATATCGTTACTCTTAAGAACATTAGAAATTGGAGTTTCGCCTAGACTGTTTGCGGCATAAATATCTGCGTCGTTGCAAACTAAGTAGGTTGTTACGGCTTGTTGATTGCTAGCTACACCATTGTGTAGAGGCGTTTGACCTTCGTTGTCCCGTTGACTAAAAGGAGCTTCGGCAATTTTAAGAAGTTGAAGGATAGCAAGGTTTCCTGAAGTAGCCGCGAAGTGAACAGGTGTTCGACCAAAATTGTCTTTTGCATGAACGCTAGCCTGGTTTTCGAGAAGCATTTTAGTCATGTCGACGGAGTTTCGGATAATTGCCTCGTGAAGAGGGGTTTTTCCGTAAATATTTGCGGTGTTTAGATCGATGTTGTAGGGTTTGAATAGGTCGACAAGTGCAACCGAGTCGTTTGTGACCATGTAATGGTAAACGGTGTTCCCAGCATAATCTCGCGCATTGGTGTTAGCCCCTTTTTCGATTAAAAGAGTAATCATATCTCGGTTTTCCTTTAAGATTGCCGAGTGTAGGGGAGTTCGTCCATAGTTGTTCATTTGATTAATATTGGTTCCAAGTGCTAGGATTTGTTGTGCTACATCCATTCTGTCGTAATTGACAGCCCAGTGCAGTGGTGTATTTCCAGCAAAGTCACGAGCATTGATGAATTTTTCGCTTGAAACCCAGCTTCCCTCTGCATTCCATGGTTGTGTAAGTGCAATAGACATAGGGTTTTGCTTGTTTTTGTTCTCGATAAAAAGGTCTGCACCCGCTTCTAGTAGAAGAGTAGAAATTTCGGTGTTGTTGTTTCGTACTGCTAGAATAAATGGAGTGTCACCATTGATATTTTTTTGATTTAGAGGAATTCCTTTTACTAAAAGGAGTTTGATAAGGTCTGGGTCGCTATTTCGTTGGATTGCAAGGTGTAAAATTGAATTTCCTTTTTCGTCTTTAGTATATACATTCATATTATCAATAAACCAAGAGAGGAACTCAAAACCTCGAGCAACAGCCATAAAGAAGGGCGTATTTCCAGCGTTATCAACTGCATTAATGTTATTGTCGATTTCAAGAACTTTTTGGATAACAGCTTTATTGCCCACAGCAATCGCTGCATGCAAAGGAGTCACACCATCATTGTTACGCGCAATAGCGCTAGAACCTTTTTCGTCGAAGAGCATAGAAATGGTTTCGAATGAGAAGTCGTTTTGTATTGCGAGCAATAGAGGAGAAGACCCCCAGTAATTTTGAATGTTAATTTCACTTCCTGCATTGATAATAAGCTGAGCTAAATCGTTTGGTTTGTTCTCTTTGTCTTTTAGGACAAGGGTAAGCGGAGTATCCCCTAATGGAGTTCTTGAATTGACATCGCCTTTTTCTTCGATTAAATAACGTGCAACATCATATTGTTTTGCTTGTAGTGCAGTGTTTAGAGCAGAGATAGCATTGTCATCTTTTTTGTCGATATCGAAGTCTCGTTCTTTAAAATATTGGACGAATCCTAAGTGACCCGCAGCAGCCGCTTTATGAAGCGGAAACCCACCTTGACTGTAAAAACCAGCTGTTCTAGGTGCGTTAACATAATAGTCGATATAGGCAAATTCTTTTGCAAGAATTTTCACTCCTTTTTCTGCAAAAAGGATGGTAATTTCCGCAAACCTTGGGTCTTTTGCCTGAAGAAGTGCATATTCAAGTAAATTTTCGCCATTAATTTTTCCAAATTGAACAGGAGAGCCTTTGTCGATTAGGTCCGCAACTGTTTTGGGGAGACCTAATTTGGTCGCGAGAGAAATAAGGGAAGTGTCGTCTTGTTCTTTTTTGACATTTTCTGGAGTCGCAACAACTTTGTATGCTGTTTCGCCTTTTAGGATTGCATATTCTGCTGGAGTTTGGCCATTGAGGTTGGCATGAAAAATATTTGCTCCTTTTGCAACAAGAAGTTCTGCAATTGCATATTGATCTTGTTCGAGTGCACTTCGCAGTGCGGTATTTCCGTCTTTATTAGGAAGATCGATTTGGGTTTCAGGAATTCGGAATAATGTTTCTATCGCTTCGATGGATCCCACTTGCACAGCGTGAAAAAGAGGAGATTCACCTTTTGCATCTTGGAAATTAGGATCGGCGCCTATTCCTAAGAGAAACTCGACAATATCAATATGACCTAATTGGATAGCAAGTTGAGTTGGTGTAATTCCTTCTTCGTTAACATAATCGGGGTTAATTCCCTCTTCGAACATTAGGTTCCGTAGTTTTTGGTATTCTTGTTTTTCCACCATTCTGTGGATGTTTTCGGATGACACACAAGAAGTTGCCATAGCCATTGCTACAATAATAGCAAAGAATAATGTAGTACCTTTTTTCATAATTACTCCTATGTAATCAATATCGGTAATTTAACTTCAAAAGTAAAGTTCGATATTGAAAAAGTTTTATAATAATTGAGTCGCAAGTTCGGCAAGCGGACTCCTTTCCGATTTGGCAAGTGTGATATGTCCATAAATATTTTGCCCTTTAAATGCATCAATAAGATAGCTAAGCCCATTCGAGTTTGCATCTAGGTAGGTATTGTCAATTTGTGCGGGGTCTCCAGTTAAAACAATTTTTGAACCAATTCCAGCCCGACTGACAATTGTTTTGACTTCGTGGGGAGTTAAATTTTGAGCTTCGTCAATAATGATGAACTGTCCTGGCAGGGAGCGACCACGGATAAAAGTGAGTGCTTCCACTTCTAGCTTATTCTTGTTGATAAGTGCATCTGGGTTTTTGTATTCGGAGTGGTGAAAGTTGGTGAAGATTACTCCTAGATTATCAAAAATGGGTTGCATCCAACTTGCTAACTTATCTTTTTTGCTGCCTGGTAAAAAGCCAATATCGTTTCCCATTGGAATAATGGGGCGGGCGACTAACAGCTTAGAGTAGTGTTTTGTTTCTAAAATCTGATGTAGACCGCTAGCAATTGCAAGAAGCGTTTTTCCCGTACCTGCTTTCCCGACAAGAGAGACTAGCTCAATACTTGGGTCTAGTAGTAGATCTAGCGCCATCTTCTGGGGTGCATTTAGTGGAGAGATGCCACAAACGGGTTTAGAAAGTTCCTCGATTTGTACAAGGGTATTTAGAGAGGAATCAAATCTGCAAATTGGAGTTTCTTCGCTTGAGTCGTAGATGACATATTCATTTGTAGTGAATTTTTGTTCTGTTGATAGCGAACATTGCTCATGGAGTGTTTGAATTTGCTCTTGATTTAAGCGGATTTCCTTCCAGCCAGAGTATAAGTTTTTCCCGTCGACCTTTTGCTTTTCGTAGTCGACAACTCGAATCCCGAGGGTAGCCGCTTTGACTCGGGCATTAATATCTTTTGATACGAAAAAGACCTCTTTTCCGTCGTTTTTTAGTTTAAGTGCAACCCCAATAATTTTATTGTCCATCTGATCCGAGAGCAACGTTTGAGGAAGGGGCGCCATTTCGGCTTCAAATGATAACATGATTCCATTGCCTACTTTGATAGGATGACTGACTCCAGAAACAGGAACGCATTTGTCTATAAGTCGAATGGCTTGGCGTGCATGATATCCTTTTTCGTGAGAAGATGACTTTAGTTTATCAAGTTCTTCTAGGACATAGAGAGGAATGATAACCTCGTTGTCTTTAAAGGAGAGAAAAGCTTCGGGGTTGTGAATAAGAACATTTGTGTCTAAAACAAAGGTTTTGTGGTAGTTTGGATTCATGACATCCTCCTTTTTATATATTGTAGGACTAAAATGAAAAAAAATCAAAAGATTTTTCTATATAATGCAGATTTTTCTTGACAAATGTCGATAATAGGGTAGGATATATATGTATGAAAAGGCAAACATTTTTTTTATTATTAGGTTATTTGTTTAGTTTCTCTTTCTTTGTTTCTTCTTGCGATGATTTTATGAAGAGTTATCTTTCTCTCGAAATAAAATGGGACAACTCTATCACCCTAGATGGGACCACAACAATTTCTCTTACAGATGAAGATGGGAAACCAGTTACTGAGCTGCCTGTCTTTACAAAAGAAACGGAAGGAGATAATGTTCGAGCTTATTTCGAAGATTACTCACAGGATGCTGGTATTTATGAGATTGTTATGGAGCTAAAATCGGGCGATGTTGCTATTTGGAGTCAAACAGGGACCCTCGTATTGGAACCCCGTATTAAACATAAGCTAACTTATACAGTTTCAGAAACCTTTCTTACTAATAAAAAAGTTGCTGCTCCAGTTATAACCTACGATCCCGCAACGGCATACGATTCTAGTGTGGGTGTCCTCATTACTTGCCCCACTCCTGGTGCTACAATTTATTATAAACTGGGGAGCGAACCCGATCCAAGTGACATAACTAGTGGAACCCTTTTTGAACCTTCCCTAAAAATAAATGCCCTTGGTGCAACCGATGGAGCGGATAATATTTTATATGCCTTTGCTGTTAAAGATGGGTGGGACCCCTCTGGACCGGGAAGTTTTAATTTTGAACGAACCGAGGGGCCTTCTGCTAAAAATCTCAGTGAAGCAGGCAATATTAAATTTAATTCCCTCATTCAAGTTGAAATGTCCGCAGCGGATTCCTCTGCAAAAGTTTATTGTACGACCGATGGTTCAAATCCGATATGTGATGATGTAAATGCGTCTTCTTCTAAAACAATCGAAATAAGAGAACCTTTAACTGTAAATATTGCCGCACGAGAAGAGGGGAAGTTGCCATCTGTCATAGTTCCTATGCCTATACTGCGAGTCTCAACACCAGAATTGGCTCGACCTTTAACCGTAAATGGTGATGGCTCATATGACATCACGATTACACCAGGAACCGGGGACTTCCCTAGCCATTATTTTATTACAACTTCGAAAACAGAAGAATTTACAGAGGCTAGTGCTAATGCCGCATTTGAGAATCCGTATGTTTATAACTTGCAAACTGGCGATGAAACCTTGCGGGTCGTGGCAACCTTAGCAGGTCGACTTAATTCGGAGGAAGAATTCATCAACAATACTCCTCTAAGCCCACCAAGTATAGTCGATGTTCGTTTCAAATATGAAAATAATCCTCATGGAGATCTAGTCATTGCGATAGAGCATGAAGAGGATGGGACCCAGATTTACTATACAACTGACAGTAATGATCCGTCGCTAGCTTCAACTTTATATTCTGACAAGTTTTCCCCTACTCTTTCAATGGGTACAATAAAGGCAATTGCAATTCACTCAGACTTTCTTCCTTCACAAATTGCGGTGCAAGCGCTCGAGAAGTTTACAAGTGGTCCATCAATCACTTTCGATAAATATAATATGCTTTTTGCTTCAACAAGTTTAGCGCCAGGGAATCTAGCGAGTCGTATATATTATATAGTTGGAGACTCTGACCCTTTGTGGTTTAAAGAAGAAAAGCAGATACCGCGAGAGGAATTAAATTCACTTAGAATAGAAGCATGGGAAGTTGCACCTTTCTATTTTAAGAGCAGTGTATCATCTATACTTCTAAGCGAGGCAGTTGATCCAGTAGTAGTCGATGCACGTAAGCCAGTTCCCTTTACCGATGGCGATGAAAAAGAATATTTTAATTCACTCACGGTAAATATTACTAATCCAGATGCTTTAACCTATGCCTATACTTTAGATGACTCCGACCCGTTTACATCAGAAACACGACAAGAAACTACGGAAACAGGTAGCAGCATCGATATTGCCTCTAGAGAGTTCCAAATGGGTGTATTAACAACTGAGGCCGATCAAAAAACCTCTAAAACTCGCTATATTGGGGGCTATGTTAAAGCTCCAAGGATTGTTTTCGATCCTAATCAAACAGTCACAATTGAACATGACGATCCTTCGGCTTTACTTTATTATCATAAAGAAGGTATAGTTGACAGCGTTCAGGAAACTGAATTAAACTCAACAAACATTGAACCGTATACAAGGGGGACGGCTTTAGATGTTAGTGCGACGACTCGCCTTAGAGCTGTAGCACTTAAAGAATGGTTTCATCCGTCAGAAATTATTTATTATATTCCAGATGCCTCTAAAGATCCCATTCTTGTGGATGCACGAACAAACGACTATGATGATATTGTTATTAAAATACAAAACTATGATGGAACAGTAGAGGATTCGGCAGTATATGGATTTGAACAAGACTCTCAAACAGAAGACTACAATCCTTTAGAAGGAATTAGTGTGCCTAGTGGGAAAACTGTGTGGGTGACATTGACAGAGAAGGGAAAAGCAGACTCGTATTCTAAAACAGTCAAGGTTGGAACTTTTGATCCGTTTGATAATATTATTAAACTAGAAAGTATTAATCAAATTACCCTTTCTTCAACGCCTGAATATGAAGACCCAGTATCACCACACACAATTGCATCTGGGGATGTTGTTTTCTACTATTATACAGATGGAGAAAGTTTAAGAACCCTTTATCCAGACTCTGGTATTCCTCAAGTGCGAGGAACCGAGTCGGTTACGATATATGCGATAGCAGCTAGAACCAATACTGAGCCTGGTAAAATTATCACCGATAAGCTCCTTATTAATCCTTCAGAAGCAGTTTCTAAAACCTTTGAGCAGCTCGCTTCCTCAATACTCGTGAGCGATGCGCGAGGTGGAGAGTATGATAGAGAACTAGTTGTAGGGGTAGACTTAGGTCCGGGAGAAAGCCTTTATTATTCTTTTGATGGCGGAGCTACCGAAGACATTTGGGAAGCAAGCACTCCGAAAGAGATTCCTATTCCATCTGGCAAAACTCTCACTGCGTGGAGTTGGAAAGAGGGATTCTTAGCTCAAAATAGGGCGACCATCAATGGAGAAGACAATAAAGAATTTGTTGTTTCTGGAGAACCGCTTCCTCAAATAACAGAAGAAGAGATTGTTTTAAGTGGCTCTAACTTTAATGTAAATTATTCGCAATCCCTATCCTCCGATGGGAAAATTTACTATACAAAAACTAAAGGTGGTGACTGGGAGCAGTTAAATACCACTTCGGGACTAGAACTTCTTTCAAGCGACACACAAATTTTGGTGATTGCTGGGGATATAATGCGAAATCCTTCGGAATCCTTTCTTTATACTCTTGCGGCAAGTGATATTCCAGTACTAGAAGATGCTCGCGATCATGCAACAGAAGAGACTTTAAGTATCAAAATTGCTAACGCTGCAGCTGGGGATAAATATCAAGTGGTTTATAATGGCGGATCTAGTTCTTCTGATTTATCTTCCTATACCGATGTTTTAGAAGCTACTGGTATTCCGCCAGTTATCTCCATTCCGCCAGATAAAACAAGTGTGACCATCTACTTCCTGCAAGAGGGTAAATTACCCTCTGAGGCGACGGTTAATCTCCATTCAATTACGGGTGTTGGTTATGTTAATTTAAATCATAGTTCTAAGTTTAACACGCTCATTCTTGCAGATCGCCCTATTACAGGTTTCTATCAGTTGCCAGGAACAGACTATCTTCAATATTCAGCACCTGTTGCATTAGAAGAGCTATTTGATTCAGGTATCACTATAAATGCAATGTGGGCAGATCCTTTAGAGGGGGGAGTAGTTGACACCCTCTATTATCCTACTGATCCACAATCAGTGGATCTTGCTCTTTCACCAGCTATCACGATAACCGATAATCGGGGTGTCGCTTATTATAATCCACTTCAAT
>CAYJGX010000036.1:0-2748 GCA_964369795.1 uncultured Spirochaetaceae bacterium
CAAAAAAATCCCACTCGTTCATTCACAAGTGGGACTGCATAACTACTCATTTTATAGGCTTAGTTTAAAGGTAAAATTTTTGCGGCAAATCCTCCGCCTCTAGCAAATTGGATATCCATATTAGCAGTGCCATTGACAACCGTGATTGTCTTTTTTTCTATGGTATAATCCTCTGCATTTTTATTGGCATTTGGACCATCTTTATAAAGCTCCATTTCATAGGTGCCATCTGCAAGAAAGTCCATATTAAAAGAAACTGTCCGCGCACTCCAATTTGATAGCCCACCAAGATACCAGTGATTTCCCTTTCTACGCGCAACGCCAACCCATGAATCTGGATCTCCGCCTAAGAACTTTGTTTCGTCCCAAGTGACAGGAACCCCTTTGATAAAGTCAATGCTTTCTTCGTTTTTGTTGTAGTTACATACGATATCGGAGATCATTTGTAGCGGCGAAAGATATAGAACATACATTGCTAGTTGATGGCATCGTGTTCCTTGTGTGAAGGGATAGCTATAGTTAATTGGGAATTTTAACTTTTGACGATTTTTCATTCCGCCTGGCGTGTAATCCATTGGACCCGCTGGCATACGAAGGAAGGCATTTTTTACTGCCATATCTGGATTCGCAGCAAGCCCCCATTTGTTTTGTTCTAGACCGAGTACCGATTCGATGGTTAGAACGTTTGGCCAAGTTCGAGTAATTCCTGCAGGTTTCGAACCGCCATGATAATTGACAAGCAGTTTATACTCTGCTGCCTTTTCTGCCGTTTTGTAACAAAAATCCATCATGCGTTGGTCATCGCGTTGCAGAAAGTCTATTTTTAACCCAGCAATACCCCATTCTTTAAATTGGTCAAAAGCAGTGTCGTAATTCATTTCTAGTGCAATAGATGTCATCCATAAAATTAAAGAAACTCCTTTACTTTTTGCATATTCGGACAATGCTGGAAGATCGATTTCAGGAACCACTTTTAGCAAGTTTTTAGGGCCTGGGACACTCCATCCCTCATCTAAAACAACAAAGGGAACGCCGTGTTTTGCCGCAAAATCGATATTGTAAATATAGCTTTCTTGATTGACACCACCCTTAAAATCGGTATCGGTAAAATTTAGGTTTGTCCACCAATCCCAAACGGTTAAGCCTGGTTTAATCCAACTCGTGTCTTGCATAGTTGTTTCTTCTGCTAGACAATAGAATAAAGAGGGATTAAATAAATTTTTCTTTTCGCCCATTAGAAAGGCTTTCCAAGAGGTCCAAGAAAGACTTCCTTCTGGCGCAGCGGGGAGTTTTGCAATAAAATCTTCGTCTTTTGCAACTACATAGTTTCTATCGCCGATTAATCTTTCTTGTTTTGGATAAGGAGGAAAGGTTGAAACTAATGCGGGTTTTCCAAATGATTTTCGTTTAACCCAAAGTCCTGGGTAATTTTGCAAGTTGATATCGCTAATCATTAGTATTTTGTCGTTGTTTAGTTCGACAAGCAAAGGAACGCAGGCTAATTCCATTTTCCCAACAGAAGCAAGCCGTTTTTTCTTGTACCCATTTTCGTGATGTGAGAAAAATTTAATTCCATTTGGTTTTGGAAAGTAAGAAACATAGTTTTCTGTGAAATTGAGCTCCATTTCTTCGTTATATACAAGAATTTCTTTGTCTAATGTCGATTCCCACCTGTAAGCACAGCCATCGTTATAGGCACGCATATTTAAAACAAGCCCATTAGAAAAGAAAATACGCTTTTCGTTATATTCTTCGTTGATGGTCGAAGCATAATTGGGAACGACAACGTCTAGTAGATTAGAAACGCTATTCTCTTCTACTTGAATAACTTCATAGCCACTAGCGGAGCTATCTCCATTCCAATTAAGGCCAATTGCGCTCTTTCCAATTGGATATTGTCCCTCTGTTTGCAATTCGAAGACAAACGTTACGGGTTCTGTACTCGACGATTTTGTAATCGTCATTGAATGTTTGCTGCTTGGAGATAGAATCGTCCAAGATGTGTTTGCTCCGAGCATAGTTGCCATAAGTGCAAACACAATGAAAATTGATAATTTTTTCATATTTACTCCTATTTATTGTAGTTTTTTAATTAGTTCAATCGCTCTATTGAGCTCGGTGTCTTCTAGTTTTCGTAACGAAAGACTAAGCTCTGGTCGTGTTATCGATATTTTGAAACGACTTGAAAGACTACTTTCTAATATATCCCCTTTTCGTAACCCTGTCAAAGATAAAAATTCTAAAAATTCCGACTCGGTCCATTTTTCTGTTATGTTGATGGCAGTTCCTTCACTAAAAAAGAATTCTGGGCTATTCATGTCTAGCCATATTCTAATTGTTAAAAGCTCTTCGTCTGTCAACTTAACCCCTGCATGATTATTTTCTAAAAATAAAAGGAGGGAACTTTTATGAGAGGCTGAATTTTTAGATTTTTCCATGTACGAAAATGTTTTTGGATATCTTGCAAGCCATGCAGATTTTCGCTCGAGCTCGCGTAAAGAAAGAATCCCCTTTTCGGTCCTATCTGCCGATGTTGCAACTGCCTTTCCTGCAGACTGATTAATGTCATGGCAATTTAGACAGTGCTTGTCCCAAATAGGCTGAATAACGGTTGCATAAGAGCCATTATTCCATTTTTCTGCAAAGCTGTCTTCCTTTAAATCTTGTAATAGATCACCCTCTGCAATCGCCTTTTCTGCTACAAGATGATTAATATGGTATTGACATGCAAATCGAGTGGCAATAATT
>CAYJGX010000036.1:2765-18974 GCA_964369795.1 uncultured Spirochaetaceae bacterium
AGGAGCTGAAACATAAGAGTAATTCCTATCCCTTCACATCTCACAGCCTTAAAGAAGAAATCGCCCGTTGCGGGCTTAGTAAGTGTTCCAATAATTTGGATAGAATTGTCCGTTGTTGCAACGACTCGTAAGAACTCAGCCTCTTTAATGGAAGTATCTTCATATACGTAATAAAACCACTTTCCGTCAGCAAAAAGCGAACTCCCTATCATCAATAAGAACATCAAAACAAAAAACTTATTTTTCATCATTACCCTCCAACTCTTCTCGGGAGACCCCATAACATTCATCTTCTTCCATATTACCAAAAGGCTCGACATGAATATGCACATCGTAAACGTTTTCCAAGGCTCCTTTAATGGCAATTTCTACCTCTTTAGAGATTTGATGTCCTTTTAAAACACTATAATCGCCTGGGACTTCGATATCTAGGTCGATAATTAGCATGTGTCCCATTCTTTTAATGCGAAGCTTATGCGGATTTTTCGCTTCATTGACCGTAGCGATTGCAGTAAAAATTTTTTCGTAGTCTTCTAAATTTTGGTGACCTTCCATAAGCTCCGTGTCGCTCTCTTTAAAGATCGAGATAGCTACACCCATGATCCAAAAACTAATGAGCAGAGCCGCAACTGCATCAACCCACACAAACCCTGTAAACTTAACAAGAAAGAGTGTGATCAAAACCGCCACGGATACGATAACGTCGTTTCGCATATTTTTAGCGTCTGCAATAAGTAGATTGCTATTGATTTTTTTACCTGCCGAAAACTTTATGAGGGCTAAAAGAAATTTTCCTACAATAGAAATAAGCGTAACGGCGATGGCAATATTACTTAGTTCATAAAATTCCCCTGTAATGAGGCGATTGACTGCCGTAAAAAGCATTTGGAGCCCTGCAAAAAAGACTATAAAGCTAATAGAGACACTTGCCAAAGTTTCTACTCGTCCATGACCAAAATTATGATTTTTATCGGGCGGCAGCTGCATAACCCGAGCTGCAAGCAAGGAGACAATGGAGGTAACAATATCTGTTGCGCTATCTATGCCATCTGCTAAGACAGCAAGCGAACTTGAGAAAAAGCCGACAACAATTTTCATGAGCGCTAAAAGAAGATTTCCCGCAATTCCAATCCATGAGATTCTTTTAATTACACCGATTCGTCTTGCTTGTTCGTCTTTTTTGTCGTTCATTTTGCTCTCTAGTTGAGGTTTAATAGGTTTTAAATTGTTCTATAAATCGCAAGTCGCCTGAATGAAGGTGGCGAATGTCGTCGATTCCATATCGCATCATGACAAGCCGGTCTAGTCCTAAGCCAAATGCAAATCCATTGAATTTTTCTGGATCTATCCCGCCCGCGATTAGTACATTTGGATGAACCATGCCGCACGGTAGAAGTTCGACCCAGCCTTGTTGTTTACAAACTGAACACCCTGAACCGCCACAAATTAGACAACTAATATCTAATTCAAAGCCAGGTTCGACAAATGGGAAAAAGCCTGGTCGCAAACGGACGTCGACATCTTTTTTAAAGATTTGGGAAAGAAGCGTTTTCATGAAGTAAATGAGATTTGCGACCGAAATATTTTCTCCGATCATCATGCCTTCTAATTGGTGAAAAACCATTTCATGGCTTGCGTCTGTGGCTTCACATCGGAAAACTTTTCCAGGTGCAACAAACTTAAAAGGCGGTTTGTGATTTTCCATTCCATGCACTTGAATGGCCGAAGTATGAGTCCTGAGCAAGTGTGCCATGTCTTTAAACCAGAAGGTGTCTTGCATGTCGCGTGCAGGGTGTGTTGCAGGAATATTAAGAGCTTCAAAATTGTGAAATTCGTCTTCTATGTGCGGTCCATCTAGCACCTCAAAGCCCATAGAAATAAAAATATCTTCGATTTCTCGTTGGATAAGGGTAACAGGATGCAAACCTCCTTGGTCAGAACCCTGCTCTAAAATACTTTTTCGGAAAGTGAGATCGACTTTTTCGTTTAACAGCTTTTTGTTGATGACTGCAAGCTCGATTTCTTGTGATTTTGCGTCAATTGCTTCTGCAAAGATTGTTTTTAGTCTGTTGGCTACCATCCCAATCTCTTTTTTTTCTTCTATGGAGGCATCTTTTAGCCCCCCCATAACGGAAGAAAGCAGTCCCTTTTTGCCGACAAAGTCTGACTTTAATGTATTTAATAGCCCCTCGTCTGTGACAAGTGCCAATTTTTCGTAAAATGATGTTTCGATTTCTTGTAGTTTAATATTCATTTGAAGAACTCCTAATGATTTTTATTTTCTCATTTTTTAGTATTGCTTGTCCACCGATTTTTGAAAAATCCTGAGATTGCCATTAAGATAAAGTAGGGAACAAAAGCAAGCAAGACCATTAGGTTTTCTTGTTTGCAAAATCCCATCAGACTAGCCCCAATAAATCCCAACAGTGCAACTGACATAACAATCCAATAAATGGAATAAGCAATGTCGCTTTTTCCGACATCTGCCGCATATAATAGGCTTAAAACAAATGCAACTAACATTGTGATTGGATTAATGAGCCACACATTCCAGTTTCCATATGTGACATCCATGGTAGAAAAGAACTGCATAATAACGAGTGCTGCGGACAAAACAAAAAGAAGTAACGAGATGACACTCGTCCAAACTCCAGCGGTAATTCGAAATCCTTTATGCCGAGAGCCTAACAAGAAAAATAATGCGCCCACACTTCCAACTCCCGTTCCAGCCAAAAGTCCAAGTAACCAAGTCCACGAGTGCCCTGTTGCCACTCGCATAGGGTCTCCCATTAGAATTGCTTTTGACTGAGGGATACCCTCTTCTTGCCACTTTTGCGCAATTGCAGGTGGCACTTCTTGATGATTTGCCTTTACAAGAGCTTTTTGGTCTCCGTTTGAGTCGACATATGTAAATGATTGAACCGCTTTCATTAGCTCTATGGGCAAGAATAAATGATCCCAAAGAGTGACCGTTTTGTCGACCGCTGGGCCTAGAAAATATTGAAGAGCCCAATCTGCTGCAAAACTCTCTTGTAGGTAGGATCTAGCGAGGCTTCGTAATGTTTCTGTTGATGGGGTATCTAAGGCGGTAGATAATTGTCCATCGATAGCGTAGTCGATTAAGTCTCGAATTTTTGTACAGCAATTTTGATAAAAGAAATGATAGGAATAGGCATTGTTGCCACGAGCAGAATTGTTTTCTAAATATTTTGCTACCCGATAAGCGGCCGCAGGTTCGAAATTAAACTCTTGAAGAAAAACCCATCTATCGCTTTTAATAAAACTAGAATACAATTGTGCATCAAAATAAATCGGGCTATCGACGACTAAATAGTCGATTCGTCCTTGCAAAAAGGTTAGCAATAGTTCATCTTCTGGAATCGAAAAGACTCCAAAATCGTAGACCCGTTTTGTGCCTAACTCTGTATCTTCCACGATTATTGCCGTGTGTCCCCACCAAAAATATATTTCGGCAAGAGAGGCTCCGGGTGCCGCGGTAAATAAATATATTCTGTACTTGCTACCCTCGGTTGTTGCAAATTCTTCGCTTACGGTTGTCATAAAATTTGAATTGAGTTCGTCCCTGACAAAATCCTGTGCCACTAAAAAATTCCCAGCCATCAATATAAAGAATAAAACATATAAAAGACCTTTTTTCATCTTAAACCTCTATCCTATAATAAACTTAGATTGATTTTTTTGCTAGTATTATTTGCAGTATTTCACTTTTTAGAGTATCCTTATGTTAGGAGTATATATGAAAAAGATTATTTCAGAAAACAACAAGGTGCTTTTTGGTTCAATAGACGAACCCATCATCTGGAATTACAAAGATTTCACATTGTTAGATTTTTTTAACAAAGAAATCAAAGGAATTAGAAAAAAATTTGCCTACCATCAGTTTAATTACGTTGGTATCATTAATCCCGATTTTGTCATTGGAATTGCGGTTGTCGATCTCGCTCATACTTTTTCTGTCTTTACTTTTTACTGCGACACAAAACTTGGGATGCAATATAAGCAATTTGCAAAAGGGCTCCCTTCCAAAAATTTTAATTTTGAGCGAAACCCAGATAATTACATTGTCGATTTTAAATCGAAAAAAGCAGAACTCTTACTGATGAAATCTCATGAAAAGGGAGAGTTGCAAATCCACTGCAACTTCAATTCTAAACTCATTATCAATGCTACTTTCGATTATGGATGGGAGAACAAGCCCCTGCGTGTCATCAACCCTCAAGATCCAAATCGATTCACTTTAACCGAAAAATGTTCTCCCCTTCAAGCGAAAGAAATTGACATCTGCCTAAAAGGAACTCCGCTTGCTCTTAGCGCAAGCAAGACAAAAGCCATTTATGACTGGTCTGGAGGCTACCTCCGACGAGAAACCAATTGGCTTTGGGCGAGCATGGCTGGAGAAACGACTAAGGGCGAATCCTTTGGTGCCAATCTTGCTGCCCTTGTCAACGAAAGCTACTTCCCAGAAGACGCCTGTTGGATAGAGGGGCAACGGACTCGATTCCACAACATCATTTTCGACTTTGATACTCAAAATCTCTTCAAGCCATGGCGAATTTATGATGAAGCCCTTAATATTGACATCCAATTTATCCCAAAAGATGAATTTTCACAAAAATTAAAGATGATGCCTATTGCAAAAGTTTATTTTCGCCAACTTGTGGGCAGCTTTTCTGGCTACTTCACAGATAGTAAAGGGAAAAAACATCAGATAGAAAATATTTCAGGACTAACTGAATTTCACCGTTCTATATGGTAAAATCTAAAAATGCGTGTTATACTTTAACAAGTTATTCTCAACTGGAGGCTCTATGAATCTACACCCAATGTTCCCTATCAATAAAAATGCTAAAACCATTTTTCAATTTGCGTCAGATCGAATCACCAAAGATAGTCTCCTTTTTTTCTTAGAATATAGAGAGTATCGCCTTGCCGCCTATAAAATCAACAATGTCAGACAAGATAAAGATCGTTACGCAAAACCCTCTGACCTGCAAGCGATTGCCCTTATCAACAAAATATATTTTCATCTCTTCGATTTGTATCAAACGCAAATACTTCCAGATTTTGCTCTTCAGTTTTCAAATCTATTAAAAAGCCAATTCTCGAAAGAGGAGCAAGAGAAGCTTATAAGCAAAATTTCAAAAGTCTTTCCTTGCGAAACCCAATTAGACAGCCCGCAAGCTCTTTCTAACTTTTTTATTCGATCTATTGTTATTCGCCTTAACAACATGAATCCCGCAATGAGCGAATATGTGGACCTCTTCTCCGATAGTGAGCTAAGAGAAGATGCAAATTACCAAGCCTTTTTTTCTTCGATTAACACTTTCTTTGAAGATCTACCCTCCCTCGATGGTTCTACTAATTCATTATTGGCTTTTTTACGTGCCCCCTTCCTAAAATTTCCAGCTTCTTTATATGATCAACTCGCCTTAATTCAATCAAACTGGAAAAGATATTTAGGCGGCATGCTAGACGATCTTCTTTTGGCTCTCGACTTCTTAAAAGAAGAGTATAAGCCAGTCTCCACTGGCTTTGGTGGAGGTGCGCCACAGACGACCGATTTTGGCCTTTTAAATGACGAGTACGAAGCCTTTACCGACGACAAAAATTGGATGCCAAATGTTATCATGCTTGCTAAGAGCACCCTTGTATGGCTAGACCAGTTATCTCAAAAATATGAGGCAAAAATATCAAAATTAAATGAAATCCCGGACAAAGAGTTAGATGCAATTCAAAAGCAAGGCTTTACCTCCATTTGGCTCATTGGTATTTGGGAACGAAGCCACGCCTCTAAACGAATTAAACATATTTATGGAAATTTTGACGCCGAGGCTTCCGCTTACTCTCTTTACGACTATACCATTGCCGAAAGTTTGGGAGGCTGGGAGGCCTTGCAACAGTTAAAAATTCGTTGTAATGCCCGCGGGATTCGCCTCGCCTCGGACATGGTACCCAATCACACCGCCCTAGACTCACGCTGGATGATTGAACACCCAGATCGCTTTCTACAACTCCCTTACAATCCCATTCCTCACTATTCTTTTAGCGGCGAAAATTTAAGCGGGCGAGACGATATTGGAATTTACTTAGAAGACAAATATTACAGCAGAAGCGACTGCGCCGTTGTTTTTAAACGCCTTAATTTTAAAACGGGCGAAGAACGCTACATTTACCATGGAAACGATGGCACAGGACTCCCTTGGAATGACACGGCTCAAATTGATTACTTAAACCCAGAGGCTCGGGAAGCCATTATCCAAACGATTTTACATGTGGCTCATAACTTTAGCGTCATCCGATTCGATGCGGCAATGACACTTGCAAAAAAACATATTCAACGCCTTTGGTACCCTGCTCCTGGGCAAGGTGGAGATATAGCAACGCGTACCGAATTTGCCCTTTCTACAGCAGAATTTAATCGACTTCTCCCGCAAGAATTTTGGAGAGAGGTGGTCGATCGAATCGCAAAAGAGGCTCCTGACACCTTGTTGTTAGCAGAAGCCTTCTGGATGCTTGAGGGGTATTTTGTTAGAACCCTCGGGATGCACAGGGTCTACAATTCTGCCTTTATGCACATGTTACGTGATGAAAAAAATGCTCAATATCGTTATTTAATAAAAGAGACCTTAGAATTTGATCCTCAAATTTTAAAACGCTATGTCAATTTTATGAATAACCCCGACGAGGAGACGGCCGCCGAACAGTTTGGCAAAGATGATAAATATTTTGGAATCTGTTTGCTATTGTGCACGCTCCCAGGTTTGCCGATGATTGGGCATGGCCAAATCGAAGGATTTTATGAAAAATATGGAATGGAATTCAAAAAAGCACTTTGGGATGAAAAACCAGACGAATACCTTATCAAGCGCCATGAAAAAGAGATCTTTCCCCTCCTTCACCAAAGAGCACTCTACTCCGAAGTGCATAACTTTAGGCTCTACGACTTTAATGACTCAAACAACAATCTAAATGAAAATGTTTTTGCCTATAGCAATTTTACCGAAACCGAAAACTCTTTGGTGGTTTATAACAACTGCTACGACTCTACTTTTGGTAGCATTCAATTTGCAGTTCCCTTTAAAGACAAAATGGCAGACAAGCAACTTAACAACTCGCTATATGATTTTATCTATTCTGTTACCTCTGAACCACAGGACGAGGATTTTATCCTTTTCACCGAAGTCAAATCTCAGCTTGATTACATACGTAGTGCTAAAGAATTAAGAGAAAAAGGGCTCGTTTGTATGCTTTCTGGATATGAATACCAGGTTTTTCAAAATTTTCGCAAGGTAAGCGACTCTGATGGATCTTATGCTGCCCTTCACAAAGATTTAAATGGATCTGGCATTTATGATCTCGCGTTTGAGGCAACCGTTTATACTTTACGCCCATTCTTTGATGCCGCTTTCTCTATTTTGTCCCCCCAGTTATTCTCTTTAGCCCATCAATCGTTAGAGGAAGAAATTAAAATTGATCTCTCTGCCTTTTTAGCTAAACAGTCGGCAGAATTTGCGAAAAAAGCAAAAAAACTAGAAACATCTCTTATACCCAAAAAAATTCAAGTGGCAATACTCTCCTCGATTGAAACAGCTCTAGAACGAACATTGCAATTGCTTTTTACGGCAAGAGAGGTGAAAGAGTCCTATTCCTCAAATGTTGCAAGCTTCTTTTTGCGAGAAGAGACGCTATACCCTCAGACTTTTACTCTTGCGCTTGCATGGGCTAGCATTTTAGCGATAAAAAAGATTGACCCCGGCTACTATCAAACGCTTAGCCTCAATGAACTTGTCAAATACATTGCAAAACGCTATTACGATGACCCCGAAGAGGCAAACGAACTTTATAGACTTGTCAATTTATTACAAATTCTTGACGAAAACAAGAACGAACTCACTTTAACGCTAAAGAATCCAACGATAATCCAACAACTAAACATCAACAAATACAACGAGGTAATATGGTTTAACCTAGAACCCACCGAAGTATTATTAAATTTACGACTCATCAATCAAGTTCTAAAAACCACAATAGAAGGAGGAAGCCCGAACCTAGAGGATTATTATCAAGAATACTTGCAATTGCACGATTCTCTAATAAAAGCAGAATATAGACTCGCGTCTTTTATTGAAACTCTATAGAAATAACGGTATAATTTATTATGAAAGAAATTTTAATCTCAGATTGTTATCAATCAAATGTTTTTCAATTTGCAAACACTCTTTTTGCAATAGAAAACTTGCATGTAAACGCTTGGGCCTCAGGTCCCATTGAAAGCTTTAGCACCAAAAAAAACTATTCCATCCATAACATCAACAAAAACTCCTCGCTAGCATCCTTTGGAGCCTATTACAATGAAAATCTTTCAAAATATTCACTAGATGTTGCCGTGCTAGTTTTTTCTCCCTCCGAACAGGGGATTGATTACTCTAAATTTTCAAATTTTTCGAAAATGATCGATCAACAAATTAAACAACGATTGCTACAAATTCGACAACTCGACTCCATTTTCAACCGAAAAGAGGGAGGACTGCTCATTCCTATTCTGTGTGACTTAAAGAAGGGTTCTTCTATGCTAGACAAAATTGCGCACAACACTCTATCAAACTATATCGACGAACTTATTGCCGATAAAAATACTAAATATACGATTAACGCATTTGATCTTGAAGAAAAGAGTCTCTCGGAGCTCACGCCCTTAATTCACGAGACGCTTTTATCATCCGATAAAAAAAATTGCTGGATTCGCGGCGGCAAAGAGAAAAGCCGTTTTTCACTTTTTAAATAAGGAGTTTTCATGAAAATTTGGATTCGAACACTTGTCTCTATCACCTTAGCCCTCTTGTTAGGTTACCTACTTCCTATGTCATGGATTGAAAATGCGTCTTTTATAGAAACAATTTCGTTATTTATGATTAGCATTGGGAAATATTTGCTTTTTCCTCTTATTTTCTTTTCCTTTACCATTCGTTTTTTTGACTTATTAAAAGAAAAAATTGCAGGAAAAATTATAAAAAGTTCCATCCTTTATATTGTGGCAACAACCCTAGCATTTGCTCTTTTAGGCACAGGGCTTGCCTATCTTTTAGATGCAATTCCTATCGAACCGAATCAGGAAGCGCCGCTTGTAACTCCTAGCGCTCTTGAATTTTTAAATTCAATTTTTCCAGCGAACCAGTTTACCGTCTTTTTTACAGAAGGACATTTTTTATTACCGCTTGTCGTTCTGTCTATCATTATCGCTTTTGCATTAAGGACGAGAAAAGATGCGACAAGGCCGATTGCCGAATTGTTTGATTCCTTTTCTACCCTGTTCAATATAATCAATAGTTGGTGGACAAAATATTCTTTCATTGGCCTCTTTTTTATTACATTAGCCTCGTCTTTTGCAATTCGACAAATGACCCATTTATATCGTTTTGGGCAACTCATTACTTTATATCTAGTTATTTCTGCTATTTTACTTTTTATCGCCTACCCTCTTGTCATTTATTTTACAACAAAGAACAAAAATCCATATAAAATCTTATTTGGGATGATGACTCCTCTCTTCGCCTCTCTTCTCGCTGGAGACCTCTTTTACACGGCTCCTTTAACACTAATCCATAACGAAAAAAATTTAAAAATCGATCAAAAAATAAATGTCGCGACGACCTCGTTTGCACTTCTTTTTGGACGAGCGGGAACGGCCTTTGTCACATCTTCTTCGTTATTGTTAATTATGAATTCATATACGAGTCTCACATATTTAAGTTTCTCATCTGTTTTGTTGATCACTCTTCTTAGTTTTTTACTTTCGTTTTTTACGGGCGCTTTTCATCGGCAGGGAATTATTGCTAGTATTTTTCTAATTTCTACCCTTTTAAAGACAGAAAATAACGAATACATCACATTGGTAGGAATTGCCCCCATCCTTTTTTGCTTCGCCACTTTTATCGACCTATTAAACAATACGACAATGACTTATATTATCAATTCTAACCTAAAAAAAGAGGCTTCGATAAAAGCCTCTGCATTTCTTTAATTTAGTTTTGTAAGCATTTTTTTGAGAATCTCGACCTCTTCGACCGAAGCCTTGTCTAAGACCGCTTTAAAGTCGGAGAGAGCCGTCTCGTCGGCATTATCGCTAATGGTTCGCAAAACGGCAAAGGGAACTTCGTTTAGAAAACAGACTTGAGCCATGGCGGCTCCTTCCATTTCGACCGCGGCAGCATTAAATTCGGCGGTTATTTCGGCTAGGACTTTAGAATCGGCGACAAATAAATCCCCCGTTGCAATGATCCCTTTATTAAATTTCCCAAATCCTGGCTTCTCTTTGCCTAACTCGACAATGGATTCTTCTAGGATTCGGTTGAGTTCTTTATCTGCCTGCATAAATTTTCCTACTGCAGGCACCATTCCCTTTTCTCGACCAAAATGGCGAAGGTCAAAGTCGTGTTGAACTAAAGAGTCGGCTAAGACATAGTCGCCTATGGCAATGTCGCGCCTTCCTGAACCCGCTAATCCTGTAAAAACAATTTTTCGGCATTTATAGCGGTCGATTAATATCTGAGTGGCTAAGGCCGCGTTGACCTTCCCGATTCCTGAATGAACAACAATCACATCGTGATCGGCTAGTTTTCCAATGTAGAACTTGAGACCGGCCTTTTTTTCCTTGAGGGCGACAGTCATTTCGCCTAAAAAAGCATTTATCTCTTCGTTCATTGCTCCCATTATTCCAATCATTATCGTTTCTCCAGTTCGGCCATTACTTGTGAAATTGAAATTCCCTCGGATTCAAGCAAAACCATAAGGTGGTAAATTAAATCGGCCGCCTCATAAGTGATTTCACTTTTTTCTGTTGCAAGAATGAGCTCGATGGCCTCCTCTCCCGTCTTTTTTCGGATTTTTTCCCCCCCTGATTTGAAGAGGTGCGTCGTGTATGAGCCTTCTGGCATCTCTTCATGTCGCTGTTTGATGACCTCAGAGAGAGCTTGTAAGACTTGGCCGTTTTTTTGGCTTGTGTTTAATTTATTCATTTTTTCCTCGTTATTTAAAGAGTTATCCACCTTTTCCACAGGTTTTCCACAGTTTTTAACCGATTTTGCGATAAAAGTGTTCTCCACGTGTGCTTCATACCCGCTTTGGCTGTAAGTGATTGACAGAAAAGAACTTCCCTCTGCATAAGGTAAAAGTCGCCCTGTCTCCCCATGGACTACCCATAATTCGCCTCGCTCGATACTTTTTTTATAGCCTTTCTCGTTCATAAAGCCTTCGTCGATAATCGTTCCGTCCTTTAGTTTGATGATGAGTTTTTCGATTTTGTTATTCACTCTGATACCCCGCTATCGCCTCTTTTAGTGACAACCTACCCTCGTATATTGCTTTTCCCGTAATAACGCCCCAGAAGCCCTCTACGTTTGCCTCAGCCGCATTTTTGATATCGTTTAGACAGCTGACTCCGCCCGAAATGATTACAGGCAAATTGCACGCGTTTGCAATTTCTGCTGTTCTCGCAAGGTCTGGTCCTTCTAGGGTACCATCCTTCGCAATATTAGTATAAACGATTCCTTTACAGCCCATCTCCTGCACTACTTTGGCCAATACGATATCTTGTAGCCCGCTGCCTTTTTCCCATCCGGCAACTTTGACCTCACCATTTAGCGCATCTATTCCTGCAATAAAATCGACCTGAGGATATTTTTGAATCCACGTTTTGACGAGATCTGGAGATTTAACTAAGATTGTTCCGAGAATGAGGCGTTTAACTCCCGCTGCAATTAACTCTTTTACATCGGATTCTTTTCTAATCCCGCCTCCAACTTCGACAACCATATTTACATTTTCACAAATTTTCTTAATAGTCTGGCGATTATTTCCTTGCTCTCTAGCTGCATCTAAGTCGACTAAATGAAGGACTTTTGCGCCTACGGCTTCAAACTCTTTCGCCATGGCAACTGGATCCTCGCCATAAATGGTGCATTGGTCGTAATCCCCTTTATACAGACGGACACATTTTCCATTGATCATATCTATTGCTGGAATAATATTCATAAAATCTCCTACTTTAAATTATCATTTTTTAACGACCAATGCAATTCTTTCCCAGCCAAAAAGGGAACCACGGCGTCGCATTCGTTTGGCACAACCATTTTTTCGTTAATGAGAGTAATTCGCTCTTTATTTTCCTGTAAACCGTAGAATTGGGCGCCGGTCTTACTAGTGAAGGCTTCGAGTTTGTCTAGCTCGCCATTTTCGTCGAATAACTGCACGAGGGCGGGCAACAACCCCGGCGCCGAATAAACACCGGCGGCTGCCTTTCCATTTTCCTTGTTTTGCTTAAGATGAGGAGCGCTATCACTCCCGAAAAAGAACTTTTTGTTTCCAGAAAAAGCGGCTTGCAAAATCGCGCTCCGATCGGCTTCATTTTGCAAAATAGGTTTGCAGTAATAATGCGGGTTCATGCTTGCAGATAGCATATCTTCTCGTGTTGCAACTAAGTGGTGTAAAGTAATTGTCGCCACAACCGTCTCTGGTGCCTCTAAAATCGTTTCTACCGCCTCTCTTGTTGATAGATGTTCTAAAACTATTTTTAACCTTGGAAAATCTCCCCAGATTTGCTTTAAAACAGGCAAAAAAGAGCGTTCCCTTTCAAAAACGGGAGAAGATGGCTCCTCCCCGTGAATCGAAAGCACTAATCCGCAATCTTGCATCGCCTCAAAAAGAGGATACATTTCGCTAATAGAATCACATCCATCTTCCGAATTTGTTGTTGCCCCTTTCGGATATAATTTTCCCGCTAGTGCTCCCGCCCCTTTAAACTTCGCAATAAGATCTGGATTCATCGATTCACTGAGTTTAAAGGTCATGAGGGGTTCGAAGCCTGGCTGTGATGATATTATTTCCCCTTTGTATGCCAACATTCTTTCTACCGAGTCAATCGGCGGCAAGGTATTTGGCATAATAATTGCCCGTTTAAAAGCAAGAGCCGTCTCTCGCAAGTAGGCCGCCGCCTCTGGAAAATTTCGGATATGGAGATGAAAGTCATCGGGTTGAATTAAGGTTATTTCTTTTCTTTTCATATTTTTATGATACCCATCTTCTCTTGTCTATTCAATATCTTTATGTTAAAATAACGCATGAACAGTTATAAAATTCAAGGGGGATTCCCCCTTAGCGGCACCGTAACGGTTAGTGGAAATAAGAATGCAGCACTCCCCTGTATCGCAGCAACCATGCTCACAGGAGAAAAAGTAATATTAAGAAACATCCCTTTCATCGAAGATGTAAAGGTGATGTGTACCATCCTCAAACAAATCGGTGTCGATAACCGCATACTAGAACCCGGCGTCATTGAATTTCATGCAAAATCGGTAGAATCCGAAATCTCACCCGACCTTGCGAAGGCCATTCGTGCCTCCATTTTATTCGCAGGCCCAATTTTAGCAAGAACGGGCAAAGTGATTCTACCTCCTCCAGGAGGAGATGTTATTGGCCGTCGGCGCCTCGACACCCACTTTCTCGCCTTCAAAGAATTAGGCGCACAAGTTAACATAGACGGAAAATACGAAGTTAAGGCCAACCGCCTAGTTGGAAACGACATTTTCCTAGACGAAGCGTCTGTAACTGCAACCGAAAATGCAATCATGGCTGCCGCTCTTGCAGAGGGCGAAACCATTATCCGAAATGCAGCAAGCGAACCCCACGTTCAAGACCTTTGCGAAATGCTTGTCCTAATGGGAGCAGAAATCACTGGAATTGGCTCAAATATTTTATACATAAAGGGAAAACAAACTTTAAACGGTTGCGATTTCACTATTGGCTCCGATTTTATGGAAGTCGGTTCTTGGATTGGACTTGCGGCTATCACACACAGCAAAATAACTATAAAAAATGCAGGCAATAAACACTTGCGAATGATACGCCTCAACTTTGCACGCCTAGGAATCCACTGGGAGACCGAGGGCGATGACATTATTGTTCCTGCCAACCAGCCTTTAAAGGTAGAATCGGACTTAGGCGGAATGATTCCTAAGATTGATGACGCACCATGGCCAGGATTTCCTGCCGATTTAACGAGTATTATTACCGTTGTTGCGACACAAACAGAGGGAACCGTTTTAGTTCACGAGAAGTTATTTGAATCTCGAATGTTCTTTGTCGATAAACTAATTGAAATGGGCGCTAGAATTGTTCTTTGTGACCCACACAGAGCGGTCGTAAGTGGCCCCGCACGCCTGCATGGCACCGTATTAACCTCTCCCGATGTCCGTGCGGGCATGGCGATGGTGTTAGCCGCTCTTGCGGCAGATGGAGAAAGCATCATTCACAATGTCTATCAAATTGAACGAGGTTACGAAAATTTAGTAGAAAAACTTCTTTCTCTTGGTGCAAAAATAGAAAGAATCAAGAGCTAAATTTTATTTATTCTCTTGCGATGTATATATATTAGGAAGATAACAAGGGTAAAGAGGCCCCAAAAGATAACTAAAACAACAAAGGTTTCTATAATACTCAAATATTCCACTAACAATTCTATTATCTTAGCAACATAAGCTCGTATTGAAGTATAGACAATAAAAACACCTAAAACCGAAATAGGAAAGGCCACAACTCTCTTTGAATAATAATAAAATGATTTTCTTGACTTCGCCTCTAATGAGACTAAAACGACCCACACAGGAATGGTCACCATCAAAATAATCTCTACAAACAAGAGGATAAGGTGCCCCCAAAGCATGATATATTCAGGATCTGAAGGAGAATAATAAGAGAGCAATAGGCTTGAAATAATCATCCCCTGATCTAACGTCTTAATCTTTTGTTCCGAAAAAGCTTGAATAGCAAAATTCGGACATTTAAAAGGGACCCCTTCGCTATAAATAGAATCTGTGGCCTCTTGAACTACGCCTTGCCTGTAATCGGATCTTTTTATTGCTAAATTTAAACATTTAAAAGTAAGTCTACTTCCCTCTCTTTTTGCATAATCACTCTCTATTTTGTACAAAAGTTTAGATTCATCTGCATTTCGCCCCTCGACAACAACCCCTTGAAAATAGTACTCGCCATTATACAATACGACTTTTTCCGCCGATATCTTTTCATTGACTAGGTTCCCTTGCGCATCTGTAAATGGTGTATTCTTAAAATTAAACCCTGTAAAATATGGATTTTCAAACAATAGCTTGATGTTTGAACGATAAAAAACAAAGCTATCGACAATCGCTTTAGATTTGGCACGCCCTTCACGAAATTCATCATCATTTGGATTGTGAATTGTCCCTTTTTCATAAATTTCGTATGCTTCAATAGCAGGTAAAACCTCGTCTCTAACTTGTGCCTCATTTAGCAGTGCGGCAGCTTTTTCCACCATAAGATATTTTTCCCCCAACGAAAAGGGAATAATTTCATTTGTATGATTTCTTGAATTTGAAAGCTTAAAGTTCCATGCTGATATCTCACTTTTTGACTGTACGACAATATTGAGTCGATTTTTATCGATGTGCATTTTGTTGTCGTATTCTAAATACAAAGAAAAGGCATTTTCTGCTCTGTCCACTAAATTTTGCAATTCTTGAATACGAGAAAATTTATAGCCATCTAAATCTTCTTGTGTAGCATAATCAAATACATTACGTGCCTCTAAAAATGCAGCGGATCCTTCCCCATAAAATATCGAAGCGTAATCATAATTTTTCTCTAATTTTGTTAACCGATCTTGAAAGTAATAATTTCCCCCGTACTTAAGTATCATCAACAAAAAGGCAATTACAATAAAAACAAAAATAGATCGATTTAAAATTCTTTTTCGATCCGCAATTTTTTTGACCCCTCTAGCTAGAGATACCTGATAAATAAGCACGACAATATAAAAAAAGAGCCCCCAACTTCCTATGAAATGCGCTCCATTAATTACAAGATAAAGAGGGACATCGACGGGTAAAAGATCTGTTTCGTTAACAAGCAATAATATCATGACAGAAATAAAGGATACGGCCAATAAGCCAACGAGGATAACAAGGGGTAAAACTTTTTCTAGGATTCTGCGCTGTCTCACGCTCATTCTATTGCTCCTCTTCTTTTATATCCGATTACTTCAATGGTATTTATCAATCAGCCAACGACGACAAAGATAAAAATATCCACACAATAATCATTCTTAACAAATGCTATATTTTCCATGATATAACTTGAGCAAGTCTCTGCAACACG